>NC_007796.1:322248-644497 GCF_000013445.1 Methanospirillum hungatei JF-1
GTAATTATGGGCTATTTATCCTGTAACAATTTTACCTCATCAATACCTTACAAGACTGGTGCATAATATTCGCCCATTTCTGTTCCGGAAACAAAGGTATCAGCATACTCTTGTAAGACATCTTTTGGATTAAGGTCTTTACATTCATCCGGGTGCAATGCCTTTGCAAGATATACGAGACCAGCCGGACTCCGGGGACCATAAACAAGGTCTCCATTCAGGACAAACACTTGTTTTTCTTTTACTGCATCAAGTGAGTCAAACCCGGTTCTTGCAATCATCTCTTCCCTGACCTGTTCCAGCGTTTTATCCGGCTTAAGGGAGACTGTTTTTATAATTACCGACGGATTCTCACTCATAACCCATTCAGGAGTGACTTTTGGCCATTGTTCACCAAGACTTGCAGCAAGGTTTTTTCCCCTGGCTATTCCCATAAGAATATCTATTCCGCTGTCTTTGCCCTGAGCAGAATAATCAGAATATCCTTCAATGTATGCTGTCGGGAGATCTTGTTCAGGAATATTTTTCAACCGTGACGTAACTTCATCCTCCCATTTCTTCATGAAGGTAAGATATTGTTCTGCTTTCTCATCAGCACCGATCAATGTTCCCAGAGATGTAATATCCTGTTTAAGAGTATTGAATTTATAACAGTCAAGATAAATCAGATTAATTCCTGCGTTTTTCAACTGTTCAGCGTTCTTTGGTTTGGAACTGGAATACGAAATGACGGCATCTGGTTTTAATGCAAGAATCCGCTCAATACCGGGTGTCTGCCAGTCTCCAACACTTATCGCGTTTGGCATGTGTTTCATGAGTGCAGTATCTTTCATGGTACTATCAGTAAGACCAATTATGCTGTTTCCTGCCCCAAGAATCACCAATGCTTCTGCTGCATCACTGTTCAGGCAGATAATCCTTTTCGCAGCAAATGGAAGGGTGATGGTATCTCCTGACGTATCGGTGAATGAGACATCAGCAGAGCAAAATGGTAGTATTAATCCACAAACAATGACGAATATCGCGAAGTAGGAAATGTACGAGTTTTTCATCATGGTAATCATCAGTTTTTTGTTCGTCTGGCAATACAAAAAGCGTAGGAATTCTCATACCTGGACTTTTCTGAATACATGAACTGCAACTCCGATTATGGACACACACAAGATGGATAAAAATCCGATCTGAGTCAGAGGAATCTCTCCGGTCTGGAAGATCCTGATCCCATCTATCGCAAAACTGAGCGGATTTATTTGGGCTACAGGTATTAGCCATGAGGGCATCTGTTCGTAGGGCATCATTGCCGATGAGGAGAAAAACAGGGGCATCGTAATCATTGCGTTGGCAGCAGCATATTGATCATGATCATCCAGGTAGATCGCAATAGACGCCGCTGCTGAAGCGAGTAATGCCCCGAAAATGATCAGGATAAGGTATGTTCCTGCTAATTGGGATGGAGTATAGAGTTTCGCCCCAACAAGAAAAGCGAAGCAGAGAATTATCGTTGACTGAATAATTCCCCTGATTGAAATTACCAGAATCTTTCCAAACAGAATACTTTCCCGTGGTGGGGGAAGAGCAAGAAATTTATTAAAAAATCCAAGCATGCGGTCAAGAATGAGTAGTCCTCCACCAGCGAGCGATGCTGAGAGAATAGTCATCACAAGAATTCCCGGGGTTACAAAGTCGATGTAATTATCGGTAAAGGATATCGGAAGGGCCAGGCCTACAAAGAGGAGCCACGCTGCAGGCATGACCATGGCGGAAATAAACCCCCATTTCCCTCTGAACCAACGGATCAAATCCCGACGGCAGTATACCAGAATCGGATTCATCCTCTCCTCCCGGTCATATTTCGAAACGTGCTTAGATTAAAAGGACCCTTATCCTCTTCAGTTCCGACAAGATGGAGAAATACATCATCCAGAGAAGGTTTTCGAAGTGACATGGCGGTTACGGTCACGCCATTTACACTCAGGGCATCTTTGATTTGAGGGAGAGCCTCGTCTCCCGAATCAGCATAGAAGATTATGCTTTCATCTTCGAAAAAGGCGAACCTGACACCGGGAAGATCAACTCCTGTGTATGTACCTGAAACAGATACCGAAATTACATCTTTTGAGATAATTTTTTTAAGATTTTCCGGAGTGTCTATCGCCTTGATAGTGCCATGATCAATAATTGCAACCCTATCACAGTACTTATCAGCTTCATCCATGTAGTGTGTCGTTACAAAAATCGTCATCCCGGCATTGCGGAGTTTCTTAATATGCTCCCAGATCTTTTTTCGGGCTGCTACATCAAGCCCAACCGTGGGTTCATCAAGGAATAGAACCTTGGGATTGTGGACAAGAGCCTGGGCAAGTTCCAGTCTTCTTCTCATTCCACCGGAGTATACTTTGGCATATTCATCAGCACGGTCGGATAGTTCCAATATCCGGAGTACTTCTTCGGATCGTTCAGCCGGGTTTTGGACTCCGTACAGTTCTGCAAACATATGAATATTCTCTCTCCCGGTAAGCCTGACGTCAACTGCCATATCCTGCGGGACATAACTGATCGAATCCCTGACTTTCCTTGGTTCGGTCTGGATATTATATCCACAGATTTCTGCAGTTCCTTCTGTCGGTTCGAGGAGAGTTGTCAGCATCAGAACCGTGGTTGTTTTTCCTGAACCATTTGGACCGAGAATGCCAAATATCTCGTTTCCAACGGAGAGATTGATTTGATTTACAGCACAGAGGTTACCGAAGTTTTTTGTAAGCTTTTTCGTGATTATTTTACTATATGGACAGTTTTGAATTTCTTTTTTCATTCAGATCACATTTATCGGTTTGGGAGATGTCCGGTCTTCTGCCTTTTTCCAATCAGGTAAAACGTACCTGCCTGCATCTGTTGTGACAAACTGCATGGGGATTCCATATACTGAAATGATATTTTCCTCAGTCATTACCTCTTCAACAGTTCCCATACTCACAATCTCTCCTTTATCCAGCAGGATTACCCGATCTGCGTAATGATAAGCAAAATTAAGATCATGCACTGCTACCAAAACAGATCGACTTTGAGAATCTGCGATTCTTTTAATCATCTGGAATACATCAATCTGGTGCTTGATATCAAGGGCACTGGTTGGTTCATCAAACAGGAAATAATCCGGTTCCTGGGCAATTGCACGGGCAATGAAAACCCGTTGTCGTTCTCCTCCAGATAATTCGGTGAGCATTTTTTCAGCCATGGATGTGATATGGAGCATTTCCATTGCAGTATCGACTTTTGCCAGGTCATGCTGGGTCAGTGACCATTGTACATGGGGGCGGCGACCAAGAATGACAGCTTCAAGGACTGTTGAAGAGGTGAGATACTGAAAATCCTGGGGGACATACCCAATCTTTTTCGCTATCTCATTCCGGGAAATAGAATCCAGGTTCTGACCTTCCAATGAAAGGTTCCCATATTTAGGCTCCATAATTCCTGCAATTGTCTTGATTAACGTGCTTTTACCTGATCCGTTCGGTCCGATGATACACAGAACTTCTCCAAGAGGAAGAGAGAAACTGATATCAGAGAGGACACGAATGGATCCATAATGCACAGATAATTTTTCAACGACAAGTGTCATAATCCGCCTCTCATGTGATCATCCGGTGTTTTCCCCGTAATATGAGGAACATGAAAAAGATACCCCCGATTACATACATGATAACCCCGACCGGGATCTCAACCGGGTCCATAATCGTTCGTGCAGCGGTATCCGAGATCAACAGAATGAGTGCTCCCAGGAGGGCGGAACAGGGGATCAGGAACCGGTTATCATTTCCAATCAGCATTCTGCCGATATGGGGGCCCATCAGACCAATAAATCCGATAATCCCGGTAAATGCAAGGCAAGCTGATGCTGCCAGGGTTGAGACGAACAGTCCGGTCAGACGAAGTCTGTTCACATTGACCCCCAGGTTTTTTGCAACATCATCTCCGGCTGAGAGGGTATTGAGATCCCAGGCTTTGGATTCCAGATAAAGGAAACAGAGGAGTGAAATTGGAGCGACGATAATAATTGCTCCCCAGTTCGCACCCCACATCCCTCCCATCAACCAGAGGGTAATCTCCCTGAGTTTTTCATCATTTGTCAAATACTTCAGAATCATGACACCGGCAGTGAAGATATACCCGATAACAACCCCGGCAAGGATAAGGGTAGCACTTGATGAACCTTTCATCTGTGAGATTGCATAAATAAAAAGAATTGAAAACCATCCCAGAAGGAATGCTGAAAAGATGATGACGCCGTTTTGAAATTCTTTCGGGATGAAAGGCATAAGGGAGGCTCCAAAGACGATAGCCAGGGCAGCACCGAATGATGCTGCGGATGAGAGTCCAAGGGTAAAAGGACTTACAAGCGGATTTCGAAGGAGTGCCTGCATGACACATCCGGCTATCGCAAGACTTATACCGGTAAATATTGCAAGAAGTACCCGTGGCATTCTGAAATCAATCACCACCGTCTTTTCAGAAGGGAAATCTTTCAGAAGATCCGGGTTCATTACTGCCTGATGAACTATGGTAAGGATCCGATCAAAGGAGAGATGGTAGGATCCTGCATTCAGGGCATAAATACTTGCACAAAAGAGGAGAATGGTAAGCCCTGTGATAACTATGAATTTCTGTTTTCTCCCGGATAGGTATAGGGAGATGGATGCATTTTCTGGTGATTTCATCAAAAATTTCTCTGATGGTACATGAAGTAATTCATATTCAAGCCAAGGATGTTTTCATTCCTGATACTACTGCACTGGATAGATCTGAAGCAGTCAGATCTGAGATCTGGAAGTATCGTCCCTGTGTCCGCTGTGCAATGAAAGGACAGAATCCAAGTTGAATACTTAACCGTCCTTTCTGTTTTGATTCGGTATCGATAATGACGGTTTCAATTCCGGCTTTTACCAGGTCATCGGTAATTAATCCAATCTCATCTTTCAGTTTTCCTCCATTTCCGACATTCGCCCGTCCATCGGTAATAAGAACGAGTAGGGGAAGTAATGATGGATACTTTTGTTTCTCCCGCATGAGTATTGTAAGGGATTTTTGCAATCCGGCTGCAAGCGGGGTTTTTCCACCGGTTGGCAGTTCAGATAAGCGCTGGTATGCAAGATCTATGCTGGATGTAAGGGGCAGAACCACATCTGCTCCTTCACCCCGGAATGCAACAAGGCCGACACGATCCCGGTTCTGGTAGGAATCTTCAAGCAGGGAGAAAATAGCCCCTTTTGCTGCCTCCATCCGCTGTTCAACCCCCATCGAACCACTTGCATCCACGACAAAGAGGGTGGCAGTGGCCGTTTTTCCTATCCGTTTCTTCTGAAGGACTTCATCTGAACGGATAACTATGGCCAATGAGTCTGACAGACGCATCTTCTGATACGGGGAAACGGCCCGGATTGTGGCATCAAGGGCGATGTCACGTCCGGTTGGTCTTTTTTCCGCACCGATATACTGACCACGCCGGTCTCCTCCGTTCGTATCAAACCGTCGCCCCGGGGCGTATCGTTTTTCAACCGTTCTTCGGTCCGGTGATTTTATCTTATCCGGATCTATGGGCGATCCAATCCGGAACACCTGCTGTTCCTTTGGAGCGTTCCCTTGTGAAGCTGATGGATCTGTTCTGTTTTCTGGTTCAGATTGCTGGTTTTGTCCCTTGGATTCCTGTTGATCAGATGGGGGTTGATCCGGAGGGTTGTCCTGCTGATTCTCCTGATTTTGGGAAGGTTCGTTCATCAGGTCATCAAGCTTTTCCGGATCAACTTTTGGCTCCTCAAACGGTCTTCTTCTCATCCGGTGGGGAAGGGCAAGTTCAATAGCCTCCCGAAGGTCGTCCTGGTTTACGGTCTTCCGACCATCAAATGCTGCTATGGTCTTCGCTGTCCTGACAATGGTGATCTCGGCCCGGTGTGTTCGTACCCCAAGGCCAATGCACACATCCACTGCTTTTCGCACCAGATCATCTGAAATCGTTACACTGGGGAGGATTTTTATCGCTTTCCGAATCTTTTTTGCGATATCTTTCTGCTTTCTTTTGAATTTCTGACGGAAGGTATCCGGATCTTTTAAAAACTCTTCAGATGTCTTGACGATCGCCATTCGTTCATCCGGATTATCAAGTGCCTCAACCGATACCTGGAGTCCGAACCGGTCTAGTAACTGGGGTCTCAGTTCTCCCTCCTCAGGGTTCATTGTGCCGATGAGAATAAACCGTGAGGGGTGTGAAAATGATATTCCTTCACGTTCAACCGTGTTCACCCCCATGGCGGCTGCATCAAGAAGCACATCAACGACATGATCATCAAGAAGGTTTACTTCATCAATATACAGAATTCCGCGATTTGCATCAGCGAGTATTCCAGGTTCAAGTGCTTTAATTCCTTCCTTTAATGCCCGCTCAATGTCTATCGTGCCGACAACCCGATCCTCGGTTGCCCCGACCGGTAAATTCACCACCCGTATCTGCTGGTCTTTTGGATTTGGCAGAGATTTTTGTTTCTTTTTTTCTGCACAGAGTTCACAAAATTCAGATTCTTTTTTCGGATCACAGGAGAACGGGCACCCGGGAACTACCGTTATCATGGGAAGTATTTCGGCAAGAGACCGGACCGCGGTTGATTTTGCAGTCCCCTTCTCACCCCGGATAAGGACACCTCCGATGGTCGGGTTGATAGCATTCAGGACCAGGGCTTTTTTCATCTGGTCCTGGCCGATAATAGCAGTAAATGGAATAAGCGGTTTTTTATGATGATGAGACATTATTTCCCCCCTTTCATATGACCAATCTTTTCTTTCCAGGCCGAAATATCATTCATCGTGTAGATATCGATAGATCCACCCTGTACCTGACCGTAACTTCCATCCATCCGGTCTTCCATCCATCCTTCAATCATCAGATATGCCTCTTTTACTCCCTCAATTACATCCGGATCTGCTTCCCAGACTCCCCGTTCATGAGCTTCAAGGAGTCTGCGTCCAATCTCTTCGAGAGCATAGGGATTGTTCTCTTCAAAAAAGTCCCGGTTCTCCTGATTTAAGATGAAGGCCCGGGCAATGTCATCAAAGATCCAGTCATCCACCTGTCCGGTTGTGGCATCCCAGCCATAAACCCTGCCAATTCTTCGGGAGAGTTCACTTGCGCCGGAGTACCCGTGTTCTTTCAGACCGTCGATATATTTTGGATTGAGAAGTTTTGTCCTCACAACCCTGGTTAATTCTTCTGCAAGAGTCCGGACTTCTACCTGGCTGGGGTCGCGGGTATCCCCATAATAGGTGGCTATTTTTTGACCTTTCACAGTCTCTGCAGCGATGGTCATGCCCCCGTGCGTCCCGAAATAGCAGCAGCAGCCAAGGAGATCATACTCATCGGTTGCTGTTTTATTGAACGTGACATCAACGGTTTTCAGCTGGGCGATGAGATCATCATGTGCGGGTCTTCCATAGACGCCCTTTCCATACCCGTACCCGTTCCAGGCGATGTAAATATCTGCAAGTTCTGTCTCTTCTTTCCATGCAGAGGCATAGAGAGCCAGGTTTACTCCCATTCCATACGTCCCGGCCCGGCTGCCAAAGATCCGGGGCATTAGTCCGGATTTATCTGCCTGATGTTTCCTGACATAATTCATCTCGTCCGGTTCATGAAGTGCCGCGACCTGAGCAACTGCATCATCCAGCAGATCAATACAGTTGTAGAAACAGTCACGGAGAATGCCTGATGCCCGGACATTGATATCGATTCTCGGCCTTCCCAGTGTTGACAGGGGGAGTATTTTCAGACTGGTCACCCGTCCCTGCCGGTATACCGGTTCAACACCGAGCAGATGGAGAAGTTTTCCGAATGTTTCCCCATCTGACCACATGATGTCTGATGCCATCCAGTAGACGGCCACGGTCTCCGGGTACCTGCCTTCTTCAGTCCGGTACTTTTCCAGCAGAACCTCTGCCAGTTTTCTCCCAACCCTGAATGCTGCCTCAGTTGGAACCGAGTATGGGTCAAGACTGTAAAAATTCCTCCCGGTTGGAAGAATATCGGTTCTGCCCCTGCTGACAAGACCTGACGGACCTGGCTCTATATATGCTGCGGAGAGTGCCCTGAGTAATGCCTCATGCTCATCAGAAGAACCGATGAGATCTGAGAGCTCGATAACTTTTTCCGAAACCTGGCTCAGTAATGGAGAATCAGGTCGGATCAGTCGTTCTCCTAAGGCTATTTCAGCAGCATTCCGAGGATTCTCCCCCTCCAGAAGAGCAGAGACAAATTTTTTTGCCTGGTCATCCAGCATCCGGTGAAGTGCAAATTCACCGGCTTTTGGTATCATATCAAGGCCTGCAAGATCCAGCATAAGTGTACGCAGTTCCTGGTTGAACCTGAGCAGGCCGGTGATGTATGCTGCCCGTTTCTCTCCGATGGGAATTGAACCAAAGATGTGCATCCCATCTGGAATCTGGCTGTTATATATCTGTGTCAATGATGTATGAGCGGCTTTTATGACCTCATCCATTCCTCCTCCTGATTCTTTGATCTGTTCCAGTTTGATCTCCTGCCCGAGATTGGATCTCCTGATAAGGTCTAGGATAACATGTTCCAGAGCATGGGCTCGTGCAGGATCTGCATCCCTGGCACGGGTATATTCATCTATTCGGTCTGCTAATTCTGATAATTCTCCATAAAGGCCGCTTTCAGTCATAATGGACTGCATATGACCAATGAGGGTTGCTGCAGTTCTCCGCTTGGCAATCGTTCCTTCCGGGGGGTTGTCAGTGTTGTAGATATAGAGGAACGGAACCGGGCCAAGGACGGCATCAGGAAGACATGAATCTGATAGGACGACTGATTTTCCCGGCAGAAACTCAAGAGTGCCATGAGTCCCTACATGAACGATTGCATCGGCCTGGAATTCTTTTACCAGGTACTGGTACGTGGCAAAGTAATGATAGGGCGGCGGGATATCGGGATCATGCAGGATTTTACAGACCTGGCCATCACACCTGCTTCCCGCACAACCCCGTTTCGGCTGGGTCATGACGAGAATATTTCCATATGATATGCCAGTGATGACCAGTTTTCCCTCATATATCATCCCTGCCGGCACTCCGTCTTTCTCTTCGCCAGGAGGATCGCCCCAGGTTTCCCGAAGCTGGTCTTGTAATTTCCGGGGAAGGCTGGTTATCCATGGCTCCCAGGTCTCCCTGCCCAGGAGAGCTAGGGCACCTCCTTTTGTCACCGTTTCAGTGACCGATGTCCACCTGAATTCGGAGAGGGCTTTTCTCTCAAGAATGGTCGTGATAAGTTCTTTTCCATCCGCAGGTGGGTCTACCGTGTACCCGGCATTGTTCATCATCTGCAGTATCTGTGCAACCGATTCCAATGCATCAAGATGGGCAGCGGTCCCCACGGTTGCTTCAATAGATGCACATGGCGCATTGTTTAGGATAAAGGCAACTCTCCGTTCTGCAGGATTCTTCTGTTTGAGTCGAATCCACCCAGATACCAGCTGGCCGATCCGGTCAATCCGTTCAGGCAGCGGATCATGCCACTCGGTCTCTCCCATAAGCGGATCATCAGGAGATTTGACACCAGCCGGGATCATGCTGGTCATTCCAAGAAATTCAGGAACAACGATGGCCCAGCCTATCTCCGATGCCGTAAGTCCGGCACTATCCTGTTCCCAGTCTGCCTGGCTCCGGTTATAGATGATCACCGGATGGATAATCGGGACATTCAGGCTCTTTAATCCCTCAACGGTCTCTTTCGTATTCCGGGATAACGTGACTGACTGGAGATTGATGAGAAGGTCTATCTTCCCGGTGAAGTAATGGTCGATGACCTCCTGTCCGGGCCGTGCCCCGAGATCTGCATCCCCGGTCCCAATACAGAATACCGGGATGACATTATGCTCCTGTTCAAGTCTTCGGATCAGGGCATTGATAACCTTCAGGTCGCGGTTAGCCCAGTATAACCGGTAAAAGAGGATGCCGATGGTTGATGTGTGTGTTTTTCCCCGCCAGGTGAAGTAATCATCAGTACTTGTATAGATTCTGTCTGCATCAGGATGATATATGCCGTCCCAGACTGCCGGTTCGGGGGGGTCATATGACATATCTTCATGAAGGACTTCAGCCCGGAGATACCTGATGAGGTGATCGAGGTTCTTTTCTCCGCCATAGATATAGTATGCAGATGCGGTTGCGGCAACTTTTACCGGGACCGTTGAAGCCGATAGTCCTTCCTGATCATACCCGATGGGGATTACCGGTATACCTTCAGGAATTTTTGGGATGACATCATCCCAGAAGGGATCGGTTGAGGGGTGAATAATGATAAGATCAGCGGTATTGAGATGAGCGATATATGTATTGAGGGTATCCAGGTTTCGTGCTGCTGTACTGGTAATAAAGGCATGTTCTATTCCTTGTGAGTTACATGCTCTGGTCAGGAGCGGGAGTTCTCCGCCCCAGATGATTCCTGATATTTTCATAATATGAGTCCTTTTTTAAAATGATTTTAAGTCATGTCTATTTGTTCCTGTGAGGTATTTTAAAATCAGGGAATGTTTTTTAGTATGTGTGCTGGTTTTTCTGAAATGGAATTTATGTACTGAATATGAATGGTTTGGATGAAGAGCCATTTTGGAATTCACTCTACTCTATAGGGGCGATAAAATAATAATTTTTTTTATTATGTAAAATAAGTTCATACGAAATATTATTTATTCAGAAACAAAAGTTTAGATATTCTTCTTTTAATAAATTTAATCTTATATGTCTCATTTGTTTATTGAGAGAAAGGAATTGAACCCGGAATAGATATGAAATGGTCCTGTATCGCTCTCACTTTCTCTTAGTTGGTGGAAATATATTATCAGATTAAACTGAAAAAAGATAATCCGGGATTTATTTCTTTTATCCTTCCATTTTTCGGGATTTGTATTCATAATCAGATATAATTATTACAAGACTAATTATTGGTCCAATTAATGATAATGGTGTTGTCGGGTTAGATTTATTGTCTGATTCATCGGGCATCACAAGTGCTTTATTGTATGCCAGAACATCCGGAAGTGATTCAACATTGGGTAATGATTTTGGGAAGTTAGTAAAAATTACTCGCTTTGCATTGATGCCATGATACTTCAATGCTTCTTCCACACCTTTTGCCATCTCTTCGGATTGCATATTTTCAATAATATACCGGACATTCCGGTATTTTTCAGGGCTATTGTAAATATCTGATACTAACGCCCGTGGCGTGTTCTGACCCTGGTTATAAAAATCAGGACCGAATACATTGACAATATTCAAACCAAGCCATTTATCAGCAGCATCAGATTGCCAGATCATGACAATGACATCCTGATTCCTGATAACATCTTTCTCTGCTTCTGTTAAATCTGCGGAATCAATTTTATCCAGGTATTCAGTTAGTCTTGATTCATAATAAGAGGCATTAGAAGGATCTGCCTGCCTTAACCATCCTGCAACCTGCTCTGATAAATTTTTTGCAGTATCGGGCGTATTCCATGAGGTCCCGGGAATAACAGTTTTCCAGGTAATGGGTTTGAATCCATTAGCGTCCATAAACCTGTCAATATATGGTATTACCATTTCAGCATCAAGACTGTCATTATGGGCAACATACAGATCGGCATCCCGGATGAATTCAATCTGCATCTGCATCCTGTTTGGAACAATATCTGTCTGCATATGAGGGCAGATGGAAGGGTCGGTGATATAAATTGCATGCACCTTTTCTCCCCCGATAAACTGGATTGGTTCCCAGAGGACTGAGGTGGTTGACACAACATTAAGTCCGGATACACTTAATGGAAATATAAGGGTTAATAGTGTGAAAAAAAATAATAATAATTTAATCATTCATACAATATTGCGTACAATAACATTATAATTTTTCTTTTGTAATTCTCCTTTTTGGTGAGAGGATTACTGAAAATACAAGAATAAATGAGAAGAAAACTGCAATTAGAGGTCCCACCGGAAGGGAGCATTCAAGGCCGATTACCGCTCCTGAAATGCTGATAATTGCACCCACGATAGGAGCAACGATAAACATACTGCTCAGTTTTGTACAAAACTGAAGAGCGATTGCAGCCGGGGTGATAAGCCATATATAGAGTAATAGCCCACCAACAATCGGGAGACACAATGCCACGGTCAGGGCAATGACAAAAAGCAAGACATAATAGATGGGTCTAACACGGATACCAACCGATTCAGCAATTTTTTTGTTGAAAATGATGCAGGTTATCTCCTTGTAGAGAATTGCCACAAATGCGACCGATACGAGGCAGACGAGGGCGAGAAGATAAACATCTTCACGGTATAATGAAATTACATTTCCAAACATCAGTCCCATCGCAGAAAAACCCCTCCCCAGCATCGTCATATACGCAATGAAGAAAATTGCAAGTGCCATGCAGATGCCAAAAAGGAGTCCCAGGGCTGTATCAGCAGATACTTTCGCCTTGTCGCTCAATGGGCCTATAAGAAATGCTACACAAATGCTGGCAATAATTGCAGAAAGGGTGGCGTTAATAGAAAAGAAGATACCAATTGCCGCTCCGGCAAAAGCGGCATGGGACATCGTAAACCCTATTGAAGAGATCTGGACCTGGGTGATGATTACACCAAGAACAGCACATGCGATTGATGCAAAAAGCATTGCTTCCACGGTCCGGCAGACCACGATGTTTGTAATGATGAATTCAAGCATGGATATTCCCCGGTCCACAGTTTCTGATCATTTGTTCAACACTTCCTGGTGCTGATACCCGGTTCATCATTATCTTCCCTTTATTCATGACAACAACCCTGACGTCCCGGTCAGGAAGATCATCAAATGCATGAGAGACAATGAGAATAGTCATTCCCTCATTTACAAGCCTTATTAAAAGTGAATTTATCATGTCCCTGGCAAACATATCCAGGTTTGAAAACGGTTCATCGAGAAGGAGAACTTCCGGGTTTCTGGCTAGATTTAATGCAAGGAGGACTTTTTGTTGTTGTCCGCCTGATAGCTGGCCGATAGGAGTATCCTTCAGGTCTTCAATGCCAAGGAGCGACATAGCTGATCTGGCAGCGATGTGATCTTCCTCCTTCGGTTTTCGAAACGTTCCAATCATTCCATATCTCCCCATGATCACTACTTCTTCTACGGAAAAGGGAGTGAGCGGGTCGAATACAAAGTTCTGGATGAGGTACCCTACATTGCATCTGACCCGGTTTCCATCCTTTCGGACATCATATCCGCACACCGTTGCAGTTCCATGGGTTATGGTTAGCATCCCGTTTATCGTTTCAAGGAGGGTGGTTTTTCCGGCACCGTTCGGACCGCCAATGATGACATACTCTCCTTTCTCCACAGAGAGAGAGATGTCGGTTAACGTAGGGCGGTTCGCTCCTTCATAGGCAGTATAGATGTTATGCAACTGAATGATTGGATCAGATTTTATCATGAATTCTCCTTTTTTTGACAAATAATTAATTCTGAATAAAAAATTACTATTTTTTCAATAAAGAAAGAAAAATAGAAAAAAGATCTATGTTAATGAAACTGTAAAGTCTTTTACTGGTATCTGTCCAGATGCAATTGACTTTTTCGTTGCTTTGTCGATGATGTCATAAGTCAGATAATCACCGACATCCACACTGAATGCTCCTGCGGCTCCACTCGGCTTCCAGGAAATTTTCTTCCATGGAGCTGAACTATCTCCCGATATTCTCCACCTGGCATAATCAGCATGAAGAACAAATTTCGACCCTGGAGAACTTATTGAACCTTTTTCTGGAAATGTTTCAAGGTATTTTGTCCATCCCTTTGAGAATGTGGACTGGATATTTGTATGATCGCCGAAGAAAGAATCACTACTTTCAGGAGTTTTTCCATTTGAGATTACTGATTTTGCACTGGGGTATTTGGTACAACCTAAATATATCTCAACGTTGTTTAGATTAATCCCGTCTCCACCCTGATGTTCAAAGACAACGTATATGTCAGCAGCCTTTCCCGCTACTACATTAAAATCATAATCAGTATTTGAGCCATCATATGCTTCGTTCACAACTATATCTTTAGCAACAATACTTGCCTGGGGTGCCTTACTGGTATCTCCTGCAAACCCTCCAGCAAACCCTGAAACAACAGCGGCGATGATAATTGTCACCACAAGCATCAGCAGAATTCCTATGACCGGCGAAACCGCACTATCCTTATGTTCAATAAATTTCATCTTTTTCACCCCTGCAAGTTTATCTTCGTATCAAGGATGTACTTACCACTCGGTTTATGGAGCCATTTGATATCTACCTGTGATCCCTGCTGAATGCATTGCTCAAGAAGATCTGCTCCTGCTGCAAAGTCAGCTGCGTTAACCGGGTAGAGTGACGATTCTGGCACCAAACCAAGGAATCCTGCAGTAACACCTTTTTTATATGTTCTTACTACCTGACCCGGCATCAGGGTATAAACTCCAAACCAACATGGGTTACTTCCACCTGCATCAATCTGGGCAGTGGTATTATAATAATTCCCAAGCATCTGGTCGCGTATAAATGGTACACGAGTATATCCGGTGGTTGTTTCATTCTGGAATGGAGAGTTCGCGTTCTGCTTGTGAGTTACCACCGTTCCATTTGGCAATGTCAGGTAAGTAATAATTTCAATATCTTTGGTTGGAAGTGGATCCCCACTTAAATGCTCAAAGTAAATGCCAAAGTTGTTTTTATCAATAGCATCACCATAGTAATTCGTTCCGTACCCGGTCTTTACCTGAATACTTGCCTGGGGAACCTTTTGTGTATCTCCTGCGAGGCCCCCGGCAAACCCGGATACAACGGCTGCAATAATAATTGTCACAACCAGCATCAATAGGACACCGATAACTGGTGAGACTGCGTCTTCAAATAAACGATAATTTTTCTTCATTCTTTTCTCCTCCGGTCAGCTGGTCCTTACAGAAAATTCCGGCACGACGACTTTGCCGCTGGAGATAGTCTTCTGGGTGTTTTTATCCATCAGGTCGTAGACCAGTACCTGCCCCTGCTTTATAAAGAACGGATATGCTCC
The DNA here is from genome assembly GCF_000013445.1 of Methanospirillum hungatei JF-1. Lineage (NCBI taxonomy): Archaea > Methanobacteriati > Methanobacteriota > Methanomicrobia > Methanomicrobiales > Methanospirillaceae > Methanospirillum > Methanospirillum hungatei. Next base: position 337,367 of record NC_007796.1, read on the forward strand.
GGCCTGCTGATGCCAGGCTACCTGACCTGCGTTGTTTGCATAATCTGCGTGAAGGACAAAACGCTCCCCGGGTTTAACGGTAGTACTGGTTTTATCCGGGAATTTTTCGATATATTTACTCCAACCCTGACTCCATCCCGGAATGGTAGATTTCACTCCAATTTGTCCGGCAGTTCCCTGTGAATGAGTCATATCAGGTCCGGTTTGAGGAGTTAATGCTCTGCTTACCACTGTTCCGGAATGGGGTTGATCTAAAGCACTTAAATGCATTTCAACCCCATCAAGGTTGATAGGTTCACCGCCTTTGTGTTCAAAAGTGATAAATATGTCCGCTGCAGGATTGGTTGCTCCCTGTGCCGGAGCCCGTAGTCCCTGTCCAAAATTGACATTTGAACCAATATACCTGACATCTTTTATCTGGAAATCTGTAGGATTGATCGACGCCTGGGGTGCTTTTTCCTGACCGCCTGATAACCCTCCGGCAAATCCGGATACAACCGCTGCGATAATGATTGTCACTACCAGCATAAGCAGAATACCAATAACCGGAGAGACAGCTGAATCTTTATATGTAATTTGTTTCATGGTCTCTCACTTCCTCAAAACAATCTTCTTATCCAGTATGTATTTTTCACTCGGTTTATGGAGCAGTTTGATCTCTACATTCGAATTTTTCGTGTATGCATCATTTAATATCGCGGTTGCGGCGGAATATTCAGCATCAGTTCCCGGCTGTGGATTACTTACCAGACCAAGGATGTTTGCAGTCATGTTGGTATGGTAAGTTCTGGCCACATCGCCTGGAAGCCATACTGCCTTTCCGAACCATGCAGGGTTTTCTGCTGTTCCTAATGTGTCAGTTCCACTCAATACCCATCCGGTTCCTAAAGTAACATCAGCTCCAATTGGATTACATGGGTAAGCGTATTTCTGAGGGTCTGTCAGATGAGGTCCTCTGGAATACATAGCAACTGGATTTGTATTTCCCCTTCCTAGCGGTGAGGAAGGAGTCTGGACATGTTTTACCACCGTACCATTCGGGAGGGTAAGAAAGGTAATTAACTCACAATCCTTGGTCAGAATAGGATCTCCCCCCAGATGCTCAAATGATATTTCTAGTTGTCCATCCTGACTTCCTGCTTTCACCTCAAAACTTGCTTGGGGAGCCTTTTCCTGTGATCCGGCTAGTCCGCCGGCAAATCCGCTGACAACTGCGGCGATGATAATAGTCACCACCAACATCAGCAGAACACCAACTACCGGCGATACTGCACAATCTTTCCTTATCATAAATAATTCTCCGTAGCTCTCAGTTCATTTCTTTGAGCTAATTTAGTATTAATTTTTTAATACATTAATGATTTGATAATACTAATTTTAATTTTGTATTATATTTATTGCCTAAATAATAAAATTATTAACCTTCATATAAACTATTTTCAACTCTAAATTAAAATAATGTAAGAATGAAAAACTCACATTTCCTCAATATCCTGTTCTCTCCTCTCATTTTTTTTATATCTCTCTCTTTCATACTCACCTCCGGTTGTCTGGGTATTCCTGGATTACCTGATTATGAACCGACGATGGATACTCAGGAACAAACGCAGGGGGAGGACCTGTCGGAGTTGAACGAACTCAATTCTTATGAACCTGAATTTATTCCCACGACACCGGAACCTACCCCCACTCCACTCATCTCAACCGTTTCTGACTGGAACCCCTATGAGATCCTCCCCCTGCCCCCTGCCTCCAAAAACCGGACATCAATCCTGAAAAATCCCATCTCTCTCAATCGCCAGCACCTGAATATCACGTATACTAGCTCAGTCGGACTGGGAGGATATGCGGTTGGGAAAGTTTTGAGCATAACAAAAGGCCCGTTTGCGATCTCATACACTATTCACCCTAATGTTACAAACCCCCTTCTCGTATGGGCAAAGCTTACCGTCAGTGATCCCTGGCAACGGATAATCGCCGAGGATGGATATAACCGGGGATACTCAAGCGAAGAAACAAAGACGATAACGATATACCGGGAAGGAATCCACTACCTGACTATCGAAGGAGAATTTGCGACAGTGGATTATTCCGTAAAGACCGGAGATCCGGCACTCGAGATCACACCGACACCGGTTCCGGAATATTATGAAGGGACATGGCCGGAAGGGGAGGGGCCGTACTGATGGGATGATTGTGGGAGAGGTAGGTGGAGATCAAAACAAGCCTGGATACCAAGGAGAATTGGTTCATGTGGATAATTCAATACAATAACTTCTTCGCTATCAATTTTTGCTTATCTGGTTACGTAGAATATTGTTATGAAAGTCATTTCATCAGGATTTAGAATGGCGAACCAATATTAAAGTAATAAGATCTGAGTGGTATTTATATTTTATATAAAAATTGATCGAAATTTATTAATAATTTAAAAAACTTATTTGCTTTATGGTACCAAAGATCCCTGGTATTACGAAAGGCCCTCGGACCTTGAGAGGTATAATGAATAAGGCAAGTACTGGTGACGGTAGGATAAAACCTGAATATAAGAAATTACTAGAAGAGGGTATTTTTTATGGAATTCCTAAGAAAAAGAGAAAAAAATAATTTTCATGTCCTTTTTCGCCAGTCTTTTATTTTACTTTAACCATTATTCAGTTTAACTGCCTAAATAATCATTTACACATTTCTCAATTATGATATGCACAAATTGGCACATATGCACAATTTATCTATCCTGGTTGCAAATCTATTCCTATGGAATCGAGTGTGTATAATATAAACCAAAATGAGATTAAACGGATTCCGATTAAGGTTCAAACATGGCAAAGTCTCCATGAACTCAAAAAGGCTGGGCAGAGCTATGATAACCTCATCGCTGGAATGATAAAACGTGAAAAAGATTTTAGAGATTGGCAGATGGTAATGGAGATTGATCAATCGGGAGAATTTGAGCCTTTTGAGGCAGAACAAATTATGAACGGGGATTTAACGGAAGAGGAGTAAAACCCGTGTATACTATCCTTATAGAAAAAAAGGCGCGTGAATATCTCCAGAAATTACCATTAAACACGTCGGATTATTGTAGAAAAAATTCAGGAACTACAATTAAATCCTTTTTCCGGGGGCAATAGAGAAAAACTGGAATTTCAAAATCCTCCGGTAGTATATCGTCTCCATATCTCTCGTTCTTATACAGTTTTTTACCTCATTGAAGAAGAAAAAAAGGTTGTTAAAATTGCAAAGATAGAAACGATTGAAAAAGCTCACAAAACATACTCCCGGAAATAGTATTATTGCCATATCAATAATCATCCGTTCCCTGCTCTCCATACTCTCGTCTCCATCAAACACGAAGAGGTCAGGTCATTTATCCTTCCCGATCTGAGCTTCTTTTCATTCCTGGTTTTTATCATTTTAGGAAACGGAATTTGACATGAAGAAAACAATAACCATTTCCCTGGATATAGGACTTTTATAAATTCCTCTCTTGAAGGATATCAACACCCGATCCCTACCCCCATTATTTCCAAAGTCACTGACTGGAATCCATACGAAGTTCTTCCTCTCCCGAAATAAATCGGAAATCGCACATCGATATTGAGAAATGATGATACAAATGCCAGAAAACCACTTAACACCACATTTTCAGGTTCTGTTGGTCTTGGTGGATATGCAAACGGAAAATTATTGAATATCACAAAAGGCCCGTTTGCCATCACCTATTCCGTTCACCCGCACGTTACAAACCCCCTTCTCGTATGGGCAAAGCTTACCGTCAGTGATCCCTGGCAACGAATAATCGCCGAGGATGGATATAACCGGGGATACTCAAGCGAAGAAACAAAGACGATAACGATATACCGGGAAGGAATCCATTACCTGACCATCGAAGGAGAATTTGCGACAGTGAATTATTCCATAAAGACCGGAGATCCTGCACCCGAGATGACACCGACACCGGTTCCGGAGTATTAAGAGGATGAATGGCCGGAAGGGGAGGGGCCGTACTGATGGGAAGGAGGTGAACAATCGAGTAGAACAGATATATTTCCCGAATCCCTCCCATCCTCCCAACTCTGGTTCTCGATCCTGAACTCTTTCTCCCTTTTTTTCGTTATCTCATCACTTAAGTTTCAAACCATGCAGGGTATATCGAATTTCTCAATCTCTACAACAACTTTCTTCCCCTGAAGGATGATTGCCAGTTTTATTATTTTATCCGGCTTTATGCCGGCATTGAGGATAGCAGATATATACTCCTTCTCTTGGATCTGTTCGATTGCATCTTGGGCAGTTTTCTCTGTATCGGTTTTGGTATCTGTAGTTTTAAATTCTATAATATAGGCAAAATAATTATGACTTTTTCTTGGAATCATGAGTATATCTGCCCGGCCATACCCTGCCTCCGGGTTTGATCTGATCTCATAGATATTTCTCAGGTTCGCCAAAAGTCCGAGTATGAATGCATGAAAGACTGCTTCAGGAAGTTTTGCCAGATCATACATGCTTACCAGACGTAACGTAAGATCTTGTAAAATACTTTCAAGATGCTGGAGCGATCTTTCACCCAGAAAACATTTCATAAGTGCATCAAGCCCACCATCTGTCTAATCATAAAGTGACTCAATGAAATGTTCATACATGTAACTAATTTCCCGATTTGGGATTGAAAGTTGATAGGTAATCCTCCCCCGAAGATCAGGTTGCGGATTTTCAGCCTTCAGATATCCGGAATAATATAAAAAACTCCAGATGTTCATCGGATTTTTTCCGATATCAGGAAAGGTAATGGTTTCAGATATCGGATAGCGAATCTCTCCCCCGGATAAAAGAATTTCAAGGTCACGTTTAATTTCCAGACCCCCGGTTGCAAGTTCCTCGTAGACAAGAGCATTTGAAGACGTATTGAGCCATTTCGGTCCGGGAGGATTTGGAATTGCCTGAATGTAACTTATGACAGACCAAGGATTGTATATTGTCTGCTCACCGTATGAATACCCGTTATACCAGTCGCGTATGATCCCGGCATGACTTTGAGCATGAAAGGCATCAAGGATACATTTCATTTCAGGTTCAGTAAAACCGAATTTATCTGAGAAAGGACCTATCATAAGTGGACTTGCAACGTCCAGGTTATTCAGCTCTGAGAAGATCGATTCTTTTGCAATGCGAAGAATTCCTGTTATAACTGCCCGAAAGAGTGCATGTCCATGTTCCTGTTTTAATCCTGCACCTAGCCATTCCCGCATGAAGGAAGCCATTTCATCATAATATCCCCGTATCCACGCTTCTATCATGGGAGTATCATATTCATCGATAAGGATTATTACCGGCTTTTTGTGATATTCATACAGCCATAACGTCAGTAATTCAAGGCTGAGTGAAAGGATTGTGTCAGATGGGCGAAAGGATACCAGTGATGTGTAGATCTCCTGATCCTCCAAACGCAGAGATGAGACCGAAAGATCTGCTGAAGAACAGCATCTGCCAATCATCTGAATGATCTGCTCTTTGGCATCAGCCCAGGTATTCCCTTTTATCTTTTTTAATGTCAGATAAATGACCGGGTACTGCCCTTGATGGCACATATATTGGGGATGGGTTGCGATAGCATACTTTTCAAATAAGTATGACCGGTTCTCGCCAGATTTTTCAAAGAAATATTTAAGCATCGTCATATTCAGGGTCTTACCAAACCTCCGTGGCCGGGGTATCAGAGTAACGTCGCTGCCATCGATAATCTCCTTTATGAGTAAAGTTTTATCGACAAAGTACCCATCCTGATCGTGAAGTTTTTTGAAATCATCAGTTCCGATACGAAATTTTGGCATCTTTCATCTCTTCCCGGTAATTCTCTGATATCTATTGCCCTGAAATTGGATATCTTTTACTGCACTCATCCGCTCTTGAATGCCATACTCCAGTTCCATCAAATACAAAAATGTATCATTCATTCACGGCTTATGATCTACATAATAATTGTCACCTTTCGTTAAATGACAGAAAAATGATTAAAACAGGGCCCTGTCTGAAAATCCGGTGATAGCACTCGCGAAATTCGATCCTGATAATTTATGGTTTTCATTCTGTCTTTTGTAATTACATAATCCAATGAGATAGATCAGAACAACCAATGGGTATACAATACAATGGACCACCTGAAAAAACGAAAAGGGATGGACTTTTCAAATGGGCATAGGTCAGCCCCTCTGGAGCAGAGTGGTACGTACTTCAGAAATGAACAGATATAAATTTATAATTTATAAAATAATTTTATGATTATTATAATAATATTTTTATGGCTGGCTTCTATTGCCGGATATCTGGTTGGCCTTATAAATTCACCTTGAAAATTTTAAACAATAGCGACCCTCTATTAAACCGATAATTTCTGATTATTTTATAAACAGGGTTCAAATTACTGTTATTTATCAGCCAAAATCGGATGTAATAACAAATCCTTTAATCTGACTTTATTTTGGCGAAATACCCTGAGTTTACACTCATGAAATCACATCACAGGTCTCCAGATCCTCAATCTCTATGTATGTTTCCAAGGATTGAAAAAAAAACACCACGCAGGATTCCTCCTAAAAAAGGTATACATGGGATGATAGATGGAAATCCGGGTTTATTTGGATAATAATCAATAAAATGGATTCATATAATTGATAGGTAAAACGATACAATCATGCTTGAGGAGAAGGAAATGCCCTGTAAAGCCCGGCTAATAGAAAAACCACAGGCTTTTCGATCATTTTCTTCCAAACATCTCAAAATAATACGCATTCCATGCTTCTATTTCTGTATCATATGAATCAAAATTCGGATTCATGGCCTCTACTATCGCAACGGCAATCATATGTGCACACGGTCCTCCTGTCTGCATATAATCCTGACACGTGCAGGTATCTTCAATGACTCTATGATCGAATGAATCATCATGAATTATATAATGATCTTGCGTTTCCCGTACGACTACTCCTTTGCTCACCATCGATATCGCCCGTCTCCCCCTTCCTTTGTACTTTTGTATGATCCGTTTTTTCATCCGATCATCATAAGGAGCTCCGAGATCAAGATCTTCAAGTGGATCCCTCATTCTATACATCACATCCCAAATACCGTTACCTGTCTGCCTTCATGTTCAATCGTATCAGTAAAGATCCTCTTCTCCCAGCTCTTTCCTTTCTTCCGGTCATATATGAGCAGGTATACCTCTTCTGCTCCAAATCGGTCAGCATACCTGGTCACCTGGTCAAGGCCTTTCTGAATCGTTGCTTCCCGTGAACCATACACAATCTTGCATTCGATGACAAACCGCTGAAATGTATCGTCAGGCAGATGCCAAAGGATAAAAAGATCGGTCCTACCTCTGCCAAGTCCATATTCCCGCGTAATCTGTCCGCCTCCGTTTATTATCCGCTGTAAAAATGCCTGAAGGAGTAACTGAGGGCCGGCTTTTCGATAGGAGAACCTTTCGAGCCAGGATTCACTGTGCTCCCGGAAAAACTGCTGAAACTCCTGAAGAAGTTTTTTCATCTCCAGTCTGCCCCTGGAATCAATATACCATGCAGGTTTTTTTGTAATAGTAAGCTGGGTTGAGTATGTGAGAATTCTGGGTATTATCTCCTGATATATAGGATTTGAGATTCGAAGCTGGCCTTTGGTTGTAATAATTCCCAGATCCTCTGTGTACCAGATGTCATCTTCCGGAATCGTTTCAGGTCCGGATTCACCACATAATATAGGTTCAATAACTCTCCGGACACGCTCTTCCTGTAATTTATCCACCAGTTGGTCTAGGTGAGTCTCCCTCCTCTGGATGAGATGTTCTTTTGCCTCCATAACCATGGACTTACGTACCGGATTAGATCGGTTCTTCCCCTCTTCTATTTTGAAACAGATCTCATATGCAAGAGCATTAACCAGCCAGGGCTGACCCTGTGTCAGGTTCCAGACAGAGGATAGGGCTTCTTCTTCAAATATCTGCCCGGTCTCTTTGGTATGTTCAAGAAGCAGAGTTCTGGTTTCTTCTTCAGTAAAATTTCCAAGCCGTAAGGATTCGGCTTTGACATTAAATGCACTTCCACCGGTGATTATTGCCTTATCTTTATCTGAATGAATCCGGTAGTCACGGACGTCACGAACACCACAGAGGATGATTGATGATGGGAACGACGCAGGTCTTTCAGTGTAACCAGATCGAAGTTGCCGAAGAACTGAAATAAGAGTGTCACCAACCAGGGCATCAATCTCATCAATAAGAACAACGACCGGAAGAGAGATCTTTTTGCATATATCTGATAAAACCATTTTAAATGCTGCATCAGGACCATATACATCAATATAATGATTTATCTGATCCCTTAGTGATGCGTCCTCTATCGTTAAATCAGTCTGAAATGCAAGTTCGCTGATTATTGCTTTCATTCCTCTCCCAACATCACTTCTTGCAGTCTGTCCGGTTTCCACATTCATATAGAATGTAGCAAATTTCCCATCACGGTTCAAATATTCCCGCAAAGCCAGTAGACATGAAGTCTTTCCACTCTGCCTTGGTGCATGCAGAACAAAATACTTCTCCTGATTGATGAGATTGAGTATTTCTGGTAGATCAAACCGGGAAAGAGGAGGAAGACAGTAATGTTTCTCACACTGTACAGGCCCGGCAGTATTGAAAAATCTCATCGTACGTAGCTATTCATCCTGTAGTCAAATAACTTCTCCCGAAGATACAGATCCATCTGCCGGTTTATGATAATTCCTGAGCCCCCGGCATCATCCCTGCCATCAGCATCCGGGGGTTAATGTTCACCGATTACTCACTATTGTTCCTGATAAAAAGAGAAATAAATATTATTCCGTAAGGTGTACGAGTGCGATCACGATTCTGCAGGATCCGATGAAGGTTCCCCAATGCCAAACAATCAATCCCTGGATATGTGTGAGATGGTATCAGAGATAGCACACCCACACATAATTATTTGATGTACGTATAGAAAAATATTACGATTTTATATAAAATTATTATTAAATGCCTGCTTCTCTAATTTATATGAATGAATCATAAAAAACCGGGGTCTTCACCAGATCTCTTCTGGAAAGAGGGTATTCCGAATGAGTGTATGTTGCCGGTTTTGATTGATTACATGATTTACTTCAGAAAACGGGATATTCATTAAAGAACACCATTTTCTTCGGACATGGGTTTGGCTCACGAAAATTATGTACCTATGCCAGGTCAGGAATCCATCCGGCAGGATACGTTCTGGCAGGGGGGATCTATTCAGACGCTGAAACTGTTCTTTCACAGAAATATCTCTCACAAATACAAAAAAATCCGTGTTTTTTCCCGGTTTCGATAAATAAATTATATCCAGAAACCCGTCTTGTCGTCTCTCATTTCGGTACTATTCTGTATGCTATGCGGAAGGGAAGAAATAAACTTGTGCTTCGGGAAGGGCCTGAATCTTTAGATATCCATATTCATCCGGATTTGCATGAAGAGAGTTACTCATTACTTTCACAACTCAATTCCCCGACATTCATTCTTCATGGATCAGGTGATCTGGATATACCGGTCAGTAATGCATTTTACCTGGAACAAAAATTGAGACAAAATATTGAGCATGTTACCAGATCAGTCCTGCTTGATTGTGATCACTGGTTTCGGAGTATGCCTTATGATACGATGAACCGGCTTACTGAACGCCTGGATGGTTCCTGTATTCACAATAGCATAGACAACCGGTTGTATCAATGTCTGTCAAGGTTTATCTGGGGACATTTGCAATCAGAAAAGGAGAGGTTATTATTGACTGAGGGTTCCGATGATAAATTTATAAGGGCACCTTCTTTTTCTTTTTCTCTATGAGAACGGTTGTTTTAATATATGGAGTCCTGTATGGATTGAAAAAAACGGAGTACATTGCATGATCTCGATATTTAATCTACTATGTTTTTTGGTTGTTTTATCCGGAACACCGATACATATCATAATCACATCTGATTGTGGAAATTTGATTCAGACGGAGTACGATCTGCCTGCACCCTTATTCATCAGGTATAATTGGGAATTAATGGCATATAACATGAGAATACTGATGAATCCAAAGAATCTTTCTGCTGGAATTGAAAAAGGGAAAGTCCTTTATCGGCTGGGTCGATATGATGAAGCAATACAGGCATTTGATGCAGTAATTCGTATAGATTGGAAAAATGCTGATGCATGGTATGAAAAAGCACTTGTTTATTCGTATATGGGTTGCGATGAAGAAGTAATCCAAGCCTGTGATAGATCTCTTCAGGTTAATCCGGAAAAGCCTGAAGCATGGTTTTTGAGAGGGCTTTACCTTTCAGTCCTTGATAGATGTGATGAGGCGATACTGGCGTATGATAAAGTTCTTCAGATTAAACCGAATTCTACTTAGGCATGGCACAATAAAGGTTAGAGATATGAGAGGATGGGTCATTACGACAAAGCAATTACTGCCTATGATTCAGTTCTTCGAATTCACCCGTATGATGAGCTGGTACAGAAAAATCGTGAGAAATTAATAAGGGGCCTTGAAAATAAATTCTTCATTTCATGAATGGTAAGTCTTATCCGAGTAAGTGTCAATGGCGGTTTATTTCCCCCAATCTCGTCGGGATCAAATTCCCCAGTTAGGGCGGAATAAATAACGCCTGAGTTGGGGATTTTTACACCGCCGTTGACAACAATCTGATATAATTGCTTATATCGTTTAATTTTTATGATAAATTTTAATAACTTAATACATATTTTGAAATATTCTTAAGTCGTTTATTTATGCTATGTCTGTATTTACAACTGAAAAGGATCAGAAAAATCTGGTAATAGAGAAACTGGCAGAATTTTTTTCAAGTGTAGGTGTGAAAAAGGAATCGGCCGTATCTCCGGTTGTCGGGATCATGCTTATGATTACAATTACCCTGATACTTGCTGCGATAATTAGTGGTATGACCGGGGGAATTGCACAGAAACAGGAGAAACCGCCTCAGTTGTTATTTGAAGCGTCAGTATTCATTAATTCAACGGGAAAAGATAGTTTTTTGGATATAAGAGTAGTTTCTGTGAGTCAGGGTATCCCTACGCGGGATTTGAAATTAGTTACTGAGTGGAGAGGTGATGGTGAACCAAATAGGACTGTGATTACCCCATTATCAAAAAATGTTGATAATGAATTTACCTATCCAGTAGGATATGAGCCGGGTGGTTTAAATCCTAAGGATTTCGGCAACTTTACTTTACTGGGGGGAACCCGTATGAGTGCAAATAGTACCGATATTAAATATATGGATGCAACTCTGAAAAATTGGAAAAATATTCGGGATGGAACGACAGTAAGAATACAGTTCATACATGTTCCCAGTGGGGCAATAATTGCAGATAAAGAGGTAACAGCGGAGGTCATAAATCATGAATAATGAAGCGGTTTCTCCGGTTATCGGCGTCCTCCTCATGCTGACTCTTACTTTGATTATTGCTGCGATAGTTAACAGTTATGCAGGCGGTCTCGTGGATACCGAACCGAAAGCTCCTTCAGCTACCTTACAGGTAAAATATAGTCAGAGTGGTGGGATGGAGATCCGGCATGTGAGTGGTGATCCAATTCCAACATCATCAGTTAAAGTAATTGTTCGTCCATCTGAAACAATGGGTAGAAATGCAATTCAGAATGCTTCTGAAGTACAAAAAGAATACATTACCGATTTAGATGGATTGAATTCATGGGCTTCAGGGATTACTTCGTTTAAAGTTGGTGATGTTTCATATATTAGTCCAACCGATCTTGATACAATACAGGCTAAAATCGCAGAAAAAGATAGGCTAAGTAATCCCGACAATCCTGGAAATACCTCTTATTTAGAATTCTACTATAAAAATTCAATGATATCCAGAAATGAAGTATTAATTGAGGAATGACCAAAGATTTTTTTTATCTAATAACCACAAATCCTATTTTCCTCTTCATTAAAAATGAAAAGAAAGATTCCAAAGATTTATCGTCAAATCCGGAATTTTATTTTCCATTAACAATATTGGATTATTTGGTATTGTAAGAGTAAATGAATTATGATCCCAGATAGCATTTGTCCAGGGAATAGAGCGATAGAATGTATCATTGATTGTGGAGTCAACTCCATAATTAACTGCACTATTTGAAGTATCAAAAATTATTTTCTCACTAATGTTGAGTGGAGCACTGTACTGTTTTACTTTTTTAAGATCTACAATAAAACTTCCGTATCCATTTCCGCTGTAGGAGCGTTTTTGTAAGGGATTTTCAATGTTAATGATATCTATTATAATGTTAGTAAGATTATTCTGGGATTCTGATAATTTTATTCGAGGTAAAGACATATTATAGTAATTATTCCTTGTTTGTTGTATTTTTTCATCTGTATCTGAATATATTAGACTCGTTTTTCGATTTCCCTTAGTAATGTAAATAATCCCATCTTCCCATTCGTAACCCTGGTTAATCCAAAAATTCCCTATTGGACGGAAAATAATTTTTGACTGGTTAATTTCTGAATATTGAGAATAAATAATATGATCATCCTTATTTTTCACCTGAATATTAATTGTATATAATGGATTATCTTGTACAGATGTGTTTACTTCTAAATATCCAGAAGATTTTACTGGTGAAAAAAACACATCACCTCCGCCAAGTTGAATCGGTTCATTCATCGTCATATTTTGCCGAAATGTCAGGATTTGAAGGATATCTGATGAAATTTTTAAAAAACTTTGTTCCACGTTGTGAAGATGCTCAATCTCTGCCTGTTGTTTCAGTGATGGGATATAATATGCATTGAGAACAGAAATGAAGGATACTACAATCATCAGGAGTAACATAAAGGCAACAACCGGTGAAACAGCGTTATCTTTCATGGCTGGGGTACACCTGAAAATATTATTGAATTTTTCGCAACAAAATCAATTCTAGCATTTTGAATAACACCACTAACAGTAATATGGTCTCCCAAATCGAAAACAGGTTTATCATACATAAAACTTATTTGCCTTCCATTTTGGAGAATTCTAATATCAGTAAATTTTATCCAGTCACCTCCCTTATGATAAAAAGTCACATTATTATTCGTAATCGGACTCATCTTTATATTAACTGTCGGAACCCGATCCTCAGGTAACTGGTTCATCAGACTTATCGTCACAATCGGCACGAGGATTAACACGAGTGATATCATTAAAACTTCACTCAGGACTGCCGAAACAGCAGGTTCTTCTCTCATTACACCCCTCCGTTTGCTGCTGCATCTGCCGCAACCCTGGCCGCTTCGGCTGCAATATCCAGCTGATATGGAATAATAAAAACAAATAACACAAAACATCCAAGGACAAGAAGAATAGCATGCTTTAAACCAGCCAGAACACTGTTCGCAGATAACTGTCCGGCCATAAGGCCGGAAAAAAACCCAAGAACCAACCCGATCCTGAACATATCGGTCAGGTTTCCGGATGTATCAAATGAGATATTGAAATTCGTAAAAGATGATACAAAGGAGACATTCAGGGAATAAGCGGTATACATATAAATCCCTACGGCCAGGTACACAATCATCACGTACGTGATCGCAATATTAAACCGGTCCTTCTTTAATTTCAGATAATGCTCGAAATCATTGATGGCAATAATCAGGACATCCTTGATATAATCGGTCACCTCGCTTGCCTTGACCAGGAGTGAGATAGCACGTTTGACTGATACCAGTCCGATTCGATCTTCCATCCTGACCAGGGCGTTAATGGTTGTTGCCCCTCTCCTGATATCCTCTGATGTCATGACCAGTTCCTGTGAAAGCACCCCGAGTTTTGAATTGGAGATCAGACTGATGGCCGTCTGCAACGTAACTCCCACATCTTTCATATCTACGAGCTGACGGAGAAATTCCGGAGTATGAGATTCTACACTGTTCACAAACCAGCTTCTTCCTTCATATGCAAGAGAGGGTGGAGCCAGTGAAAATATTATGAGCAGACTTATGAATGCTTCCAGAGACATCCCCGGTATCCATTCATTCAGATAACCCAGGTAATAGAGTGCAGATACAATTCCGCCACACACACATCCAAGTGCTATTCCATAATTATAATCGGAAATATATGCACGTGCCGGATTTTTCAGTAAATTCTCCAGTTTGAATCGCTTTCTCTTTGCTTCAACCCTCTTTAAAAAACTCTTGTCAACCTTTGAATATTCCTCTTTCCCTATCATTACATCGGAAAATTCAGATTCCTCTCTAGGTTTCCTCGTAATATCCATTTTAATGGAGGGGAGCATCAAGTATAGGATGTAAATCATCCCTATTGATCCAAGAGCAAGACCGATGATAATCAGCGGCATATATCCGGCAAGATCGGATTTTCCTCCCAGGTTCTGTGCCACAATGATAATGATCATCGTGATAGGTCCGGCCACGAAAGCCGTTACATAGACCTCCGCCATCACCTCAATCGTTTTTAATATTGATTCCAGTTCACGAGCTGCAGACTCCCTGAAATATGCAGACCGGGATGAGAGAAAATTTGTCACGTCTCCTCCACTGTTTGAGAGAAGAAGGAGATCATTTAAAAATTCTTCAAGATTCTTCGATGGGGTTACTTTTTGCAGGTTTCTGATAGCGGTATACAGATCATCACCAAAGACCTCTACGTCTCTGACAATGAGCCCGAATTCCTTTCCCACCTCTCCAAAAAGATCATCAGCCTCGTAAATCTTCCGGATGACATTATATAATGTCATAGTCGTGGAAAGGGCCTGCATATATGTGATTGCATAGGGAAGATCAAGATCGATAGAGGATTTTCTCCCTGTGGCAACTGTCTGTGGATAGGTGAAAATGCCAATGATAACACCAGGTACGAGGAGGACAAATGCGATAAGGATTGTATAGATATTGGCCATTCCTGGAATGAGCTGGACATCATCAGGTAGAGATAGTATATAAATGGTCAGAATTGCAAAAATACTGACTGATGCTATGCTGCATTTGAGTAACAGTAAAAAATAGGAATATTGTGAATATGGAAGATGAGCTGCCCGGATATATTTTCGAATATTGGTTCCTTCAAGCCATGCATCCACCTGCCGGGGAGATATGAACATCATGCCATCCTCCGCAGATCAGAGATCATCTGAATGAGGATTTCAGGATCGGTACTATATTGATTGCGGAGTTTGGAAAGGAACGATGCACGAAGATTCAACTGGAACTGAATCTCTTCATCGGTCCAGTTATGCATGTACTGAATCGTCTGTAAAGTTTTGGATTTTTTAAATACTTTTTTAAATGAATCTTTTTTCGGATCATATTCATACAGGGTATTCCAGTTAACCTTGTCACCTTCTCCAAGAACAATCTCGTGAATGGCATCACATCGCCGGATCATCCTGCCGGCACGGTAATGAAATGTCTGAATAACCATAAGGTTTAGAGCACCAAACATAGCCGGAGGGACATTTATTGGCTCGTTTGTTAGACGGTTCAATGCCTCTTCGATATTTCCCGCATGAAGGGTAGATAGAGTGGTATGGCCTGAGTTCATCGCCTGGAACAGGGTCTGGGCTTCACTCCCTCTCACCTCTCCAACAATGATGTATTCCGGCCGCTGACGAAGAGATGCCTTCAGCAGGTCGAAAAGGTCCACGCTTCCCCGATCATTAAATGAATTGCTCACTCTGGTCTGAACTGGGAGCCAGTTTTTCTGGGGGATTTGAATCTCCCTGGTATCTTCAAGAGAGACGATCTTTGAATTATGAGGAATAAAAAATGAGAATGCATTCATTGCTGATGTTTTACCACTGGCAGTTCCCCCGACAACAATAAGACTCTGACGATTTTCAAGAGCAAGCCAGATAAATGCCAGAAGTTCGTTACTATACGTCCCGAATGCAAGCAAAGTCGCTGGGGTCATCGGGTCGGATCTGAACTTACGAATTGTAAAAGAACTACCCTTTGTTGAAACGACATCAGAATACGTAATCTGGGCACGTGACCCGTTCGGGAGTGATGCATCAAGGAGGGGTGATGTAAGTGAAACCTGTTTATCTGCTTTTTGTGAGAGTTTTAGAACGAACCGATTGAGTTCTTCCGATTCAAATCTGATAGATGTTGGGATACTTCCGTAATACCTGTGATGAATATACACGGGAAGATCATGGCCGTTACATGAGATATCCTCAAGAAGCTCATCATACATCAGAGGATCAATCTTCCCATACCCATTCAGATTGCGTCGGAGATAATAATAGATAACTGAGAGCCGATCATCGTGAATTTTCGGATCATACGTCCTGACAATCTTTGCAACTTCACCATATTCGAGGAAAAGATCTCCCCGGGATACCGGTTTGTCATATACCAGTACATCACGGAGTGTTTCGTGTGTCTCTTCAAGAATGATTCTCTCACGGGGAGTAAGTTCAGGTTCAATAACCCGGTACAATCGCTCCTTGTTTTTGTCCTGTAAGATGACTGCATATGCATGCGGCTGGTAAAGCCAGTATGCTTCCTCTGCAATATCATCATCTCTGGCAGGAATATTCATGACCGATGGAACCTGAAGAACATCAGGAACCGGGGCTTCGTCCCGGCTGGGCTTTTCTTTTCTTTGATAACCGGATAGGGAAAACCCTTTCAAACCCTTTTTTAGAGGATTCAGGAGACGGAAAAATCCCTGCTCCTCTTCAGAGTATTTTACCGGTTCATTAGGTG
The DNA here is from genome assembly GCF_000013445.1 of Methanospirillum hungatei JF-1. Lineage (NCBI taxonomy): Archaea > Methanobacteriati > Methanobacteriota > Methanomicrobia > Methanomicrobiales > Methanospirillaceae > Methanospirillum > Methanospirillum hungatei. Next base: position 354,140 of record NC_007796.1, read on the forward strand.
AAGGTAAAGATTCGGATGATTCTTTTTTAAGGTCACGTTCGAAAATTTTTGAAATCAGAGCATCAATACGCTCATCTGGTTCGGATTCTAGTGTGTGAGTGATCTTCGGAACAGATACCCTTTGATTCTTTTCAGGTAATGGTTTTTTATTCCCGTTTTTCTCTATTTCTATCTGGTAGTAATGACCTTTATCATCCCTGATTCTGGTAAGGAAAACTCTCTCTCCCATTTTAAATTGTAGGGTGATTTCATTTTGAGACGGGTCATAATCTTTCCCTGAAGATTTAATTAAAAAGGTTGCAAATCGGTTAATATCTGATCTATTTGGGATGACGGAGGTTTCTGTTTCTCCAAGGGTTTTTTTGTGCCATACCTTAACCGATTTTCCGGGGTGGGTGCAGAGAATTCTAGTAATGTTTGGGTCAGCAAGAATAACCCGAATCCATTTTACAACATCCTGTCTGAAAGTCAGGGCTGTATACAGAAGATGGTGTTTTCGGTCCGGAATATCCGGATAATTCGTATGTAAAAATCCTGAAAAATCATTTTCTGATATCCTGAATGCACCCTCATGAAACGTCTGTAAACCGCTTTTCTTTTTTATATATTCTATTGATGCCTGTATTGCACTTTTTTCATGATCACTCAGGGGAATGATGGATATCTGGTAAAAAAACCGGTCAGGAGGTGATACGATGATTGTGACTTCTATCATATCATGATAGAGATGATATGAGGAAATGATCCTATCAGGAACAAGACTCCGGGTGTCTGAAGAGGGTTTTTCAATAGTAATAATCAAAGGGGTTTTATTCTTTTTCTGCCCTGAAAAAATTATTTTCAAACCCGTTCGGAGTTCGACTACGTCTGGGATAGTATCATAATCAAACGGGCGAATCGATCTGTTACAAAATTTTTTTACAAGTATTCGAATTTCATCCTCACGAAGATGAAGGGAGGTGGAAATGGTCTCATATGTGTCGTGGGTTACATGTACCAAGCCATCCGTTCCATTGATCGCTATTGAACTGATAAAAGGATCATCAATGAGAGGTTGAATCGGACCAAATCCCCTGGAATCTCTGAATATATAATACTCAAATAATTTGATCTTATCCAGGGATAATGATGGATATAATTTTGAAGTTTCAAGGGCGAATTCATGAGAAAAGTTTTGGACAAACTGCTGATTTCTCTTTTTATCCTGAAATAAGCGGGAAAAATGTGAACGCAGGAATTTGATCCGTTCAGAATCGTCTCCCATGAGTTCTGGTTCCTTTACCTGGTATTCATAGAATAATGGACCGGTCTGAATTATTGATATAATTACCTGAGTTCCTGGGATCTGATACTGGGAGGCTAACATTGGAGAAAAATCTCCACATTGTTTACTATCTATCCCGTCCATAATTTTTCTATGATGGTATGCGAATAATTTTTCACTATTAATATTAAAAAATATAAAATCTTATTAATTTTTCAATTATCAAATTTTTCTATAATACTTAGTTCTATGAATTCAAAAGAATTATGATTAATCATCTCAATATACATATCATTGAAAGAATATTTCTCTACAAGTTATCTAATAAATTATTTTTTAATTAAGAAAAATTTTTTGATATAGAAATATAATGTATACCATTACAGAGATGCTGTGAAAAAATATTGGGCAAGACTACGTTCTTGTATTCCTCATGTATAGGTATGGCGGGTATACTAATCATTGATGATGCGGATGAAGATCTGAAAAGAGCCAGGGAAATTCTGAGCCAGGCTGGATATCGGATCAATGGCATAGCAAAGGATGGAGAATCAGGTCTGCAACAATATTTTGAGAGATCTCCAGAACTGGTAATAATTGATCTGATTCTTCCTGGCATGAATGGTATTGATCTTCTGCAAAAGATGCGGGAAGCTAATCCATCAGCCCGGATTATTCTGTGTACTTCTGCAGGTCAGAGTCCGGTTATTGATCTGGCGATGAGATCTGGTGCGAATGGCTATGTCGTTAAACCCTATGATCCGGAGATATTACTCTCTGCAGTACGGAGAATACTGGGCAGTCCCGGATAACTTATTAATTCCCTCCTTCGATTAGTTCTTTTTGCTGATATACCTTGTATTTACTATTATCAGAGAAATTTGAACTTATAATTTCATAAAAACCAGATACTGTGCTCAGAACAATCAAAGGGAACTTATGAATGAAAGTTAGCTCAGTTCATGCAATGGAATGGGCCGGTGCCAGGATTTGTACGAGTGATAATATGAGTGCTGCTCTTAAAGACGACGCTCTGTCCGTGCATGAAATGGCTGGTAGTATTGGTTTTAGGGCACCCGCTCCCAGATGAAGTAACCCACTGCATATAATTGTATATCTCTACTGATATTAATATTATCTATTCATACTTAAAGATTAATTGTAATACTTAATTCAACACATCCATCAATTATCATAATCTCTTTGTTGTTATCACTCTGAATCAATCATTATCCCAGGGAATGGGTGACTCGCATTCCTTTATACAGAAAAGACATAATCTCCCAGTGAACATATGACTTGGGTACCTGATATGACAGACAATACCATTCAGGGCAAACGTGACCCTGAGTATCTCATTGAGATGTCAGAATATCTGAATGCCCTTGCAAATCCGGTCCGGCTGCAGATCCTCTCCTCTCTTGAAACCCGGCCCATGGAACTCAAGGAGATCGCCGCTATAACCAGGACCAGCTATGAAAATATCAGGAAACATATTGACAAACTCCTTCTGGCTGGTCTTGTTAGAAAAGACGCCGGCATGAGCTCAGAGACTATGACCGGAATCCACCCGGTATGGAAATATTCACTTGCACCAGGCGGGATGGAACAGATCATAACGAACCTTTCGATGTTCTCAAAAGTATCGTTGATGATCACTCATACAGATCTTGCGACACAACTGAGTACTCTCCGAAAAGACATTAGCACACAATTTGGAGTAACTTCACCCTGTCTCTATCTGACAACCGGACCTGAAGAAGGCAAGGTTTTTTCTTTGAATGGTGATAAGATACCTCTTGGCCGGGTTGATCCAACCGATATGAGTTTTTCAAAGATGCAGAGTAGTGTTGTGATGCTGAGTTCGGAGTATAAATCAGTCTCCCGTATCAGCCGACCTCATGCACGTATCTACCATGGAAATGTATGGGAGATAGAAGATTGTGGCAGCACATCCGGAACCTTTGTCAATACCGAACCTATTTCACCACATACCCGGCGAACAATAACCGACGGGGATCTCATCATCCTTGGAACCGGCAATATGTCGGCACGGTTCCTCTTCATCACCGATTAAATAAAAAAATACTACCTGAAATGATATGATTACAAAATCCATTCTCTACAATATTTTTATTTTTATCAGTCTCCTTATCGTTCTTGCCGTCCCTGTATCCTCTGAATCCTTAAACACGGATCTTGTTTGGAAAAATAACGATTTCATAGATAATATCGGTAACAGATCTCCCTATCCTGAATCCGGAACTTTTTACCCGCCACAGTTTACTGGTGGAAGAGGGGTCCCGGAACCTGAACCTATACGCCTTCCTTTCGAGAGCTGGCAGTTACCGGCCGTGTCCATAGGAGTGAGTCTGATTATTCTGATCATCATGCTCATTGCCGGATTCTCAATCGGGGGACAATATCACTACTCATCTTCCAAAAGGGCGGGAATCATGATGATAATCTGTCATATCATCAGCGCCAGTCTCATTGGTGCTTTTATTTTTATATTATATGGGCTGGGGTCGTTTGAAGGTGGAATTGATCCGTTTATACATACCATGTATGCAACGTTTGGCATCCTGTTTTATCTTGCTCTCTCATCGATAATTCAGGCAGTATCGCTGTTCAGAACCCGTCCCCTTGTTCCCCTGCACCAGGCACACATCCTCTTCTCCGTTATAGCAATAATTCTCCTTCTCTCAGTCCGCATACCCGTAAACTTCGCACTACAAGTAAATATTGTGACCGCTCTGACGATTATTACTCCTGGTGCTGCCTTCTCGCTTATTACCACCCATTTCATTCATAAAAAAGAAGGAACCGGTCTTGGAACCAGTCATGATAAAACCATCACCCGTTCTCTCCCCCTGGTATCTGCTGAGCTCCCCCCCTCATTTCCTGAAAGATTAACCTCGAAATATCATGACATTTCTGTTATTGGAAGCGGGGGGATGGCGATTGTATATCGTGCGATAAGAAATGCTGACGGGAAGACTGTTGCGCTTAAAATTCCATTCTCTGCTGATGAAACAAGTGGAAAGACCTTTTTGAATGAGATGTCAGTCTGGCGGGATCTTACGCATCCTCACATAGCACAAATTACTGATCAGAACATATTCCCGGTTCCCTATGTTGAGCTGGAGTACATCCCAAGATCCCTGAAAGATATTACGCTTCCCGTATCTCCTGGCAGGGCTCTTACTATCATCCGGCAGATAGCCTCTGCTCTTGCGTATGCTCATGAGAATGGAGTTATTCACCGTGATATTAAACCGGGAAATGTCCTGATCGCGGATGACGGAACGGTAAAACTTACCGACTGGGGTCTTTCCCGGTTGATTGAACGGGTTGATGATACGAGAAATACCAGTTTCTCATTGTTTTATGCAAGTCCTGAACAGTTATCCCCGGAAAAATATGGAAATGGTGATCAAAGAACGGATATCTATCAGCTGGGGATACTTTTGTATGAACTGATCTGTGGGACGCCACCGTATGGGAGTTCGAATATTGGAGAGTTATTTACCAGAATTCAGAAGAATGAATATATCCTCCCTTCAGAAGTGAATCCTGCATTAAAATTCTGCGATGAAATTGTTTCCAGGTCATTGCAGGCTGATCCTAACCTGCGATATCAGAATGTAAAAGAGTTTATTGCAATGATAAATCTCATCTCGGAATCGTAAGAAAAAATTATGCTGGCATCTCCTGCATTTCAAACGCTTCCCCGACCCCTGCTTTCAGGCTGCTTGCAGATACTGCATAGGTTTTACCGGTATAGAGTATCCCGTCCAGCATCCCGCTTTTTGTATATGTCCCTCCTTTGAGTCGTTCACAGGTGGGATCACCAGAGCAGGAAGTAACATCCACCTTGGGATTGCTGAATGTTATCGTAAGGATAAGTTGATCACGTCCGGTTTTTCCCCCGGCGGTTTTTGAAGAGAAGATCATGCATTCGTTATCATTGCATGGATTCCATCTGATCTCATTCCGATCTCTGATAAATTCAATATTCTGTTCCTGTCTGACCATACCGTTTTTTGAAGACTCTCCTTCTTTCATCAGGGACACGCGGAGTATATCATCGTCTCCCAAATCTGTCAGATGAAATGTAATGACGGAATTATCTGCGTCATGAGTATCTGCCGTTACCGTCCCACAGAGAAAAACGATACTGAGCAGGAACATTCCCAGGAGAAGAATTCTTTGATAGAATCCCCTTTCAATATTGGTGAAAATCATAGATGGTTTCCTGTATTTATAATGATTTGATCATTGGTACTGATAATGAATGATGAACCAGATGGTTGGATATTGTACTTGCTGGTTTCGTGATATTTATCTCTATTCTTATCCGATACGTGGTGACTGAACATCAGATCTTCGGCATTCGATGGTCTGAATCAGGAGATTGAGTATGAAAAAAGCATCGAATATCATCGTTTCTTTGATTATCACACTGGTTCTGAGTGTGATGATCTGCAGTGTTTTTGCAGAGGATACACATGCAGCACCTCCAAATGGACATCCGAATGGTGGCTTTGACAAAATGGTTCAGAACCTGAGTGAACAGGGTTTTGATGTATCAAAGATCCAGGCTGCCATTGACAGTGGTGATAATGATACTGCCAGAAAACTCCTCGATGAGTTCTATGCTGCACACCCGGAAGCGAAACCCAAGCGACCGGAGATGAGTGCAGAGCAACTTGCAAAGATCATCCAGGAACTGAAGGAAAAAGGAAAGGATGTAACAGCAATTGAAACTGCTCTTGCAGGTGGAAATACAACCGCTGCTCAGAGTCTCCTTGACGAGTTCTGGAAGAATAACCCTGGTGAACGCCCGGCCCCTCCGAACCAAAGTGAGAAGCCACCACAGTAGGAATGGCGTTCTCATCCGGACCATATTTCATTTTTGGAAATAATTATGACAGCATGGTTTGACCCACGCATCACGTACAAATCAGATACCATTTGAACACTATTTTACAAATATAATTCACATGATTTCGATAACTCCTTTCGTCATGCGAACCAGAAATAATGAGAGAAAATATTTCAGGCATCACATTCCCTGAGGTCTTTTATGAATGAGCTACATATTATACCGGTTGTTCAAAATAAAAAAAGTTATAAATGGATTTCAAATCTTTCTGTAATCGCGATTCTGCTGATTATGCTCGCCGGTGTCATGACATGTTCTCAGCCGGTGCTTGGAGCTGCGACCAATGAGACTATTGATGCTGCCGGACGAATTACCGTAACTGACGTTGTTATAGAACCATCTGTGTTAATGACCGGTGATGTGGGGCTTATTACGTTTACCGTGGAAAATACCGGCACTTCGAATGTTGCTATTACTGATGCCCAGCTTATCTCAAAGGAGATTGTGGTCCTGAATAGCGATGTCTATAAAAGCAGCAGGACAATCGGTGCCGGAACAAGGACAAAATTTACCTTTACCATTCTTGCCAACCAGCCTGAGAATATCTACTATCCGGCATTTTACATCAATTATAAGGATGCGGGAAGCCTTCGATATAATGTTCCCATCCGGGTAGAAGAGCCCCAGATTGCGGTATCAGTATCAGGTATCCCCCAGGTATTTACGAGTGGCGTAACCACACGACTCACGCTCCTGCTTGGGAATGCGAAAAGTGTAAACATGACCGGGATTACCATTATCCCATCCGGAGATGGTATCCAGTCCAACCGGAGTTCAGCATTCATCGGAGATCTGCCTCCTCATTCTGAAAAAGCAATCCCCTTTGAGATAACTCCCTCAAAAGAGACTGACCTCACCTTTAACATCAGTTATACCTGTGGAATGAATGCCCATGAAACATCGTATACCATTGCTATTCCTCTAGGCACCGATAAACTTGCAGCTGATCCCATCATAAACAATATTGAGGTGACATCTGGGTCTGGCGGGAATACGATCACCGGAGATGTATCAAATGCCGGTCTTTCGGATGCATATGGTGTTATTGTTGCGTTAGAGAGTGCTGCCGATGAATCCGGAAACCCGAATCAGAAGTATGTTATCGGGACTATCACATCCGGGGACTTTGCAAGTTTTGAGATCACCGTTCCTCAAAACCTGAAATCTGTTCCTCTCGTCATTTTATACAAGGATTCATCAGGAAATCAGTTCTCGAAGAACATCTCGATTGATACAAACCAGGTCAATGGCGGATTTGGTTCTGCAATGAACGGGGCTTCTGGCGGGTTTTCAGGGGGTGGCAATCCACCATCAGGAGCTCCATCCGGGCAGGCAGGAGGGTCTGGTCCGTCTGGCAGGTCAAACCCCATGAATCCGTTGTCTGGGATGGGATCAGGACTGAATAGTCTACCGGTCATGGAAATTTTATACGGAATTGGCATTCTGCTGGTTATTGTAATCATCTGGAAGATATGGAAACGAATGACCAATGGACGGAAAATTAAGATCAGTTTCAAATGACCGGTGACGATATGGCAGATGAAGTAGTTCGTCTTGAGCATATCACCAAGATATATCCCCTTCTTTCGGGAGATGTCATGGCTCTTGATGACCTCTCCCTCTCTATTGAAAAAGGGGAATTTGTTGCAATCATCGGCCCGTCTGGATCAGGAAAATCCACGCTCCTCAATCAGTTGGGTTGTCTGGATGTTCCGACCTCCGGAGATCTGAAGATTGGTGGAAAGAGTATCACTCAGATGAATGATTATGAGCTCACCCGTCTCCGTCTCATGACAATAGGATTTATCTTTCAAAAATTCAATCTGCTCCCTCTCCTTTCTGCGTATGAGAATGTGGAATATCCATATACACTGAAGTACCGGAAAAAGGACACCAGCGGCCGGGTTTCAAAACTTCTTTCCATGGTCGGGATCAATGAGGAGCTAGCCAAACATAAACCCAGTGAATTATCCGGAGGGCAACAGCAACGGGTAGCAATAGCCCGTGCCCTCGTTAATAATCCAAAAATTCTCCTGTGTGATGAACCAACCGGCAACCTGGACTCAAAAACCGGTGTTCTTGTTATGAAGATCCTGAAAAAGCTGAATGAAAAGGGGAAAACCCTCATTATTGTCACTCACGATCCAACTATTGCAGAACAGGCTGACCGGATAATTACAATACGGGACGGAAAAATCGTCCGGGATGGTTCGTAATGAAAGATATTATCTTTGCTATGGCTGTCCGGAATGTCAGAATTAATCTCCTCCGGTCAATTCTTGCTGCCATCGGGATTACCATCGGTATCATCTCTATTGCTTGTATGGGCATGCTCGGATCAAATATGACCGCTTCTGTAACCGAGTCTCTCTCTGCTATGGCTGATAAACTGATTGTAAGTCCATATTCAGGAAAGGGAGGTGGGGGCGGCCCTCCGGGCATGTCTTCCGGAAGTGACAATCTGACAAAAAGTCAGTATAAAAATATCTACAAGATTGCGAGCAAATACGGGTATGTATATGGGGTTCATTCCATCCGTGCGAAGGTGAAAAAAGGGAAAGATGAATGGAACACACAGGTCTATGGCCTTGAAGTCAGTGACATGAAGACCATCCTCAATAATCTTACATCCGGAGGTTACCCGAGCAGTGATAATTCCGTTCTCATAGGGTCATCATTTGCTGAAGATAATGATTTCAAAGTGGGAAGCAGGTTCACCGTGGGAGGTTCAGGAGTGAAGGTGTCAGGCATCATCGAACCGCGGGGTATGTCCATGGATCTGAGCACTGATAATGCGGTTATTTTGACGAAGAATATGTACGAATCTGCTTTTGGAGCAAAGGATGAGTACAACCAGGTCAATATCGTATTGCATGATATAAATGATGCCGATGCCGTATCCAATGATATTGACTCACAGATGAACCGGAGAGAAGAGACGGTGCGGGTTCAGGACAGCAGCCGGATGGTCTCCATGATCTCTTCCTCTGTCTCCACGATTACTAGTTTTGCTACACTTATCGCCAGTATATCCCTGCTTGTGGCCGCAGTCTCTATTTTTAACATTATGATGATGTCTGTTACCGAACGGATACGGGAAATTGGTGTTCTCCGGAGTATCGGAACACAAAAGAAAGAGATTCTCAGGATGTTTGTCTATGAAGCTGCATTAATAGGGATTCTTGGTGCAACTCTCGGGATGATTCTCAGTCTTATCATGGGGTATTTTTTTATCCATATCATGATTGGAAATACGAAATATTTCTTCACTTATGATAGTCTGATCCATCTTCCATATGCTATGGCTGTCGGTCTTATCATCTGTATTCTGTCCGGTTTATACCCTGCCTGGAGGGGAGCCCAGATGGACCCGATAGAAGCTCTCCGGGCAGAATAACAAGAACACACAACCATCTGGTTGAATCTTCCAACCAGTCATATCCTCTATTTTTACATAATAATCCAATGACTTGTCATGTGTACCTGGTTTGAGGTACAGAAAGTAAATCCGGTATTTTCCAATGGAGTATTTCCCCGGTGAGATGTCTGAATCGCTATGATCTGTCTGACTATGTACCCTGCCACCAGGAATCATCCGATCACAAATGAGAAGAACCAATACTCCCCGTATCACATTGGCTCTCCCGTACATCAGACATATGTCATATGAATGATTTTGTATTTCAATGGAAGTAATCCGGAAATAATTGGATAATACCTGATTTTTCTATAATTTCTTTACTTTTCAAGTATGAAATGGTCATCATTATGGAAAATTTACAATCGGAACAAGGCTAATTAAAAGAACATATTGGTCTTTTTGTTGATGATAATGAAAATAATTTTCAGATCGCTGCCAAAATTGTTCATCAGGCAGGGTATCAGGTACTTCTGGCATCTGATGGAATGAGAGCAACTGATCATATTACGAAAGAGATGGCGAAGTTTATTGTATAATATTCAATGGCTCTCTCTTTTTCATTCATGCTATCTAATACACTATGTAAATATCTATGGATATAACTTTATGACAATATTTCAGAATTTAATAGGTAAAACTAACCTCCTCACCCCTCTTCCGGATACTATTCAGATACTTCCCTTGAGTACTGAGTATTACAAAGCAGCTGCTCAACTCTATTCGGATGTTTTCATATCTGATGAGCCGACTACCTATCTTCATGCCCCTGATCCATCTGTATTCATCCGGTATGCGGAGATATATGTCAGATCTCTCATTCCGAAGAACCTGAGTTTCATTGCCCTGGACAGCGTGACCGGTGATATCATCGGTTTTATCTTCTGTCTTGACCTGAAATCGGATATCTCGGATGAAGGGGAGGAGATGGTCCGGTTCCTCTCCCACTTTCATGAAACAGTCATTCTCATCGATGAACTTGAACACCGGTTTTTAGAAATTGAAGAACTTTCTCCCGGAGAAGCACTACATATCTTCCAGATCGGGGTTGATAAACAATACCGGCGATTAAAAATTGGCTGTTCGCTTATACATACTGTGGTGGAGCATGGCAAGAACCTGGGGTTTTCAAAAGTCATTGCAGATTGTACCTCTTCTGCTTCCCTTCAGGTTTTTTCCTCCTGTGATTTTGAACTGGCTGGATGCATTGAGTATGATACCTGCTGCATCAACGGGGAGCATTTTTTTACCGGTCTTGACGGGGGGATTTCATTGGTCGTAAAAAACCTGGTTCCTCTCCCCTGAATATGAATCGATACTTATGAGTAGCATGTAGTTCTTATACTATCATGAGGGAATGCCTATAAAAATTGATGACTTTTGTCAGGTTTTTATCATTAAATCAAAGGTAAGATCACTAATATTTTTCATTTTATTAGGTGTCCTTTTAGAAATTATTGTTCATTATTATCTGAAGATCCCATATGCGTATACTCACCTGTTTTACCTGATTATTATTCTTGCAGCGATCTGGTTCAAACGATATGCAGTATATCTGGCATTTTTCTTTGGCATGCTTCATATCTTTGTTTTTTATTTGAATGAGGGTTTTCTCTCATTTGAACCAGTATTGCGTGCGATTATGCTCTGTGTCATTGCATTTATTGCCGGCTCAGTGGTTGAATGTATGACTCATTTCAGAGATGAGCTGGCTTTTCAGAATCAGGAACTTGAAACGACGAAAGAAGCATTTCGAATGGCAAATAAGAAGTTAAACCTTCTTTCATCCATCACCCGGCATGATATTCTGAATCATCTGACCTCTCTTCTTGGATATATGGATATATCTTAAGATATGACTGATAATCCTGCCCATCGTGATCTTATCAAAAAAGAGCAGCAGATTGCTGATGCAATTCGGCGGCAACTGGAATTTACCCGTAATTATCAGGACATTGGTGTGAAAGAGCCAATCTGGCACAGCCTTCCTGAGCAGTTTGAAGAGATACAGAAGACTTTTTGTCATGAATCCATACATCTTTCCAGTTCGATGGGAATGATTCAGATCTATGCAGATCCATTGTTTCCCCTTATATGCCATAATCTAATCGACAATTCCATTCGTCATGGGGGGAAGTTTCAAAATATTCTCTTCTCTACCCGAACAGAAGGTGATAATCTGGTTATTGTGTACGAGGATGACGGTTGTGGAATTCCTGTCGGTGAAAAAGAGAAAATATTTGAACGCGGGTATGGTAAAAACACGGGGATGGGTCTCTTTTTGTCACGTGAGATACTTTCTATCACCGGTCTGTCAATGAAAGAGACTGGTGTATTCGGAACTGGATCGAGATTTGAAATTATTGTTCCTCCGGATTGTTACCGGTATTATCAGGAATCTTCTCCGGTTTGAGTTATTATTTGAAGCGTTCATCAGGTATTATTCACGAATTTAAATCGTCCCTTTTGCCAGACGATCCGAGTTGTAAGGTTTCCTCTGGGCATTTTTAATGGAGTGATCCCTGCAATAACCATCGCCCCTCTTGCAGACCTGCTTCTTGGCAGACTGGAAGAGTTCTGTGCTCCATGATTTTATTAACCGGCGAACAGGGTGTGATGACAAGAACGCGGCAAACCTCTCTTTTTGAATGATATACCATAATTTCTATAAAGTTGCTAATCATATACAGAAGTATGTCATGGCATGTCATGGCACGGTGAACAGACATGAAACATTGGGTTCCATACAGCCTGGTAATGAGTATCGTCATTATCGGGGCACTCTTATTCTCCGGGTGCACCGAGCAGCCTGCTTCTGAATCTGCCGAATCGATTAAGATCGGAGTGGTTGCGTCAATGAGTGGTCCGGCGAGTACAACCGGAAAAGACATCTGGCAGTCTGCAGAACTGGCAGCTCAGGAGATCAATGCACAAGGCGGGGTCTTTGTGAAAGATCTGAATAAAAAGATCCCGATTACTTTGGTCCAGGGTGATGATGAGTCAACCCGTGAGGGAGGCATAAAAGCCGTCTCCAAGCTAATCACCCAGGATAATGTTGATCTTCTGGTCGGGGGGTACTCAAGTGCGGTTGTGTCAGCCCACCAGTCCATCGTTGCCGACAATAAAGTCCCCTATATCATCTCCGGGGGTTCCAGCACCTCAGTATCCCATCGTGATGACATCGATACCAGTTATATGTTCTTCCACCGACCCAACACAGATGATTCAGCCAAAGCTAGCATCCTTTTCATAGATGAAATGGTACGGCCGGAGATTTATAAAAAATTCAATCTTCCCGATGACCGTCCGCTCCGGCTTGCACTTATCTTTCAGGATAGTCCTTTTGGAAAAGGACAACAGGGAGCGGTCAGAAATCTGACACAAGACTTAAACCTCCCAATTGAGATCGTGGCCGAAGAGACGTTCAAGATGGGAGAGTCTGATTTCAGGACTGCTCTGACCTCGGTAAAAGCGAAAAAACCGGATATCATCTATGCGGTCACCTTCCTGAATGAACTGATCCCGCTCACCCAGCAGGCCAGGCGGGATGTCGGTCTTGATACACTCATCCTCTCAATTGAGAACAATGATGACCCTGATTACTATTCAGGCGTTGGAGCGTTAGGGGACTACACGTTGATGGAGAGCAGGTTCTCACCATATGCCATCCCGAAAGGCAGTACTTCTGAAAGAACGAAAAAATTCCTTGAGGATTTCCAGACAAAGTATGGCGGGTTTGCCGGAATGATGGGTGCTGCAACGTATGAATCCGTATATATCGCTGCAAAAGCCATCGAAAATGCAGGAACGGTACAGAAAGATGCAGTCCGAAAGGCTCTTTCAGAGATTTCCATGGACCACATGATTGAAGTGATGAAAGATCAGGTGATCCGGTTCAGTCCTGATTATCAGGAGAGCAGTTTTGACCTGTATGTTGAACAGATGAAGATGGATCCGGCTGTAGGAGAGATCAGACCACATATCGTATGGCCTGAATCAATCCGTGAGACCGGATTTGTGATCCCTGACTGGTATCAGCCGGGATCTCCCTGATCACATTTTTAGAAGAAGGATCGCAGGAATGGACCTACATATTGACATAATCACCCAGGTTCTCTTCTGGGGATTATACACCGGGTGTATTTACATCCTCCTGGCAACAGGGCTGAATCTTATCTTCGGAGTCATGAAGATTGTGAACTTTGCCCATGGGGAATTTCTTATGCTGGGAACGTACATTACCTTCTTTCTCTTCGTTATGAGCGGGTTCAATCCCTATGTTCTTCTCTGTGCCTCAATTCCGCTTCTTGTGGTGATAGGAGTTATCGTAGAAAGGCTCTGTTTCAGACCTATTCTCGGGACTGGAAAACTGAATGAGATCTTCGTGAGTATCGGACTAATTTATATCATTCAGAACCTGGTTGCCAGGATATGGACTGATGAATGGAAGACTATACAGAGTCCGTTCAGAGATATCAGTGTTGATCTGGGAGTTATTCAGGTCCCGCTTGATTATCTTATTATCATGGCGGTTACGGCTATCCTGCTCATCAGCCTGTATATCTTTCTTCATCACACCTGGACCGGCCAGGCAATCAGGGCTACCAGTCAGGACAGGAAAGGTGCGATGCTGATGGGAATCAATGTCGAGCGGATGGATATGGTAACTTTTGGCATTGGTGCGGCCCTTGCAGGAGCAGCCGGGACACTCTGGGCAGTCAGCGGCCAGGTCTTTAATCCGTATATGGGGTCCATTCCGGCCATTAAGGCATTTGCAATCATTATTCTGGGAGGTCTTGGCAGTATTCCCGGTGCAATTGTCGGAGGTCTTGCTGTTGGTCTTGTTGAGAACGGGACTGCTTTTACCCTTGGTGGTGCATGGAAGGATGCTGTATCATTTATTCTCCTGATCATTGTGCTTATTATCCGTCCAACAGGTCTCTTTGGGGAGGATAGTGAATGATCCCTCAGTTTCTCCAGGAGAGAAGATATCAGTTCGCGGTGCTGGCATTCATCGTGGCTATTCTTCTTCCGGTCATTGTGGGATCAAACCAGTACTACCGGACAGTCCTTATCCTGATGCTGATTTTTATCATCTATGCGTCGGCCTGGAATTTTCTTACTTTCTCAGGCCAGGGCTCGCTCGGTCATGCTGCCTTTTTTGGGCTGGGCGGATATTTTTCATCTCTCATCGCTATTAACTCCGGTATCCCGCTGATTATCGCAGTTTTTGCAGGAGCATGTGTCACAGCCGGAATTGGTGTTCTTATCGGAATGACCTGTGTAAGACTCCGGGAATGGTTCCTTGCCATGGTGACATTCGGGTTTGCGGTCATCATCCAGACCCTTATTGTGATAAGTCAGCTGAGCCCCATCACCGGCGGATGGGATGGGTTTGCAGTTCCAAAGCTTATCCCTTCATCAATTCCGGGGTCACCAAACCTTGAGTACTATGGTATCCTTGCAATCGCTGTCGGCTCCATTCTGGTCTTTCATCTGCTGCTCAAATCAAAGATTGGACTTGCACTTGCAGCAATCCGTGAGAATGAGATGGAAGCGAAGGCATCAGGGATAAACCCGGTCCCGTTCAAGCTCTTTGCGTTTGGGATAAGTTCTTTTATCACGGCAATAGCAGGGGCCCTTGAGGTATGTCATTTCGGATACATCTCTCCTGAGATATTCGGGACTGATATCTCTTTCTGGCCGATTATCTATTCAATAACCGGCGGGCTTGGAACACTTGCAGGGCCGATCATCGGAACTATTGTTATCAGTCTTCTCTGGGAAGGACTAAATGCTCTCGGCTTTACGTATGAGCGGTTTATTGTGATTGGGATTCTGCTCATCCTGACGATCATATTCCTGCCAAAGGGTCTGGTCAGTCTTCCGGAACGATTACAATATTTAAAAAGGATAAAAACGGGAGATGAAAAGTGATCACATTGATCACATGCCAAGATATGCTTCTTTTACATGGGGATCATGTAACATCTTGTCTGCAGGTCCGGAGAGGACAATTCTTCCATTTTCAATGATATAGGCACGGTGTGATATCTCAAGGGCCCGTTTCACATTCTGCTCCACAAGTAGGATGGTAAGCCCTTCTTTATTGAGTGCATTGATGGTATCAAGGACAGTATGAACATATTTCGGAGATAATCCAAGTGAAGGTTCGTCAAGGATGATCATCTCCGGACCAGACATCAGGCATCGCCCGATTGCAAGCATCTGCTGCTCACCACCGCTGAGTGTTCCGGCATACTGGTCCTGTCTCTCCTGTAGGATTGGAAAGAGGGAATAGATGTACTCAATATCAAAGTCCTTATGATTCATATAGGATCCCAGCATCAGGTTCTCCCTTACGGTCATCTTTCCGAATAATTTCCTCGTTTCCGGGACCAGGTTCAGATGGTGATGGACAATCTCATACGTTGGAAGTCCGGTGATAGGCGTATCGGCAAAGGTAATTGTTCCACTGGATGCAGGAACAAATCCCATGACTGAAGAGACCAGAGTTGTCTTCCCTGATCCATTCGAACCGATAAGGGTGACTATCTCCCCTTTTTTGACCTCCAGGCTGACATCCCAGAGAACCTGCAGATGGGAGTAGGAGACGGTGAGGTTTTGTATGTTCAGCACTTAGTGCTCCTGGAAGTGGTATTGTTCTCCGAGGTATGACTCGATGACTCGCTCATCTGCAGCGACTTCTCTTGGAGTCCCTTCAGCAATCTTTTCACCCTGATCCAGAACAACAACACGGTCTGATACTTCCATGATGATCTTCATCACATGCTCGATCATGAGAATGGTCAATCCCTCATCTCGAAGGGACCGGATCAATTTGATGGCCTCTTTCCCTTCGCTTGGAGTTAGGCCGGTCATAATCTCATCAAGAAGGAGCATTTTTGGTTTTGATGCCAGGGCACGGGCCAGTTGTGTCTTGCGAAGGTCGATGGTATTGAGGGTACCAAGCGGGCAGTCCAGTTTTTCATCCGGAAATCCAACACGCTGCAGACATTCAATTGCTTCCACCTGGGCCTGCTTCATACCGGGTTTATGCCCGTTTCCATAGAGAGCACTGATCAGTACTCCTTCCTTTGCGGAAAGACCTGGAAAAGAACGCGGGTGCTGAAATGTTTTTGCAATACCTCTCTTACATATGGCATCCAGAGTGAGCCGGGTGATATTCTCCTCTTCGAAATAAATTCCTCCGGCATCCGGTCGGCAGACTCCGGATATCATATTCAGGAGTGTGGTTTTTCCAGCCCCGTTCGGCCCGACCAGCCCAAGGATCTCTCCCTCCCTGAGTGTCATGTCCACATTGCGGACCGCCTGTAGTCCGCCAAAAGATTTGGAGACACACTTCACATTGAGCATATCGATCACCGTGCGATGCTATGTCATGATATATGTTAGCATGTATCATAAATCTATCATTCAGTAGGAGGATCCAGGTGAAGTGCAAAAAAGTATCAAAAAATAGATGCCGGAAAAATGTAAAGGGGTATTCAGGTGGTAAATCTACCCATAGATTGGGAAATGCGGTCTATTGATGCAGTTGCATCGGTGATGACTCTGGTTATCTGATCAAGGGCTGCTGAAGCCTCTTCAGTTGCTGCTGATGAATCAACCGCTTCTTTTGCCGCCTGTTCTATGAGATTTCCAAGTTCATGAACGCTGGCGCTTATCTGCTCAACCGATGCTGCCTGTTCTTCACTGGCACCGGCAACCTCTCCGACTCTGATCGAGACATTCGCAATCGCCTCTGCAATCTTGTTAAAGACGGTCAGGGTCTCCCGTACAGCGGTATTTCCTTCATCAACATCTTTCAGTGAGTTTTTCATGGATTCGGTAACGGCACGTGATTTTTTCTGCAGGTCGGTAATGAGGTTTGCAATCTTTTCTGCAGACTGTTGTGACTCTAGTGCCAGGGATTTTACTTCATCAGCAACAACGGCAAATCCAAGTCCTGCATCCCCTGCACGAGCTGCCTCAATCGCTGCATTGAGGGCAAGGAGGTTGGTCTGGTCAGCAATTGAGCTGATAACGTTGACAATGGTTCCAATATCCTCCATCTGCTTTCCGATCTCACCGATGACATGATCAGTCTCATTAAAGGAGCTTGATATCTTCTGCATTCCGGCATCTGTCCTTCCGACAAGTTCCGCTCCCTGTCTTGAGAGGTCATCAGTCTCCTGGGTGAGATTGGCCACTTCATTTGCCTGGGTTGCAACTGCAGATACGGTGGTTGACAGATCATTCATGGCCTGAAGAACCTGATTAACGCCTGCTCCGCTCTTTTCTGACAGATCGCTGACAACGCCTGCGTTATGGGCAAGGTTTTGTGCACCGGCGGTCACTTCCTCGACACTTGCACTGGTCTCTTCCATCCCGGCAAGGAGTGAATCCACTTCCTTCTTTACCTGCCCGATTGCCCTGCCAGTTTCAATACCGATCTTATTCAGAGAGTCTTTGAATGGTATGAAATCTCCTTTTACTGAAACCTTATCACTAAAACTAGCAGTGAAGTCTCCGAACGCATATGCACCGGCAAGATTCATGGCTTCATTGACCGGGCCGATGATGTTTTCAAGGGTGTTGTTGATTCCGGCGATGATCTCACGATATCCTCCTTTAAATTTGTCTGCATCACCGCGAATGCTTAAGTTCCCTTCTTCTGCAGCATGTGCCAGGGTTTTTGTCTCTTCAATCAGATCACTGAGCGTTTCTGCGGTCTCCTTGAGAGCAGGACCAATCTCATCACGATCATCCATGATCGGAACAGAGGTTACTTTTTCTCCTGCGGCAATCTTTTTCATAATCCCGATAACCTCATGCTGCAGGTTGTTTGCAAAAGTATCCATTGTTGAAGCAAGGATTCCTATCTCGTCCTTCCGGTCCATGGTGAGCCGCATACCTAGGTGCCCGTGTCCCATCTCATCGATCATCTCCACGGTTTTACTTAGGGGCCCGGTGATACTCCGGGTCAGGGCTATGGCAAAACCAAGACCGATGATTGCGCCGATGATGGTGACGATAATCATCGTCGTTTTCGCTGCATTTGCGTTATTATCATTATCTTTCTTAATCTGTTCAGCTACTTTCAGGTTAGTTTCCATCAGGGTTTTCAATGCCTCATTACATTGAGTTCGGTAATTTGCCAGAGGGGTTCCTGCGGCCAGAGAACTAATCGCTTCAGGTATTTTATTCTCTTTTATGAGAGCAATAGTTTTCTCAGACTCAACTTTGTATCCCTGGAAAGCAGTTTTAAAACTTTCAAAAACTTTTCTCTCTTCTTCATTCAAATTTAATTTGTCAATAATTGCTATTTGGTCATTCACTGACGCAAGTACACTTGCTGCAGAATCAAGGTTGACGGTACGTTCTTCCGGGATCAGCATACCCTTGTACACATCACCTCTGAATTGGGTGAATGCACCATTAATGACACCAATCTGCTGAATCGGAATTAACCGGTCGTTATACATCTCTTCACTCTTCGCTGCAAGATCACTGATAAAAATAAAACCGGTCCCTGCAATGATGAGCATTATGATAATAGTAAGGATAAATCCGCCAATCAACTTCTTTCCAATCTTCACATTTTCCAGCATTTCGATCACCTCATGATGTTCACTGTGCAACACTAATTTAAATAACCTATGGTAGCCAAAGCCCCTTTCCAAATTTTTAAATTACCGTCTCATCGGGAAATGCTTTAATTCCAGAGCGATAGAATTGTGGTATGGTCCGGGATACAGCATCTCATTGCAGGACAGGAATATCTTGGCATTCTCTTTCTGAATATGAGATCTATGAAAAACTTGCAACCGGAGAAAAGGGCCTCTCGAGTCAGGAAGCTGCAACCAGAATTCTGGAATTTGGGAAGAATGAGCTTCCTGAATCGAAAAGGGCATCTGTATTCACCATATTTCTCAGCCAATTCAAGAGCCCCCTCATCTACGTTCTGATAGCTGCTGCCCTGTTGTCATGGTTTCTTGACCACCTGACCGATACGGCGTTTATCACCGTTGTCATCCTTGTGAATGCAGTAATTGGAACGATTCAGGAATGGAAAGCTGAACAGAGTGCAAAAGCTCTCCAACAACTCTTTCGAATCACTGCAGTCGTCACTCGGGACGGGCATGAGATTCGGATTCCTGCAGAGGAACTGGTACCTGGAGATCTGGTCTATCTTGAAGCAGGTACACGGGTCCCGGCAGATCTCAGGATAACTCAGGTTGCCGACTGCTCAATTGATGAATCGGTTCTCACCGGGGAGTCTGTTCCGGTTACAAAAAAGGTGACCACTCTTCCTGAAGAAATTCCCATAAGTGACCAGGAGAATATGGCGTTTGCCGGGACAACAGTAGTCCGTGGTATCTGCCGAGGTTTTATTGTCAATACGGGAATCTGCACAGAGGTTGGAAAGATCGCTGTGGCAGTTGCAGATACCACCCTGTCAAAGCCCCCGTTGATCATCAGGATGGAGAAATTCTCCCAGCATATTGCCGTTGCAGTTCTGGTTGCAACTGCAGTTCTGGGCATCATTGCGGTTTATCAGGGAATGGGAATCATCGATGTCTTCTTCTTTGCTGTTGCGCTTGCGGTTTCAGCAATACCTGAAGGTCTCCCGGTAGCTCTGACCGTCGTTCTCTCAATCGCTGCTCACCGGATGGCCGGTCGGCATGTGATAGTCAGGAAGATGACGGCGGTTGAAAGCCTTGGATCATGCACTCTGATTGCCAGTGACAAGACCGGCACTCTCACAATGAATGAGCAGACAGCCCATATTGTTCTTCTCCCCGGACGGGATTCGTTTCAGGTCACCGGGACGGGGTACACTGGTGAAGGGAGCATCCATACGCACAAAGGAGAACATCTTTCAGAGACTGATCTTCATCAGGTACAGCGACTCTGTCATATTGCTGCTCTTTGCAGCGAAGCTCAGCTGGAGAGAATTGATGAGGGCTGGCATCACTCCGGTGATCCAATCGACGTGGCATTTCTAGCACTTGCACACAAATCGGGTCTTGATACGTCACTGATACAGAAGTCAGTTGAAAGATCTCTTTTTATTCCTTTTGAAGCAGAACGGAGATATTCAGCAGCGGGATTCACTGACGCAACCGGGGAACGGTTTGGTATCAAAGGAGCAGCAGAAGCAGTTCTCCCTCATTGTATCAGGATGAGAACAGCTGCCGGTGATGAGGAGGTTGATCAGGCACTCCTCCTTGCGAAGGCAGAAGAACTTGCAGTGGACGGATACCGGGTTCTTGCAGTTGCCGAAGCAGTATCTCCTGGTATTCCTGAAGATCCTATAAAATCGGGTCTCCCTCCACTTGTGCTGCTCGGGTATATCGGGTTTATCGACCCGGTTCGGCCCGATGCTCGAGAGTCGGTTGAGTCCTGCCAGAAAGCAGGGGTTACTGTTGTTATGGTCACCGGTGATCATCCTGCAACCGCCCTTGCCATTGCGAAAACACTGGGGATTGCCGATACTCAGGATCAGATTCTCACCGGAATGGAGATAGATGCACTCGGGTCGGTTGATATACCTGAGTTCTTCGACCTTGTCCAGAAGGCCAGGGTATTTGCACGGGTCACCCCGGTCCAGAAACTCTCCATTGTTGATGCTCTCATCCGGATGGGTCATTTTGTTGCTGTCACCGGAGACGGGGTCAATGATGCTCCTGCCCTTCGGCGTGCCCATATTGGGGTTGCGATGGGGTCCGGTACCGATATTGCCAAGGATAATGCGGCGATGATCATCACCGATGACCGGTTCTCATCAATTGTTGCTGGTATTGAGGAGGGGCGGTTTGCATATGATAATATCAGGAAAGTGACCTATCTGCTCGTCTCAACCGGAGCGGCAGAGGTGATCCTCTTTACCTGCTCTCTTATCGCCCATCTGCCTTTACCCCTCCTTGCAGTTCAGCTGCTCTGGCTGAATCTCGTAACCAATGGAATTCAGCATGTCGGTCTGGCATTTGAACCTGGTGAGAAGGGTGCTATGAACCGTCCGCCACGACCACCGTCACAGGGAATATTCAATCGCCTGATGATCGGCCAGATCCTGGTTTCATCTGTGGTAATGGGGTTGATCGGGTTTATTGCCTGGTACTCCATGATCTCAATCGGTGTTGAGGAGAATACTGCACGAAATCTTGCAGTTCTGCTCTTTGTCCTGCTTGAGAATGTCCATGTGTTTAACTGCCGGTCAGAGTACGTGTCTGCATTCCAGATGCCCCTGTCAAGAAATCTATTCCTGGTCGGTTCGGTAATTGCAGCTCAGGTGATACACCAGGTTGCCATGCATATCCCAATTCTTCAGGATGTCCTAGGGCTTCAGCCGGTCAGCCTGTCCCAGTGGGGAGTGCTCTTTGCAGCGGCATGTTTGATTATTGTGATCATGGAGTTGTTTAAGGTAATCTGGCCACGAGTTAATAAAACCGAATGATGTATATATTATTACAGTGCCTTGCGAAACGTTTTGGAATAATCAGATTGAAAAAAAGATTATTCCAAGGCTTGCACTCTAAATGCACTGCATAGTTTAAGCGAATATTTCTGAATTATTTCAGAAAAATTCGCATTATTCTATAATTCCCGAATCATTTTTTCAAATATAACTATCGTATTATTGTTGGATAAAAAAATATAAGATTATATCTTAATGAAAAAGTAACTAATATGTACTTCACCAATTATTTATCATCAAAAAATCCTTACTGATTAGTTATGTCAACAATTATTGAAGTAACGGAAGATTATTTTATTCCCTTAAGAGAAATAAAAGAAATTCTAGGTATTAAACCTCATGATTCATTTAAAATTGAAATTTTAAATAATTCTACCATACAATTGAAACGTGTATCCCAAGAGGATTCTCTTATCGATCTCATTGATCATCCTGCAATCCTTGGTCGGCCTGTTACCTCACAGGAACTTCGAAAAATCGATGATGAAATTTGGGGACAATGAATATCTTTATCGATTCAAATATTCTGATATTTGCTAACCTTGGTGATTCACCTGAATATCCCATTGTAAGGTCAATTATTCATGATTATGTTGAGAATGATGCTCGGTTTATCATAAATTCCATTATTGTTTCTGAAGTACATTATAAATTAAGAAAATTTCTTGGTTCAGAGGAATCGGAAAAAAGAATGATAAAAATCCTTAATTCTTCGCATATAACATATCTACCCATCGATAATTCAACAATACTTCGTGCAATTGGTCTTTCAAACCGGCAGAATGTAATGACAAATGATGCGATTATCGGTCAGCATGCCCTTGATGTTGAATCTGATGGAATACTTACTGATAATTACAGGGATTTTAAAAAAATTCCCGAGTTACATGTGATTGGTATCTGTTGAGCGAAACAATCCAAATATCTATCGCTTTTTAAAAGGTAATTTTTTTCCTATCAATGAACATTCTGCGAAACCCGGGACCTGTCTATGGTCAGTTACTCGTTGTCATTGGAGCTGTTCTCATAAGTTTATCACCGGTCTTTGTCGTTCTTTCCGGAGTAAGTGCGAGTGCCTCTGCATTTTACCGGATGGCATTATCCCTTCCTCCACTTCTCCTGCTGCTGGTCTTTATCCGGGGAAAAATATGGCTTGGTCCCCGGCAATTGGGAATTGCCCTTCTTGCAAGTATCTTCTATACGCTTGATCTCATCTGCTGGCACCAGAGTATCCTCCTCATCGGCCCTGGACTTGCGACGATCCTGGGGAATTTTCAGGTTTTTGTCCTGGCAGCGTTCAGTGTCCTTGTCCTTCATACCAGAGTCACCCCCCGGCTGATTCTTGCAATCCCGGTCTCGATAATTGGCCTGTATCTTATCTGCGGGGTGCAATGGAGCACTGCTTCTGATGGTTTTCAGATGGGAGTCCTGCTTGCACTGACAACAGCGTTCTGGTACGGCGGGTATGTTTTATTCCTCCGTCTTTTACAGACTTCATTTGATCTGGAGGGGAAGATTGCGAATCTGTGTATGATATCCATCCTCACCACCATTATTACCGGGCTCGTGGTTATCGGATCAGGTGATAGTTTCGACGTCCCAAGTGTTGATTCATGGCTCTATCTTGCTGCTTATGCCATAATATGTCAGGTTATTGCATGGCTGCTCATATCAGCAGGACTTCCCTTTACGGTTCCGATTAAAGTCGGACTCATATTACTTCTGCAACCAGCCGGGGCTTTTATCTGGGATATTCTCATCTTCAGGCTTCCGTTTACCTGTGTCACCGTCCTTGGTGTTGTGCTAACACTTGGAGCGATATATCTTGGATCAACAAGCACCAGTCCGGGAGAAAAATCAGAATCCTGACCATGAGTTCATCACCAGAACACCTCATATTGAGGATACATCTATCTATACCAGAGATAAATTAGAAACTATTTATTCATACGACCCTTCTTACTGTATTGAAAACAGATTTTCTAAAAAGGTGATAACTGATGTTTACAAAAGTCCTGATACCCTATGATTTCTCTGATGACGCTGAATACATCATCAGGTGCCTGAAAAACATTCCCCGGATACGTGAAGTTATCCTGGTCCATGTCACCAGAAGTCTGTACCTTGTCTCTTCTCCGGAAAGGGAAAATCCTGAGGCTGACTATGCCCGGCTGCGACTTGAAAAGGTACGGGATCTGATCGAGATGCCCCGGTCAAAAGTCCGGATCATCGTAGAGGAGATTACCGGAGGAGAGATCTCTGATGCAGTCATCCGGGTTGCAGAACGTGAGCAGGTCTCACTCATCCTGATGGGCAGAAGAGGGCGGGGAGTCATCGAGACAATACTGCTGGGAAGTACGGCATGGGATATTCTCCGGTTCTGTCCATCCAGTCTTCTCCTGATCCATCCACCTGAAAACGTTTCAGAGTTCTCACCTGGTGTCCGTTGTCCGGATATCTTCACACGGGCATTGGTATGTACTGATTTTTCAGAACCTGACATTGAAACTCTTCTTACAGATATTCTTCCCCTGGTTTCATCTGTGGATCTCTTCCATGTTGTCTCGAAAGGGGATACAGATGAGGAGATAAATCGTTCGGTGATGGAAGCAGAAGAGAGGTTAAAAAGTATTGTCATTTCCTGCCCAGAGAAATCCATTCCGGTCAGAACTCATGTCAGGATTGGTGATGCTGCAGATGAGATAATTCGGTTCTCTGAAAAAGAGGATATATCCCTTATCGTGGTAAAGTCCACCGGAACCCGGGGGTTCGTGCATAAAATCATTGGTGGAACAACAGAGGCAATTGCACGAAATGCTAAAAAACCTCTTTTCATTCTCCGAAGATCAGAATAATTTTAAATTTTTTCGTGTAATTTTTTTGGGTTTATTATATATTTCAATCGCTGTAAATCTTGCTGGAGATTTGAAGAATGTTCATATCGATACTTTATTATGATAGGATATCGTTGTACATTTTATTATCCTGCACTGCATGAGGATTTAGAGTAAACATCGTGAAACGATTGGTATTCTAAAAGTGAACGCTCATTGGAATTCATCGTATAATCAGAATTTATGATTATATGAAGAAAATTTGCATTATACAATTACGTATCCTATCGGTTGAAAAATCTCCATTATTTAGACTCATATGTTATCAGACTTCAAATCCCAGTTTATTGAAATCTCTAAAGCAATAACTCCAATTATATTGGTCATTTTAATTATCCATTTCCTTTTCATACCAGACTTCTCTATATCAAATGCGTTGGTGTTGATCTTAGGCAGCCTGATGGTAACACTGGGTATTGCCCTCTTTCTCGTCGGAGTAAATGTAGGGTTGATTCCGATTGGAAATGCCATAGGTTCAGACATTCCCCGTTCCGGTTCAATAGTGATCATTCTCATGACTACCTTTTTTTTAGGGTTTTTAGCAACAATAGCTGAACCGAATGTCCGGGTTCTGGCTGATATGATTCAGATCGTTTCCGAAAACAGTATAGAGCGGCTCCAATTTATTATGGTGATATCAGTTGGAGGTGGTTTTTTTATTGCCACCTCAATTTTCAGAATTATTTATAATGTCCCCCTGGCTTACCTTTTTTCCAGCGGGTATCTTCTGGTATTGTTGCTTTTATTTTTTGCACCTCCAGACTATGTTCCTATCGCATTTGATGCGGGGGGTGTCACCATTGGGTCAATTAATGGCCCGATATTTTTAGCGATGGGTATTGGTGTTACTTCAATCCTCGGGGGTCGCTCAGCTATATCTGATGGATTTGGCCTTATAGGGCTCGCATCACTAGGGTCGGTTATTTCAATTCTTATTATGGGGATTGTGGCATTATGATTTATTTACCGATTGCTGACAATATTGATCATGTCATCGTTGACGTCATTCAGGCGTTGTCACCATTGGTCTTGTTTTTTCTTATTTTGCAGGTCCTTTCACTGAAACTGCCGAAAGATTATGTTATTAATCTACTGAAGGGACTTCTCATTACACTCATTGGGATGGTCCTGTTCTTCCAGGGGGTTAAGATAGCATTTCTCCCGGCAGGTCAGAGGATAGGAGAATTATGTGGAACTATTGAGCAGACCTGGTTATTAATTCCATTTGGATTCATGCTGGGCTTTTTATCAACATATGCCGAACCATCAGTCCGGGTTCTCTGTTACCAGGTTGAAACCTCATCAAATGGCTATATTAAGGGCTCTCTCATCCTGTATGCACTTTCAATTGGTGTAGCCATATCAGTGGGTGTGGGTATGATCAGGATACTGTATGGTTTTCCGTTTCTTCCCATTATCTTCGGTGGATATCTTCTTGTTCTCATTCTGCTACGGTTTTGTGATTCTGACTTTATTGGAATTGCATTTGACTCAGGCGGTTTTGCAACCGGTCCGATGGCAGTCACCTTTCTTATGGCATTTGCGGTCGGCGTTGCTGATTCTATGGGAGGGAGAGATCCACTCCTGGATGGATTTGGAATGATTTCATTAATTTTTCTCACTCCGATTCTTATGTTATTAATTATTGGTATTATCTTTAAGATGAAAAAGAAGGAGATGTATCATGATTCATGAAGGATGTAAAAATCTGATTGTGACGATTGTCAAAAAGGGATGGTCTGAGAAGGTAATCCAGGCATCACGGGAAGCTGGTGCATCCGGAGGAACCGTTCTTATGGGAAGGGGGACGGGAATTCACGAGACCCAGTCAGTCTTCGGTCTTCCAATCGAGCCGGAAAAAGAGATCATTCTGACAGTGGTGGAAGTGGATCAGACCGAAACGATTCTTTCAGCTATTGAAAGAGCAGCAGAACTCGATAGTCCGGGCATGGGCATTGCATTTGTCATAAACCTTGAAAAAATCGCTGGTCGGGTTCATATGGCCTGTGGATGCCCTGATAAAACTCAATGATGGCAATTTCATAGGCCTCATTTGTTTCTCTTTCATTTAAATCAGGATTTGAGATCCGGTTATAGGAATCTCTTATCTTTCACAATATCCCTGATTTTCTACACGTTATGCAGATTTTATCTGTTGAATCAATGAAAGAGATTCGTTTGAGAGATAATGCCTGGTGAATTTACCTTTCTTTTCCAGACGTATGGATCCCTCATGAGCAAGGTCCTGCACAGCCCGGGTAACCGTTGGACCGGCAATACCAAGCTGGTCAGCAAGGTCTTTCCTGGTAATTCCCGGGCTATGTCGTATCACCTTCAGGATCCTCCCCGTAAGGCCTGATGCATATCGTGCGAGAAATAATTGAGCATCCTCGGAATATGTATTGTGGTTTTCGAAGAAATGATCTGATTTTCCCTGATAAAAGATGGTAATCCATTTTTCTTCAGCAATTCGATCCACGTGGTACCGGATAGTATTTTCATTACATCCGGAATTCCTGGCAAGATTATGAAGGTCAATTCCTGGATTTTCGCATATCAGTGCATAAATTTTCCGGCGGATAGGATGATCCAGAACATTTTGAGGAGTAATTCTTCGGTAACCCCTGAATTCGGCCCTCAAACCAGAAGGGGTACACCATAGGTCTCGTATAAAATTCGGGATTATCCATCTGACATCAGGTGCTGATCCCTTTTTTTCCTGTCCTTCAGTGTTCTGTCTCCCGGAATTTCTCTCGTCCGGTTCATTGAACGACACTATCCGGGGTTCCGGGTAACAGCACTCCAGAGGAATGCCAAGAGAAATCAGGAAAAAGCCCAATGCAAAACCAAAACCGGTTGATTGCATAATTCTAATTATTATTGGTAGTGGAAAGGTAAAAGAATTCTCTCATGTAATGTTTGATCCCAACAGGTAGCTTTTCAGACCAGAGTGAGTATTTAGAATACCGGATAATATGATATTATCGGTAACCAAGTGTTACTGAATAGCTCTGGAGGTGAGTTTTTCGCATTATCTTTTAAAACCCCCTCACAAGGTCAAAATCTGTACATAGTTATTTAATTACACAAATCACACATCACCCCCCGGTTCATCTGATAGCCCTGAAAAACCAGGTTAATATCAGGAGATCAGATGGACATATTTTTTAAAGGTTTACCTGGTATGGATAGTTCTGTGAAAGAGTCGTAAAAAGTTAAATTGTGTCCCTATTTAGAAATTTTTAGAACCTGGGATAATTTTTTTTAAAAAATAGAAAAAGGATAATTAATAACCACGAATTTCTTCGCGGACCTTCTCGAGATTTTCTATCCTTTTTTCAAGTGCCGGATGAGTAGAAAAGAGAGCAGCGAGAGATTTACCTGATATTGCAGGAATAATATAAAATGCATTAGCCCCTTCCGCTGCTGCTCTGGTCTGTACAGGTACCCGATCCATCTTTCCGCTGATTTTTTGCAGAGCAGAGATGAGTGCATCAGGATCCTCTGTAATATATGCTGCTCCCCGGTCTGCAGCAAATTCACGGTACCGTGATAATGCCATCATGAGCAACGTTGCGATAACCCAGACAACTGCTGCAACAATACCTGCAATTATCCATGCTCCTCCCTGCTCACGGTTAAATATTGAAGCAAATAGGAAATTATTCATAATCATGGATGCAATCATGGCAAGAAATCCAGCGACGGTCATGGTAAGGATGTCACGGTTTTTGACATGGGCAAGTTCATGAGCCAGAACTGCTTCTAGTTCATTTCGGTTCAGCGTCGCCATTATTGAATCAGTAACCGCAACAACTGCATGGTTCGGGCTTCTGCCAGTGGCAAAGGCATTTGGCATGGGAGATTGCATGATGGCGATTCTGGGTTTTGGGATCTGTGCAATTGAACATAAATTTTCTACCGTGCGGTGCAGCTCAGGATATTCATCATTCTCGATGATTCTGGCACCTGTTGTCATCAGTACCAGTTTATCTGAAAAGAAGTACTGAACCAGACCCATTCCTACAGCGATAACTATAATGAACACAGAAGGAAGCCCCAGAGCAATGAGAACTCCCATAAAGACAAGATAAACAAATAATAACAGAATCCAGGTGAAAAAGATCCTTCCCGACAATCCGGTGTCACGTTTCCATTTCATAGATAAACTCTGATAATACGTTTATCTCCGAATGGGATAAGGATTCATCATCCGATAAGCTACCTGAACCGAATGACCTGTTCTGTTCTTCTGAAAATCGATAGCTCACTGCAGAGTATCTGCCACAATTTTGAAATTCTCAGAAGACATGAGTATGGTATCACCATGATCCCAACTCAGGACCTGGAACGTTTTGGAACTGACGGCTTGTCTTCCGAAACGGTTTTGGAATCCAGAAAACTTTATGGGAAGAACGAATTAACTCCCCCGAAGCGGATACCGGTCTGGAAACAATATCTTGAAAAATATCAGGATCCGATCATCCGCATTCTGCTCGTTGCAGTCGTTCTTTCCGCTCTCGTTGCATTACTAGAGGGCGAAAGCCTCATTGATACCCTTGGAATCGCTCTTGCAGTCATCCTGGCAACAACGATTGCATTCCTGACCGAGTTCAGGAGTAACCGGGCGTTTGATGCATTAAATGCCATGCGTGAGGATACCGGTGTTAAAGTTATCAGAGATGGCAGTCCGGGCAGCATTCCGATGCGGGATATCGTCGTTGGCGATGTAATTCTGCTGGAAGCTGGAGATATGGTTCCGGCAGACGGGTACCTCCTCGTTGCAGCTGAGACCGAAGCAGATGAGTCAGCCTTTACCGGAGAGAGCGAACCGGTGAAGAAAATTGTTCAGGATTCTGTCCTCAAAGGTTCCTACATTACCGGTGGCAGGGCAACCATGTTTGCTGCAGCTGTTGGTGACCGGACAAAAATGGGGCAGATTGCGTCGTCACTCACCGAAGGGACACGACCTGAAACCCCGCTTCAGATTAAACTCCATGATCTCGCCCACCTTATCAGTAAATTCGGGTACATCATGGCCGGGCTGATTATCGGGGTTGTTTTAATTCAGGATTTTGTTATTGGTGTTCCTCCACAGACTCCGATTGAGATCTTCAGTGTGATCCTGCATGCCTGCATGTTTGCCGTTGTCATCATCGTGGTCTCTGTTCCAGAAGGTCTTCCGGTGAGTGTTACGGTATCACTTGCTCTGACCATGGGGAAGATGACCAGAGCAAAAAGCCTGGTAAGACGACTTATTGCCTGTGAGACGGTCGGTTCGGTGACGGTCATATGCACGGATAAAACCGGTACCCTTACTATGAATCAGATGGAGGTTGCCGCATCATCTGTAGAAGTGCCTGAAATCTCCAGCGGCCTGCCGAAAACCCCCTCTGAATGGATAACCCTCAATGCTGCGGTGAACAGCACGGCAGAACTGGAGTATCATGAGGATCGGTTGATCACCGTTGGAAACTCAACCGAGGCTGCCCTTCTCAGATGGCTGCACCGGACCGGAGTCAGCTACACTGATATCCGGCATGCCTGGCCTTCCATCTCCCAGGATTTTTTCAACTCCAAGAAGAAACAGATGTCAACCATCTTTGAGTACGACTCAAAACGGTATATCCTGGTGAAAGGTGCACCGGAGATCGTTGCAGCCAGGTGCAGTCCCGCTCCTGATCTCTCCAATCTTCATCATCTTGCACAGCGGGCCATGCGAACCCTTGCGTTTGCCCACGGAGAACTGAAACCGGATGGTGAGGAACCTTCAACACTCATCTGGGACGGGTATGTGGGAATTCGTGATGAAGTCCGTCCTGATGTTCCGGAGGCAGTGAAAACCTGTAATGATGCCGGTATAACCGTTAAAATGGTGACCGGGGACAGCCCTGAGACTGCAACGGCAATCGCACGGGAGACAGGAATTTTCAGGGATGGGAAGGTCATGACCGGCCCGGAGTTTCGTGAGTTATCTGATGAAAAGCGACGGGATATCGTTTCTGATCTCCAGGTTCTTGCACGATCCGAGCCTCATGACAAACTTCTCCTGGTCAAGGCCCTGCAGGCAAACGGGGAAGTCGTGGCCGTTACCGGTGACGGGACAAATGATGCCCCGGCCCTTCGGAATGCTGATGTGGGACTGGCCATGGGGATTGCCGGAACTGAGGTTGCGAGAGAGGCAAGTGACATCATTCTTCTTGATGACTCATTCCCGACCATAGAGCGTGCGGTCTGGTGGGGTCGGGCTCTCTATGAAAACATCCAGCGGTTTTTGATCTTCCAGCTCACCATCAACATCTCCGCTGCGATACTGACATTTATCTCTCCGCTTCTTGGTTTTCCCCCGCCGTTTACCATCATCCAGTTACTCTGGATCAATATCATCATGGACTCGCTGGCAGCCCTTGCACTCTGTTCAGAGGCTCCTCATCCTGCTCTCATGAACCGAAAACCCATACCCAGAACCGCTTCGGTAATCACACCCTACATGAAATTTTCGATCCTGATAACGGCTATGATTTATATTGTAGTCGGCATTACCTGTATGATAACCGGTCTTCCGTTCATGGAGACCCCCGAACAGCAGGCAACCGCGTTCTTTGCCGGTTTTGTAATCGCCCAGGTCTGGAACGGGTTTAACTGCCGGGGTATTAACGGGATCATGCCTCCGCTGTTCAGAGGCAACCCGGTATTTTTTGTTATAATGGGACTTATTGTTGGAATACAGATCCTTATTGTCCAGTATGGGGGAGAGATCTTTGATACGGTTCCCTTAACTCCCCTGCAATGGATAGTGATCGGAATCGGGACGATGCCTGTCCTTCTCATATGGCCGTTCCTTCGGTTTTACCACCAGAGGACAAAAAAATTATAAATTTTCCGGAGATGGAAGACGGGTTATGAGAATTTTATCAATTCTGTGCCCGTCCATATCAACAACTTCGTATTCATTTCCATCATAGGAAAAATAATCGCCGGTTGCAGGAATACTTCCCATTTTGTAGAGTATAAACCCGGCCATGGTTCGGAATGCCCCTTTTGATGACTCTTCTGAACAATCAATCCCGGTTATTTCATAGAGTTCCTCAGGTGAGGTTCTCCCGTCAATCAGCCAGGACCCATCATGCCTCCTGGTAATCAGGGGCTCTTCATCATCCTGGTCAACTCTGGAGAGGTCTCCGACCAGTGCCTCGAGCAGATCATGAAGGGTGATAAGGCCTACAACTGAACCATATTCATCAATGATGACTGCCAGGGGCGATGTAGCTGTTTTAAATCGACGAATCAGGTCAAGGGCCTTCATATTATCAGGCACGACAAGAATATCCTGCATGATCTTTGAAAAATCAACTTCGGTGTTTTTATGTGCAATAAGCCAGAGATCACGGATTGATATAATGCCAATAATTGAATCCAGTGTATCCTGGTAGATTGGGTACCGTGTATGACCTGTTCTTTCAATTATCTCAAAATTTTTTGTGATAGGATCATTGAGATTCAGGGCAACAATGTCTGGACGGGGTATCATCAGGTCTGCAATCTGGCTGTCACCAAATTCAAAAACACTCTCTACCATGTCCTGTTCTGTCTCGTCGATGATACCCGACTCGGTCCCTTCTTCCAGGAGCATATGAATCTCCTCTTCAATCACATCCGGGGAAGTTACCGGTGATATCCCGAAGAGTTTTACGATAATATTGGTCAGCCCTGAAGTAAGATACGAGAACGGGGAGAAGATCCGGGTAATAAGGATGAAAACCGGGGCAACAGTGCAGGCAATCCGCTCAGGATTTGCAAGGCCTATTCGTTTTGGAACCAGTTCTCCTATGACGATGGAGAAGTATGTGATCAGAAGGATAATAAAGGTCAGGCTGATAGCAGCACTATAATGACCAATAATTGGAATCGATCTGAACAAAGGTTCCAGTGATCCTGAAAATGTTGCTCCTCCATATGCACCAGTACATACCCCGATAAGGGTTATCCCTATCTGAATTGAAGATAAAAATGAGGTCTGATCCTCAAGGAGCGATAATGCTGCACCGGCCCCGGACCTATTCTCCGATACCAGTTGTTTGAGCCGCATCTTTCTGGACGAAACCAGAGCAAATTCTGCCATGGAAAAGAAACCATTGGCAATAATGAGAAGTATTAAAACGAGAATATCAATAATGGCTGCCATAGGCGGTTATGAAAATATACATATGCATTACTGTTTCGAGAATATTTGTCTTTTGCATCCGGTTTTTAAGGAATCATTTTTGTGATTCCCCCCGGTTGGTTCGGGGTATATCTGTTTTTGCCTTTCTGTGGGAGTACTTTTTTTCTCCATATCGCCCACAAGTACCCGCACATGGTCCATGTCCAGTCAGAAGAAGAGATAAAATCTTCAGAAATTCGCATGCAGAGACTGAAAGAACGGGTTATTTTCAAAAGTCTCATAATAGATACGATCTTCTGGATCCCCTCCCTTATCCTTGCAGGCATGTCTGGTTCGGTAACCTTATCCACCGAAGCCATCAAGAAAGGGAATGAGATCCTCTCTACCTTTTTCGCCTGGTTGGCTCTGAAAAAGATGTCACAAGGGGGAGCTCATGCGTATGATTACGGCATGGGTAAATTTGAGAACATGACCGGTATCGTGACCGGCATTGTCATGATCCTCTCACTGGTCCTGGTTTTCGGGCTTACTGTCCTGAAGCTTCTCAATCCCCATATGCTCCATGAAGAGGTTACCATCGTTGCAATGATCGTCATGTTCACCGGCATCTGCGTCAGCACCATTCTCTGGAGGGAGAAGGTTCACATTGCAAAGATGGAGTATTCACCGGTCATTGAAGCCCAGATTACTCTGTTTAAGACAAAAGCGATTACGGAATTCGTTGTTCTTGCGGCACTTTTACTGGTATTATTTATTGAGGATAATCCCTGGGAGGATTATATTGATCCGGTTGCATCATTCATCGTCATCGGTTTATTTCTCCTCTCCGGATACCGGACCATATCATCCTCACTTCCTGACCTGCTGGACAAGACCATCGAAGAGGAACTGCAACTGGTGGTAGTCAGATCCCTTGCAGACTTCTTTGATGAGTATGAAGCATTTCATGGCGTCAGATCAAGAAAGTGCGGGAATGATATCTTTATTGAACTCTTCCTTGAGTTTGATGGAAACAGACTGATGGATGATGTCCAGAAGACAATCTATGCCATAAAAGAGTCACTGGAGAAAGAGATCCCCAGGAGTTCGGTGACGATAATGCCATGTTCCGGTAAATTTGGAGGGAAAAAGCAATAAATTCAGGAGAATAGAAAGAATTGAGAAATGACCTGAATGAGAGCAACATCTCTTCATCCTGGAAATTCTCATCATCTCACTCCTTTTAATTCTTTGATCGGCGTGGTCCATTTATCATCCCGGATAGCATCTGGATCCTGGGCTCCCTTGTCAGAGAATTCATATATCCTCTCTTTTTATCATCTTGTGGGCTGGTTTTTCATTCTCCGTCATCCCGTAGGGACCATTGCCAAACCTCACTCAGTGATCCTGTATGGGGTGTTCCAGGTATTCGGTTTCAGTCATTTATTTACCTTATAATCTCCTTCCTTTTTTATGGCATTTCGATCACAATATCTCCTTCTTTTTTTATTTATTGTCGCTGCTCTCCTTATTATACCGGTCATGGCAAAAGATACCCATAACCCGGTACCAGAGTATGAAAAACAGATGGCAGAGTTCTTTTATCCAGACAATGCCGTATCCCATATCTATCATGCTACCATCGAACCCCACTGGATTCGATCTGATGCATTCTGGTATGCTGATACCGGCCGTGATATGACCCGGTTCTTTCTGGTTAATATCTCACAGGGCTCCAGAAAGAAGATTATTGATGCAAACCGGCTTGCAAAAGTCCTGGGATCTGCAACCGGGAAACAAATTTCACCCTCACTCCTGCCCATCCAAGAGATGGAGGTGTCATCAGATGAAAAGACCCTGCAATTCACCTCTTTTGGCTCATCATGGACCTGCGATCTCGTATCGTATGCCCTGACAAAGAATAACCTTCCTGATGAGATAATCTCTGGCATTCCGTCGCCTGATAACACGAAGATCGCCTATGTCAATGGCTCCAATCTCTGGCTGTATACGGTAAGCTCAAAAACCGCTTCTCCCCTGACTACTGATGGAGTTCCTGATTATTTCTACGGAAAGCGATCTGACACGGTCAGGTACCCGGTTTCTGAATTACGCCTTAATTCGACTCCTGCACCATACCTGGTCTGGTCCCCGGATTCATCAAAAATTGTAACCTACCGGGTTGATCAGCGAAATGTAAGTTCCCTTTCGCTTGTCCAGGATGCACCTGGTATTGGTAAGAGGCCTCTATTGTATACCTACAAGTTCGCAACTCCCGGAGATCTGCATATTCCAAAGTATGAACCGGTTGTCATTGACACATCGGTTCGGAGTGTGACTCCTCTGAAATTCAGGGCACAGCCTGAGGTGAGTCTGATGGATACCGACCAGGATATCCTGCAGTGGTGGGATAGTACCGGGAATATCACCTACTCGCTCTTTGTCGAACGGGGAGAGAAAACACTTCGGCTCCTCGCAGGAGATGCCCGGACCGGTACCGTTCGGGAGATACTCAATGAAACCGGTACTTCGTATATTGAGTCAAGCCTTGAATATGCCGGCACCCCGAATATTCATGTCCTCGCGAATGGAGATATCATCTGGTTTTCAGAACGGGACGGATGGGGACATCTGTACCGGTACGATGCCAATGGAACCCTGAAAAAACAGATTACGAAAGGACCCTGGGTAGTCAGGGAAATTCTGGCTGTTGATGAAAAGAATGGCCACATATACTTTACTGCCAGTGGGAAAGAAGAAGGAAATCCTTATTACCACTATCTCTATCGGGTCCAGACCGATGGAAATGATCTCAGGCTCCTCACACCCGGTCAGGCCGATCATTCGGTTTTTCTGTCACCCGACCTCACCTGTTTCATTGATGCCTACTCCCGTGCGGATCTTCCAACGGTTACGGTACTCAGATCCATGGATGGAACCCTGCTTATGCATCTTGCAACCGCTGACGATTCCGATCTTCAGAGAAATGGCTGGTCTCCTGCTGAACGGTTCACCGTAACCGCCCGTGACGGAAAGACTGAACTCTATGGGCTGCTTTTTAAACCAACGAATTTTGACAACACGAAGAAGTACCCGGTCATTGATGTGGTTTACCCCGGCCCCTATACTATTGTCACACAAACCGCCTATCCCGCCTCTCTGACCTGGAACTCTAAAATATACTGGACCTGCCAGATGCTTTCAGAGCTGGGATACATCGTTGTTACCATGGACGGGCTTGGAACGGCGTACCGGTCAAAAGAATTCCACGATGTCAGTTACGGGAACCTGAGTGACTGCGGTCTTCCTGATCATATCACAGGTCTTAAACAACTGCAAGCACGGTATCCATGGATGGATCTGAACCGGGTCGGTATCTATGGGAAATCAGCAGGTGGGTTTATGGCAGCCCAGGCAATGCTCACGTATCCTGAATTTTTCAAAGTCGGGGTCGCTGCATCAGGGGATCATGATTGCAGGTTATATGGTTCATTCTGGGGAGAAAAGTATGAGGGATATCCGGTTACTGACCGGTATCTGGAGCAGGTAACGGCACTCAAGGCATCAAACCTGAAGGGAGATCTTCTTCTCATGACCGGAGATATGGATGATAATGTTCATCCCTCAATGACTATGCAACTGGCAGATGCCCTGGAATCAGCGGGGAAAAAGTATGATCTTATGGTGTTTACCAATAAGAATCATGACCTGAATTATGATCCCTATTATCTGAAGACCATGATGAGGTATTTCGTCAATAAACTTTGAGGATAAATTTTATTACACAAAAAAATTTTTGAAAATGGTCTTCTGGATCAACCGGTGAGCCGTACCATCGATTTTTGGATTTTAATTGCTGCTTCAGCGAGGATAACCTGCATTTCTGATAATTGTTTTAATGCAGCTGCTGCCTCTTCAGATGCAGCCGATGCTCCAACTGCCTCTTCAGCAGTAGCAATAGATATCTTGCTGACTTCAGATACACTTGCGGTAATCTGTTCCACAGCCGCCGCCTCCTCTTCTGAAAGACTTGCAACCTCACCCATATGCAGGGATATCTCTTGTGTCTGCTCGGCGATTGAACGGAATGAGGCAATCGTCTCATTAATTGCAGCGGAGCCTTTGGAGACCTCTCTGGTAGCCAGGTCCATTGCCTGTACCGCTTTTTCTGACTGATTTTGTAAAGTTGCTATAATATTAGCGATATTTTCTGCTGATCCCTGCGAGTCCTGTGCCAGAGTCTTCACTTCATTGGCAACCACTGCAAATCCCATTCCTGCTTCGCCAGCACGTGCAGCTTCTATTGCTGCATTGAGTGCGAGCAGATTTGTCTGATCAGCAATGCCACTGATAATCTCCACGATCTTGCCAATTTCAATCATTTGTTCCCTGATACGAGTGATTATGTCTCCTACATCATTTACTGCACCGTTAATTGCCTGAATCCCTTTTTCAGCGATCGCCGCTTTCTCAACACCCTGAGAGGAAGTAGTATCGGCATCATGACTTAATCTCGCAACTGAATCCACCTTGGCAGCAACCGTTGAGACTGATGTGGAAAGATCTTCCATGGCAGTAAGAACCTGCTGCACTGATCGCTTTGTTAAATCAGCATTTGCCTGGACATTTTCAACATTCTGAGATATTGCATCTGCTCCTGCGGCAAGTTGCTCAACGGTTGCTGCTGATGATTCAGCCGATTGAGACAGATTGGTGACCTGATCTGATATCTCCTGTATAACTGCTTTTAACTCCTGACCAACATGAATACCGATCTGGTTCATTTTTTGTTTTAATACTAAAAGATCGCCTTTCACGGTCAACCCATCGTCAAATCGTGCATTAAAATCAACATTGGCATATCGTTCAGCTACCCGGAGGGTTTCATTCAATGGAATGGTAATGGCATCAAGCATATTGTTAATCCCTGTAACCAAATCTTGGTAAATTCCGATAAATTGTGATGCATCACCACGTGAATTTAAATGTCCTTCCTGTGCCTCACCGATAAGAATACCCATCTGGTCCAGTAATCCATTCAGGGTTTCGATCATCTGATTTAAAGCGGGTGTAATCTCATCAGAGGTATCATGTACTTCCAGCTTTTGTGCTTTCTCACCTGATGCAATCATCTGTATCGTTCGGATGACTTTTCCCTGCAAATCATCGGCAAAAGAGTCCATTACTCTTGCCATAGTTCCAATTTCGTCTTTCCGGTTCATTCCCAGCCTTAAACCGAGATGTCCCTTTCCCATCTCCTGAATCATATTCACAGCCCTGTTTAAGGGACCGGTAATTCCTCTGCTGATATAGATGCCAAGGATAAGAGCAATTACTATTCCGATTATACCTGCAAAAGTACTCATCAATGAGGCTTGTGCAAATATGGAATCAGACTCTGTTTTTAAATTTTCAGCAGCATTCTTATTTATTTCTTTGAGAGAATCAATTGAGGCACCAATATTTTTTCTTACCTTTTGCATCTCACCAAATGTGAGTGAATCAAGGACAACTTTTTCATTTCCTTCATCCCAGTATGCTTGGTTTTCCTTAATCAGGGTCTTATATCGTTCCCAGTTGGTAGTAAATGTAGTAAGTTCCGTTTTTTCAGAATCCAGAAGGTTCGATGACTGGTAATTTTGCATCAACTGATCTACAAGTTTAATATTTTCATCAATTTTTTTCCGGGTATTCTCTTGTTCCTCAGGTATGAGTAGATATTTGTAAAAATCACCCCTGATTTCATACAGAACAGCAGCAGCTGAACCCAGATCCTGAATTGGGATAAGCCGATCATTATATACTGATGTCAGACTGGTGTTCATTGTCTGCATATTAGAATATCCAATGAATGCAACAATACCAATAATCGCTGCGATAAAGAGAAAACTGCCAATGAGTTTTTTTCCGATAGAAATGTTGTCAATGATAGTCATGAGTTCCTCTCTCCTTTTTAAATAGTATTAAATCCGGTATTCATCCCTGCCAATTATTGATTCCCGTTCTCATAGTATATAAAATACATTCCTGTGAGTCTCTAATGCTATTATTACATGCGTTCATGAAAAGTGAGATGCATAGAACTTTCATAAAATCGGTTAATAGCAAGGCAATTCAAATATTATTTCGAAAAACTCTTAAATATAATCATATACTCATAAGGATCTCTCTCCGATTGAAGTGTTCTGAAAAAGAATAAATATTGGTGGATGCCTGAATGGTTCCTATTCATATGGTTCTTGAACAGATCCCTGATACACAAAAGAAGAGAGTGCCGGCATCTAGGGAACCTGCCCGATAATCCATCTTTTTGGTTCGATTGGAGCAGGCATATCATACATCTTCACATCCGGATAATCCTGTGAAATCTTCTTCCAGACTCCGGCTGCCGCATCATACCAAAGTTCGAGATCCTTATAGGGAGTAATGCCCATATCAACCGGAGAGAAGGTATTCTGCTCTGATTCATAGTCCAGGTATTTTTCCATAAGTGTGAGAGTGTAGGACAGGAATGATACGATCTCTTCTGCCCGTGGATACTGTTCCTGACTGATATTCATCCTGATAAGGGTGTAATATGTCTCAGCCAGGGAGTCATGAAGAGCATTATTTATCTTTCCGACCGGGAGTGATTCCCCGGTGCAGATCTGGTATATGGTTGTATTTACCCGATCAAAGAATTTACTATCGTCAAATGGTGGTTCTTGTGCAGGTGGGGCAAGCGGGAGTTGGACCTTTGGAAGGGTGGTCATGACTGCATTTCCGGTTGATATCAGACTTAAAAAAAGCAGGCCCGACATGAATAAAACCACTATACG
Organism: Methanospirillum hungatei JF-1; assembly: GCF_000013445.1. Lineage (NCBI taxonomy): Archaea > Methanobacteriati > Methanobacteriota > Methanomicrobia > Methanomicrobiales > Methanospirillaceae > Methanospirillum > Methanospirillum hungatei. The sequence continues at coordinate 394,109 of NC_007796.1, forward strand.
GCTCATAAACATCATGAGACGGTATGTGCCAAAGGGTTGCCGGTTTAGAGGTTTAGAAAAAAGTAGGTTCAGGCCCGGAAAAAAGGACCTGTTTGGCTTATTTTATGCTGGTGTATGCCAGGTTACTTCTTTCGGAAGGGTGACATTTTCACCATATATCCCAGAGCCAAGCCACCAGGTATCATCTACTGCCTCTACATACCCAAGTTTCTTCTCAACGGTATTGTTATGAGCAGGATTTACATAATGAAATACCACAAACCCTGATCCGTTCAGTGCTGCGTCACGGAGGTTCCGGATAAAGTACTCATTGCTCGCATCAAGCTCTTCCAGTCTGCTCTTTCCGATTAATTCGGTCTGGAGCGGGTGGGCAAGGGTAATCCCGTCAAAATCATAGGCATAGATGTAGAGGTTTCCTCTGAAGAATGATCCGTTCCGGTTCCTAAATTCAGCAAGGACATCTTCCTTTTTATTATCCCGGGCATATTGAACTGCCTCCTGAACAAATGCCACCATTTCTGCAACAGGTTTGTCCAGTGAATCGGATGTCATTTCATTGTCCGTTTGTAATTCTGATTGTGATTGGTTTTCCGTGAGGTTGGTTTCTGTAATAGTGATTGGTTCCACCCTTGCAGGGCTATCCTGCATATCTGCTGAAAGGGAAGTAATACCGCACAAAAAAACCAAACAAATGAGGGTGTTGCACCAATGATCAATATCATGCAGGATCACAAATGATCGATCTCTACCCCTTAAGCTATCAACCAAAATAGACTAATGGATGTATGAACCTGCATGTATCAATTCCCACTTTACATACTGTGTTTGCAAAAATATAGGAAAAACCTGAACCTCTTGACGGTTTTATAATATTCGTAGCAAATTCTTTAATTTTAACTATACCCTCAAATCTGATAAGTTTTTTTATATTATGCACTAATGCAGCTAAAAAGAATTCTCCCTCGCAATTCTCTTTCCCTTTTTGAGAGAAACTCCTAAACCTCATATTATGTTTCATATTACCAAAAACTGGTTCGACCATGTATTTTCGTTTTCGATATAACTCTCTACCAGTGGGGGATTTCACACGTACTTCCATAACTCGTTTACAAATTTCCTGAGTTGTTGCTTGTTTCTCTCTGTTCATAAAAGATTGCCAAACAAACGTCCCGATACTTTGCAATTCCGGAAATGTGATTATTTCTCCCATACAAATCGCCCGACATATCATTTCCATTCGTGAGATATACCCATCATTATCTGAATATTCTGGAATTTTTCTTTCTTTAGAAGGAGGGATGATGAGTTGAATGCCATAATCCAATTCTGCTAAAGAATTCGGGTATGAGAAATAACCTGCATCAGATAGTAGTATATTAGGCGAAATTGATGGATGAATACCCGTAAAAAGGTCTTCGAGTTCATTTAGCATAGGTATTAATAATTTTTTATCGTTTTGCTCATCTGATATCATTGCAGCGAGGATAAATTGATTTTCAGAAACGATAATCTGCCCATTATACCCTTGAATCCAGCCATTGGTGGTTGACATTATCTGACTTTCAGGATCAGTGAGATTTACTTTTGAATCTGAAGATGGCTCTTTTTTAGGCTCTAAAGGCTTTCTACCTCGTTTCTTTTTACCCGATTCTAATTCTTCTTTTTCGCGGTCCAGAATCTTTTCTTCTTGTTTTTTAGATTCGATATCATGTCGTTCAATTAATTTCTCTTTAGCCCGATTAAGAACTTCCTTTCGTTTTTCTTTTGTTGAAAGATGCTCAGGTAGTCGGTTAATCTCCATATCCTGAATATTTATATCATCGTTTTCTAACTCATCAATTTCCTGTGATTCATCAAAAAGCCGACCTAGCTCTGCTTCAAGGTATTTTAATTTTTTATTGGCTGATAAAGAGGCATTACAGCCAAATTTTGATCCATCGAGGGCTAGGACACCGATTCTTGCTATCCCGGATTCTACGATAATTTGAGATAATTGTTTAAAAAGGGATTTGATTTCTTTTGAATTATTCTTCTTGAAACGATAGATCGTTGTATGGTCAGGTGTAAGATTATTGGCGACAATCCGATATCCAATATCATAATGGCAGCACATCTCAATTTTTCTGCTAGATTTTTCTCCACGAATCATTGAATAAATTATTATTCCAAGCATTGAACGAGGATCAAAAAAGGCAGAACCGCGACCATCGTCACGATATTTATTAATAAATGGACTAATATCGAGAATCGAAAGAATTTCTAATATGCCATAAGTAATATCATTTTCAGATAGCCAGTCCATCGCATTGACAGGGAGTAAAAATTGTTGTTCATTACCATATCCTCTAATCATGTTATAGCGATGAGACATATAATATATTGATCTTAATAATATATATAATTAAGCTTTAATAATTTATATTAAGCTTTTTTTGTGTTTGTGCAACAGCCTCAAATAATCAAATAATGAGTCATGATTTATTTATTGGATATGATAATACATGGGATTTTTGATTCAGGATTCCATTTGGGCATGCAATAGAACTCTGATCTGAAGCTCTTTTGGAATCTCAATAACCCGGAGTGGACATCTAATACGCCATTCAGGTACACGCGTATATCGTTCTAGCTGGTCACAACCAGACATGATCTTTTCTCTCTCATAGGACTTTATGCACTTTCATGGTCATTGTTATGGAATGGAAGATCTGAGAACTGATGTACAGCGCACCCCATCTGACAAGATACTGACCGATCCACCCTTTTATCTTCCTGAATTCGAGGCATCCTACCGGTACATCATTGATGTGTATGAGGTGCCCCCTCGTGACATTGCCATATTTATCCCCTGTGCGGTTCGAAAACCATACAGTACCAGTCCGAGTCACCGGATCATGCGAGCTATCATCGATAAGGTTCTGCAGCCGGATTCATTTCATCTCGTGATCTTTGGAACCTGTGGTATCCTTCCTGCAGAACTGGAGACCATGTACCCCTACGCTCATTATCAGTACATGCTGGGAAAAGTGAAGGATCCATCTATACAGGAGGATTTTCTCAGGATTGAAACCGATCGGGTGGCCGGGTATCTTCAAAAAACAAAAGATACGTATAAAAAACGGATTGCCTATTGTATTGGTCCGTTTCGGAGGGCGTTAATCCAGGGATCCGAACTGGCAGGAGTCCCTATTGATATCATCATGCCAGGAAAGGATGTAATTAATAAAATAATGGAACTTGACTGTCCTTTCCAAGAAGGAAGTCTGAATATGGAAGAATATCTTGAAGAGTTCTATAAAGGTCTTGTTTTGATTCGAGACTCATTATTGTGAATATAATAATTATAATATATTAATAAATGGGTCCTTTTACCTACCGGAAACGATCCGGGAATAGTGTTTGAATATGTGATTCCATAGACGGCCGCTATCGTGACTCTGGAGCCTGACCTAGGTCAGATCAGGTGTCTTAAATCCTTAAATTGAATTTATTTTCAATAATACGCTTAATTTTTGGATAATATGAATGAATATGGTACTCTTTCCATTCTGGAAGGGAAGGAGGGGGGTGAAAAAAGTTATTCTTCAAGGGTAGAGATATCGCCTGGATCCACTCCCATCTCTTTTGCCTTGAGGACACGTCGCATGATCTTCCCGCTTCTCGTCTTTGGCAACTTATCCATAAATTCTATGCCGGATGGCATGGCGATTGGGCCGATGGTCATCCGTACATGGTATGTCAGTTCAGAGACGAGCTTCTGACTTGGTTCATATCCCTGTCTCAGGATAACAAAGGCCTTGACCGCCTGTCCTTTCACATCGTCCGGAACACCGATGACGGCAGCCTCTGCAACCGCTTCGTGGGAGACCAGCGCTGATTCCACCTCTGCCGTTCCCAGATTATGGCCAGCGACGATGATGATATCATCAGATCTCCCCAGGACCATGATGTATCCGTCCTCGTCCTTTACTGCAAGATCCCCGACTGTATACCAGTTTTTAATCTGGTTCCAGTATTGTTTATACCGGTCCGGATTATTGTAGACGGTCCGCATCATCGACGGCCATGGCTCTTTGATGACCAGCAGACCTCCCTGCCGTGCAGGAACCGGATTGCCTTCCTTGTCCACCACATCTGCCACAACTCCTGGTATAGGAACGCCTGCAAATCCTGGTTTCATAGGCTGTCCGAGCGGGGTTGTGATCATGTGCATGCCGGTTTCGGTCTGCCACCAGGTATCAAGGATGGGGCACCTGTTTCTTCCGATAACGCGGTAGTACCATTCAAATGCCTCCGGGTTGAGAGGTTCACCGACCGATCCGATGATCCGGAGGGAGCTGAGGTTATACTTATCCGGCCATTGCTCCCCTACCTTCATGAACATTCGTATGGCGGTTGGAGCGGTATAAAAGACCGTTACACCAAACTCTTCAATAAGGCTCCACCAGATTCCCGGGTCAGGATAATCAGGGGTGGTCTCGGTGATGAGCACCGTTGCTCCTACAGAGAGCGGACCATAGACGATGTAACTGTGTCCGGTGATCCAGCCCGGGTCGGCAGTACACCAGTGGACATCGTTCTCTTTGAGATCAAAGATATATTTGCAGGTGTAATGAGCTCCGACGAGATATCCTCCTGTGGTATGAACAATTCCTTTTGGCTGGCCGGTCGTCCCGCTTGTATAGAGGATAAAGAGCGGGTCTTCACTGTCCATCTCCTCTGGCGGGCATTCATCACTGACTCCTTCCTGGATAGCGTAAAAGTCCACTTCCATCTCTGAATAGAGTTCCACCGGACACCGTTCCCTGCTCAGTACCACAATCTTCTCAACACTGGGAGAGTTCTTAACCGCATCATCCACGATACTCCGCAGTGGGATTAATTTACCTCGTCTGACTCCGACATCCGCAGTTATGACAATTTTTGCCTGTGCATCCCTGATTCGTGCATGGAGAGCCTCTGCTCCGAATCCGGCATAGACGATGGAGTGCACTGCACCAATCCGGGCACAGGCAAGCATGGCGATGATATGCTCAGGGACAAGGGGCATGTACAGACATATCCGGTCCCCTTTCTGAACACCGAGTTTTTTCAGGGCATTGGCAAACCGCATCACAGCCCGGTAGAGCTGACGGTATGTGTAGATCTCCTCTTTCCCCTGCTCACCCTTCCAGATCAGGGCAAGTTTATTTCTCCTTCCGTTCTTAACATGCCGGTCCAGACAGTTTGCGGAGATATTGAGTTTTCCTCCACAAAACCACCGGGCATTCGGCCAGTTCCACTCTTTTACCTTATCCCATGGTTTTATCCAGTCCAGTTCCCTGGCTTTACCTGCCCAGAATCCATCCGGGTCTGATAAAAACTCTGCATAGGCTTTTTTATAATCACCCAGGGCAGAATTTGCCTGATAGGACGGGTCTGGGATGTAGGTTTTGTTGTCAAGTTTGACATCAAAGTTGTCAGCCATTGTTGTTCCACCATCTGGTTCATGTGGGGGCATATCCGGCCGGATCGATGATCATCATATCCGGCTGAATTCAGATCGACAATCAAATGATTGCTGATCGTATGATCAATCGTGTAGAATTGAAAGAGATATAATGATGCATTTGTCGTACAGATATGTAGATCATTATCCTGCATGTTATATTTGAATAAAATTTCAATCAGGCAGCAATTTATCGATTTATTGGTGGTTAGAAAAAATGAGAAGGTCAGTGAATAATATAATCTGCAAACGAGAATTTGTAACTCGCGCAATGATCACCATAATCTGTCGGCCATAGGGTATCTCTATTCTATCGGTTATTTAGTGGTACATATTGCCTTTGCCACCATGTTTGGATATGCAGGCCCGGAGCAGATGAAGATGGATTGAATCAGATAAAATACTTCAGTATCTTCAAAAGTACCACCATATCAGATTCAGATAGGATCTCTCATACCAGGATGAGTCCGGGATTTGTTCCCGTAATGCACCGCCCCCTCCCTTTTGAAACCACAAAGGTGTTCTCAATTCCTACCATTCCAACTCCTGGGATTCCTTTCTTTGGCTCAAGGGCAAATACCATATTCTCTTCCAGTGGCTCATGAAAACCCTCAGCAATCACCGGGATCTCATCAATTAACAGACCGACACCGTGGCCAAGGAACTTTACCTTCCGGTCTTTATATCCCATGAAATTCTCTAAAAATTCAGGCTCTAACGTTGCGATTACATCCTGGTATATCTGCGATGGGATATTACCCGGGACAAGGAGAGAAGCCAGATGGTTCTGCACATCCACACACCGGTTGTGCTTCTCAATAACGTCATCAGGAAGTGATGCACCAAACATATAGGTCATGGTTTTGTCTGTATGATACCCGCCAAATCCACATCCAACGTCAACAAAGACGAGGTCTCCTTTTTTCAGTCTCCTCTTCCGGTCACCAAGGAGGGGAACGGCAGGGCATAATCCTACAGATCCACCAGGCCCGTCAAAATATGTCGGATAGAGTGAGTTTTCTCCAAATCCTATCTGACCAAGAAGCATTTCGGTGTTAAACATACCAAACCGTGCAATCCCATGATGGCCTTCATTAACCAGATGCCCATACAGTTTGGTGGCGAATTCGCTCTCACGCATACCTTCAGTCAGCATATCAGGAACGCTTTCTTCCAGCACCCGGGCATGAATTCTCCCTGACTCTTCCATGAGGGAGATTTCAAATGGGCTCTTCACAGCCCTGACCATTGAGAGTTCACGATCCACTGATTCAACGTGCGATATTGGAAAATACTTTGAAAACCGCTGGTAAAGAGCGAGCGGAACGATATCAGTTTCAAGATGTACTGTGTCAGGAACGTCCGTATATGCCCTGGCAGCGTCACGAAAACTTCCCATTCTTTCAATATACGGGAATTCAGATTCATGTTTCGCACGTTCATAACTCTTCCTGACCCAGAGGGTTGGTTCTCCGTCCCGTGGAATGCAAAGCATGCTGTCCTGCATGGTACCGGTAAAATAATAAAGGTTGATATTTCCAAAAATTACTACCAGTTCATAGTCAGGTTTTTGATCCTCCATTCGGGCTTTAAATCGTTTCATCCGTTGTTCTAACTCTGATCCAGGTACCCGGCTGTCCATAGTACACATTTGGCGACAACCATGATAGGATCTGTCATGGTGCAGGTGAAATGTTCTCCATACCCTCTTCCTTTATTACATTGCTCATACATGATCTTACATGGTTTCTCTCTTTTCGGTCAGTTCAATCAATAAAAAAATACTTTATGCAGGTTCTCTCTCTCTTCTTGTTGTTGCCAGTGTTATTATTCTGTTTGCAGCATTTTCTACATATAACACCTCTGTATCAGGAGCTGAAGATGAACTTAAAATTCTCGCAGATGCACAGGCTGAAGCAATAAAAGGAGTATTACTTGAACCGATGCACTCGACCGAATCTTTGGCTGAAGTGCTTCTTGGGCCATATAGTGCTGGAAAACCACTGCCAAGAGAGGAAGTTGAGTCAATCATCGGTGGAATATTGAAGAACCATCCTCTCTATAATGGGGTTTACACGATGTGGGAAGAGAATGCGTATGATCGTGCTGACTCCCGGTATGCAGGTAAGAACGGGTTCTCCAGTACAGGGCGGATGAATATGTACTGGTACCGGGAGGATGGTGTTGAGCAGCGGATGATATATGAGCCGGATTCTGTAGACACAGAGACTGATTATACACAGGATTACTATACCATTCCTGCACAAACACACCAGAAACTCCTAACCAATCCGTATGTTGAACCATCACAGAGTGTCCCGGTCCTGATGGCGTCAACCATCGTTCCAATCCTCTCTCAGGGAACTTTTCTTGGGATAACTGGTGTCGACGTCACCCTTGCTGATATTGACCGGATTGCAGATGAAACCCGTCTCTACAATGGTGAAGGTATTGTCCTTATTGTGAGTAATGACGGAACGATAGCAGGAGTAACCGGGGATATCGGAACGGTTGGTGAACCTCTTACTTCCCTCGCCCCCGTTTTTTCAGTATCAGAGGAGACCATTCAGCACATTATCACCGGAGAGTCTGATGCAACCTTTACACTTGGTCCCTATGTCGGGAAGATGTCAGATGTCGTGGTTGGTGATCCTGGCCTGCCATGGAAGGTTCTGGTCCTGGTCCCGTCATCCATCCTGACTGCCAATGCAATCTCCCTTACCATTATCCTGGTCATCTTTGGTATCCTGATCTCCGCCGGTGGAGTAGGGCTGCTTTATATTGTTGCACGATCCATCAGTCGTCCGATACAGGAGATCACATATGCAGCCGGGCGCCTGGCAGAGGGTGATCTTTCCTGCCGGATTAATCCTGACGGACATGATGAGGTTGCTATCCTTGGGAGAACCTTTGATACCATGGCTTCCCGCCTGCAGCAGACAATGAATACTATCACCCGGGATGGAGAAGATCAAAAGGCGGTCCTTGCAGAGATAAACGGGATAGCACAGGCGGCATCAAATGGTGATCTCAATGTTCGTGGAGATCCAGCTCATTTCTCCGGTGAGTACCGCCATGTCATCGAAGCGGTGAATGATACTCTTGATGCTGTCGTCCGGCCGGTTACTGAAGCAATGACGCTTGCCCGTGAGTATTCAGCAGGGAATTTCTCTGCACGGTTTGACCCTGGTGTTCCGGTATCAGGAGACTTTATTCATTTCAGGACGGCGCTTGATACCATTGGTATCCAGATGGGGTCCCTTATTGGTGCTCTTTCTAACGAGGTTCAAGGCCTGATGACCGAGATGGAAGAGTCCAATGCTAGTGTAGAGGAGATTGCGTCTGCATCCCAGGCGATTGCACGGGGGACAAATGAGCTCAGTATACAGGCTGATCTGTCAAAATCCGAAATCACAAAGATTCAGGATACGGTCAGTTCTGTGATATCCATCGGTTCTGATATAGCCAATCAGACCGCAGAGGCATCAGTTCTTATCAATCAGTCACAGCAGCTCTCACATAAGGGATCTGAAAGCAGTACTCTTGCAGATATCGGTATGAAGTCCATTGTAAAGTCGCATGATGAGACCGGCAGAATCATTCATGAGATTAATTCGGAGATGGATAAGATCGGTGATATTGTTGGTATCATTACTGATATTGCTGATCAGACAAATCTCCTTGCACTCAATGCCGCAATCGAAGCCGCCCGTGCAGGTGATGCAGGGAAAGGGTTTGCAGTAGTTGCCGGAGAAGTGAAGGCACTTGCACTTGAATCACAGAAATCTGCAGAGAAGATCAGTGGTATCATCTCTCTTCTCCAGGAACGGTCGGCAAAGATGAAAAGTGCCATTGATACCTCACGACAGGATGTTAATAATGGCAGCAGGGCAGTCGATGAAACATTGAAGATCTTTTCTGAGCTGGCATCTTCAATCGATGAAATTACCAAGCGGATCGTTTCTATCGACTCAGCCAGCCAGGATCAGATGGCAGCATATGAGATGGTGATGGAGCATATTACTTCTATGAATGAGTCATTCCACACTATCATCAATGAGCTGGGCAATACTGCTGCATTAACCGAAGAGAACTCCGTTTCACTTGATTGTATTGCCCAGTCTATTCAGGAAGCAACGATCAGGATAGATAAAATATCACGTGATATGTCCCGTTTCAGGGTATAGGGTAAGCCATGCCATATAGGTCTGTAGGGACAATTCATTCCTTTTATTTCCCTGGGATAAGGATATTTCAGTTATGACAATCAGGGATTTCATCATCCGGACCTGCACAGATATGGGCATCTCATGTGTCGGATGTGCCGCTGTGATCCGGTGGGAGCAGCCCCTCTTTTTCCCGTGGGTTCCTGAATCATGTTATCCGAATGCCATCTATCCGGAGGCACAAACCGCTGTTGTTATCGGCCTTCCCGTGCATCTGCCTGTGGTTGAGACTGCTCCATCCATCTGGTATCGTGAAGAGTATAAGATCGTAAACAGTCTCCTTGATCAATATACCTGGCGGATAGCGACTGTTCTGAATGATCAGGGTTATGCATCGGTCTCAATCCCCCGTGACGGGTATGGCAGTATCACGGTACTTCAGAAGAATCCGGCTGCGTTCTTTTCACATCGTCATGCTGCTGTGCTTGCAGGTCTCGGCACCTTTGGGAGAAATAATATGGTTCTGACTAGAGCATGGGGGCCACGGGTCAGGTTTGGAACGGTTCTCACCAGTGCCCGGATTGAATCAGATGCTCTTATTGAATCATCCCTCTGTACCCGATGCAATGCCTGTGTCCGTGCCTGTCCGGTCCATGCCCTGGAAGAGGAGGATTACCCAGAATCTAAAACAAATAAAAAGGCGTGTGCTGACCGGAGTGCTGCCCTGAATGGAGAGTACCGGTCTCCATGTGGAATATGTATCAAGGTATGCCCGGTTGGAGCTGACCGGGATTTGTTTAATCGGACTGATATCAGGATGTATGATGATACAGGTGCATGGAAAAAATATCATGATGCCTGGGACCATGTCCGGTCTTTTGGTAGTGATTGATCAATGATAGGATGAATCCTGATACTGATTTTCGTGAGAGCGGGCATGTGAAATTTTTTCAGGCAGGAAAGCACTTGTGACATCTCACTTCATCCCATTTTTGAACAATACCAGCAATATGATGTTTTTCTCTCAAAATCCGAAGGTAATTTTTCTGTATGATGACAAACCTTATATGCTCATGCGGCAATCTGTATGTGCAGACGAAAGAGTAAATTCTGGAAATAGTTTTTGTAAGTTCTCGTTCAGTTCGAAAGGGTATCTCACTGCTATTCTTGGTAATTCTCTGGCGCAATGTGATTTTGATCACTGCGGCCCAACAGTTATGCAAAAGCCCATAAGGGACTATCATGGAAGGAAAGAAATTATACGTAGGCAACCTGCCCTACTCCACAAACGAAAGCCAGCTCAGCGAACTTTTCTCATCCTATGGAGAGGTTGTCAGCGCCAAAATCATTGAGAACAAAGGTTTTGGATTTGTCGAGATGGGAACTTCAGAGGAAGCCCAGGCAGCACTCGATGCCCTGAACGATACTGAATTTGACGGAAGAACTATGCGTATCGATGAAGCACGCCCAATGCAGCCACGCCGTGACTTTGGTGGAAACCGGAGCGGTGGGTTTGGCGGCTCAAGTGGCGGCTTTAACAGAAGACGCTTCTAATCAGATCAATATCTCCCTTTTTTATCCAAATATTGGATTATTATTCAATTAATCTGTTAATATCCTGTTGCATAGTAGTATCCGTCATCATGAATGATCCTGACCGGAACATCAAAGACAGCACGGATAAACCGATCTGTCAGTACCTCTTCTTTCGGTCCGTCCTGGTAGATGGCACCGTTTTTAAACAAAATGACCCGGTTTATCTCCGGGATGATGTCAGGAAGGGAATGAGTGACAAGTATGATGACAGTCTGTGCCGCAACTTTTCTCATGGTAGAGCGGAGCATGTGCAGGGCATGAAGGTCCAGACTGTTTGAAGGTTCGTCAAGGATGAGGACCCGTGGATTATGAACCAGTGCCCGTCCGATAAGAAATCTCCTGGCCTCGCCGGTTGACATATCAGAAAATGATCGATCAGCCAGATGGGAAATTTCCAAAAAAGAGAGGATCTCATCTGCCTTGTTTTCCATCTCTGGTGTGATGGTATGAAAGAAGAGCCCGATACTGCTAAAAAAGCCTGATAGAATCACCTCTCTCCCGGAAATATTCCGGTGAAATGTATATTGGAGGTCCTGGGATACATACCCGAAATGGGATCGAAGAGTAAAGACGTCCCATGTCTCCTGACCCCAGATCCGAAATACTGAGCCTGATTCTGAATAGACTGGATAATGCTCCCTGATGAGTGTCCTGATAAAGGTGGATTTTCCTGAGCCGTTTGGTCCGAGAATAGCAACGTGTTCTCCGTCAGGAATCTGAACCGAGAGTGCATGTAACAGGATCGTCGTATTGTGTGCAACCGTGATATTTTGAAAATCTACAAAAAGTGGTGTATGATTCATGATTTTATTCCCGAGTTTTCATTCTCCATGATTCAGGTGGAATACTTATCTCAAACCGTGCTCCCTTTCCAAATTCACCATTTTCACAGATCTGAATATTCGTAACCAGCAGGATCTCCCGTGCAAGTGTCAGACCAAGGCCGGTATTCTTTCCATATCCCTGCTTAAAGATGCGCTCTTTCTCATCCGGTCTGATACCAGGACCATCATCTTCAATGACAAGTGCATATGATCCATCATCCATCTTCTGCGAATAAATCTCTATCCGGGAAATTCCCGTGGCATGACGCATGGCATTTTCTAAGAGATTGTATATGACTTTTACCGAGAGTGGATCAGCAAAAATGTCCGCTGGAACGAGGTCAATTGTCAGTTCAACCTGGTCATGCTGAATATCCTCTACAGCCCGCAGAATCAGCCGTTCACAATCCTGCCATACGGGCTCATGAAGTCCGATACTCTGGTATTCCCGTGAAAAATGCAGATGTCTGGTAATTTTTTCCACGAGGTTGATACAGACAGAGAGTATCTCCTTGCGCCTTTGTTCATCATCCTCACTCTCCAAAATCTCCAGATACCCTGAAACGGCCATAACAAGATTGCTGATATCATGTCTGGTCAGGTGTGTCAGAAGGGATATCTTTTCATTTGCAAGTGTGAGTGCTTTTTCTGCATTCTTCCGTTCGGTGATGTTATGAATGATAAGAATTAGTCCGGCTGGTCCCCGGTCCGGATCAGTGACCAGTGATCCTGATATGCTCATGGTTTTCTTAGTGTCAGAATCCGGAATTAGTTCATAGTCAGAGATCATTCCATTCCGGACAATATCATCGCGAATTTTGGAAAAAACCGGTTCAGGCAGAGGAGGTCCGGTGAATACTTCCGGATTTGTCTGAAATGAACCGGTGAGAAGTTTTTTTGCAGAATTGTTGGTGGTAATTACCCGCCCATCCATGTCGGTGAGGAGAAGTCCGTCCGGCATGGTCTGAATGATATTTGTTGCAACAGTTTCAGGGGTTAAAATGAACAGTCCGTATTTCAGGATTGCATAGGTGATTGCCACCGAAAAGAGAACAATGCCGATAAACACCATATTAGGTGCAAAAATTCCAAAAAGTGGCAGAATGACGACAGACTGCGAACCGAATCCTAATAGAATAAGAAGTCCGATACTGACAGAACTTGACTGCCGCTTTAAGGTATCATTCCCGGCTGATCTTCGTGCCTGCCATCCGATGTATATCGCCCAGAAGAGAACTGCAAGGAAATAGATTGTAGCAGCGGTATAAATTGGATCCCCGATTGAGGGTGTGTAATAATACCTGAAATCTGGTGAGTATCCGACGGTAAAGATATGGTCCGTGAAAAAATTCACCCCTGCAAGAATTATTGCGGGAATATAGAGGAGCATGAGGAGATATGCACGATTTTCCCGTCGTGCCATCGGATGATCCGCAAAACAGAGGATGAAATGAATACACATTACGATGACCACGGTCCATAGGGAACTCGCCTTCAGCCAGAACAGGACATTTTCATAACTATTAACACTCCAAATCAGGTATTCTCCGACAGCCCAGTATGATGCACCGGCGGTCACCATGAGAAACAGGCGGTTCACTCTGGAATCAGGGTTTTTGGCATAGACAAAAATACCAAGACCATACGTGATTACTGCTGAAATAAGACAGAATAATCCAAGTATGGCGATACCGTCCATGTGAATCCCCCCATAATTCACCAGTTAGAAGAACATCCGGTTATGCCCAACCCCACCAGGCAAAAAACAGATGATGATTATCTAAATCAATACATCTCCCTATCAGCTCATAACCCTTTTCATACGAAAAGAACTATACAGCTCCCGATCGTCTCTATACTATGGTCTCTCTTGAAAATCTTCCTCAGACCGATCGGATTATCTTCCTGACCGCCTGCTGTTTTATCATCCTCGCAGGGTTGAAAATGGCCGGAGGTTTTATAGGACCGTTTTTATTATCGGTATTTGCTGCGGTTATCTTCTCCGTTGTCTCGCTATGGTTCCAAAAACGGGGATTCGATCCACGGATATCCGGATATCTGGCATTTTTCATCTTTCTCGGTTGTCTTATCGGGGTTGTAGCGATGGTGGTGCTTTCGATATCACCTCTCATTGAACATATACCCCGGATAGAAGAAGGGATACAGTCCAATATGGGGGAGATTGATACAATCCTTTCAAAATTTGGAATAAAGGTGTCTACTCTCATTCCGGCAAGTCAGATGACCGGATCACTTGGTGTCATCTCACCTGAAATGGTTACCTCTTTTATCGGGCAGTTATCCGCTCTTTTTATCGTTCTCTTTACAACTTTGTTCCTGCTTTTAGAGGCTACGGTATTCTCTCAGAAGATCAATACCGTCCTTGGTTCGTACCGGCAGGAACTTGCCACCCGGATGACTGAATTTGGTTCTGTCGTTATTGAATATGTCATAATCCGGACAAAAGTGAATTTTGTTACCGGTGCGGGATTTGGTATTGCCTTGTTTATCATCGGGGTGCAGGACCCCTGGCTCTGGGGATTATTGATGTTTGTGCTGAACTTTGTCCCTTATATCGGGTTTATTATCGCCCTTGTTCCTCCGACGGTGCTGGCTCTTATAGAAATTAACCCATATGCAGCGCTTTTGGTTGTAATTGTTGCAAGTATTGTAAATCTCTTCTCTGAAAATGTTCTCTTTCCTGAACTGGCAGGCAGGGGTATGGAGCTCTCTCCAGCGATTGTATTCATCTCAATGATATTCTGGGGATATTTTCTTGGAGGTGCAGGGGTTGTCGTGGCAGTTCCCCTGACAGTACTTCTGAAGATGATCCTTGAGAGTTATCCGGAAACCCGATCCCTTGCGATGATTATCGGGTCGGTTCAGGAAGAGCCGGATGTGGAACAGATCTGATCATACCGGATAGTCATTTCCTGTGCCAACTTTTTTTTATCTGCTTAAAAAACCTGTATGCATGAGTAATGATATTTCCTGGGATTCTGCCAGAATGGAGTTTAAGCCGGTGACTATGACCGTCAGGCATACTGGTAACATGAGTTTTTCCGCCCATACCAGCACCGGACTTACCATTCCGATAGATGCCCATGTCCATCTTGGCGGCGGAGGTGCCATCCCGAATCCTATCGATTACCTGTTTGCATCCCTGGGCGGGTGCATTGGGATTAAGATTCTTCTGGACCTTGGCGATAAGGGAATAAAACCTGAACAGCTCCTGATCGAAACAACTGCAACACGAAAACAGGATCTCCCAGCTACCTTCGAGACGGTACATCATCTCATCTCCCTGAAATGTGCTTGTGATGAGGCTGTCATAGCAGATACCCTGAAAAAAACCATGACTCTCCTCTGCCCCATTGCGGTCATCTTTGGAGAGACATCAACGATGACCTGGGAATTCAGGTTAATTCAATAAAAAAGGGATAGTTATTTCCCGGACTCATCCGGCTGTTTTTTGGAACAAATACAATGGTGATAAGATCAGAGCTGAATGCCGATGGAACAGTACCTGTCTTCGCATAGATATGCAATGGAGTATTAAGCACTTCCTGAAGGGCGGATGCAATAATTGTAAGAATCACGATCAGGAGGATATACTCAGTAATCGCGGCCAGGATGAGCGCCCCGTTCCCACTCAGGGAGACAAGGAAGACCGGGGCTAGTGCAATAATCCCAATGATCACAAAGATGAGTGAGATAGACCCGGGACCTACGATTGCCTCGCAGGTTCTTCGAAAGAGTGCTGCTGACTCTTTTATCGATGCCCCAATTCCCAGATCCCTTAAAATCATGACTGATTTAACGAAGTATGTCAGCAGACTCCATACAAAGCCGATCATACTTATAATAATCTGTCTGATAATGTTGTTATTATCCCCAATCAGAGAGAGAATCAAATCAATCGTAGCAGTTATGACTGTTCAGAGAAAAAGAATGCATGCAACTCCGGGAAGGACCGGGAAGAGGAGTATCTCCTTATCTTTCTGAATAACTGCAAAACTTTCCCTTGTCAGTGTTATGCTGCGGGATAATGATTCAAACATAGTATTCCATCTAGTTATTACTTGCTCAAAATTTCGTTTATGCCTGTTTTTGATGCAATAAATTACGAACCCGCTCGATATCCTGAAATTTCATCTCATATGAACCGATTAAGGTATCCCTGAGTTCATCAAGCATCTCATTAAGGGTCTTGGCGATGTGAAACACCTTCATCGGTCTCCCTTTATTCTCTGTTATCTGGTGAACGATGTGGATCCATCTCTTTTTCATAAGATCAGTTATTGCACTACTACTTCCGGCTGACGAAGTTCCACCACCCTCTCAATCTCACGGGAGGTCAGATCCACATCTTTTACCATGAGTGTCAGCACACGGGCACTGTTCCGCCTCAGCCCGATATCCCATAATAAATCTGCAATCTTCTCATCCCCGGCGGAGAAGTGCAGACCATATTCGCTCCCCATAAAACACACACAAAAAACTTCATAGATCTTGCCCGGGAATACCAGGAGATCGGCGTTAGAAAGCCGGTATGGAAACCAGTATTACAGACGTTCCTTGATGTGACGGCAACGATGAACTGTACCGTGGCATTTGGGGAAGGCACCAATAATTGCAGTTCAGTTCTGGTGTATGCTGATCCACTTCTTGAAAAGGTGTTTTTTAATATTGTTGATAATTCTATTAAATATTGTCCAGATAAGCCATGTATTCGTATGCAATGTCATGAATCCGATGAAGGTCTTATTATTTCGATATATGATAATGGCCCAGGTATTCCAGATACTGAGAAAGAACAGATCTTTACCAAGGGGTATGGAAAAGGGACCGGATTAGGATTATTTCTAGTCAGGGAAATTTTGAGTATTACCGGAATGAAAATCCGGGAGACCGGGAAATTAGGAGAGGGAGCAAAATTTGAGATAATCGTCCCCCCCGGGAAATATATACGTACCGGGTAACCAGAGATCTGCCAGAAACTCCTGACCTGATATTTTCTTCGTCACTATTATTCTAGGAAACAGAGAAGATCCCGTAAATAGGATGTAAGAGAGCCGGGTTTATCCGCTTTCAGCACAATATATCATAAGAGAGGGAGAGATAAAACCGAGGAGCACTAGTATCTACACATTCCAGGATCTGATTGAGGGTGGATTTTTGTATGTCGATAAAACGCGAGATGTGTATGAACTCGTCCGGTATCCAAAAGGCCTGTTCTTCCTTGCAAGACCCCGAAGATTTGGAAAATCACTCCTTCTATCAACAATAAAATTATATTTTCTCGGGAAACGGGATCTCTTCTAGGGGCTTGTCCCAGACTCTAAATATGCCTGATCCTCAGGAATATTAAGGGCCTTGAGGGATTTCCCCAATAGGGTTTTTCATGTAAAATAAGCATCTTGAAGAAATTAGATCACGTGTCCTACGTGAGGTTAATTTTTAATGGTAATTCTCAATCCCTCCTTTCTTATTGATTTTATCCAGAAAGATAGAGATACAATATCACTTCTCAGGGAACTCGAAAGAGATAATGAGATTATCTGTATAACCATTAATTACTAAACTGGAACTTTTCAAGGGAGTATTCTGATTATCAGATATTGAGAGAGATAAAAGGGAGGTTGAAGAATTAATCTCGGTCTTAATTTAATTAGATATTGATTCAACGGTACTCGAGAGACATGAGAACTATCATCAAATCTTAAAAAAGGGTGATTGTATTGGAGATTTTGATGAATTGATTGCATCAATCTGTCTTACCAATAATTATTGTATCATCACTCGTGATTTACATTTTCGGAAGGTTCCCGGATTGCATGTTCGTTCTTACTAATCATACATAAAATTAATTTTCTTGCATCATGGGCCTATACCAATTTGTTGTACTATGGAAATTGAAACTGGTTGTCGTCAATTGAGTCATAAATTTTATATAGATCCCAGATAACTTATTTTTGGGGTAGTGTTATGACAGATCTGCCAATTGCAGCAGTTGTCAGGATTGCGAAATCGAATGGGGCTGAGCGTGTCGGCAGCGATGCAGCGGCGGTATTAGTTGAGAAAGCGGAGAATTATATCGGATACCTTGCAAAGGAAGCAAATAAGCTTGCCATGCACGCAGGTAGGAAAACGATAAAAGAAGAAGACGTTGAAATGGCTGCAAATAAGGCCTGAATGGCTTCTTCTTGTTATTTTTCTCGTGTTTGTTATCATCCTGGTGTGCGCAAATTATTGGTTTCTCTCTGGAAAGTGGGAATAATTGTGTATACCTGTTCGTCAATTACCTGATTTTCAGGTATGAATTTGGGTATTGGTGTACATCTGACTGGGTCACGGGATAGATTCTAATATCTGGTATTCCAATGTAATAAGGCGCGAGGGTACCAAAGCCTGGCCAAATGGGCCGGACTTAAGATCCGGTTTCGAAGGAATCCAAGGGTTCAAATCCCTTCCCTCGCATATAAATTTCATTTTGATCTTCCATTCAGTGTATTTTTCTCTTGTGTTAAGGCCATTGACATGAGGTTTTTTATGAGTGTCAGATGGGTTCTTTATTTACTTTATTTTTGCTTAATAGCGCATTAATTCAGTCTTTCTAATTCGTCATTAACCATAGAATATGATAAAGAGGGAATTTCTGACTGATATTGTTTATCAGGAAATTTTCGGTACTGGCCTCCTTTAGAACTGAACATGGTAGTTTAAAAACTCACTCCAATTCCAAAGATGATCAGTAATACTTTCTAACATTGCTGGAGACTTGTGACTACTTTTTACTTCGATAAAATTATGCACAAATTGAAAGATATTTAGCGCTGAAATGAATCTATTGAGTTTTTTTGAAAAAGAGGCAGTTTTCCTTCCAAAACGGCTCAATCGTTGTCTGATTTTATTATTGTAGCCCTCAATGACTGAGGTAGAGATTGCTTTACTATCTGGATTTCCCATAATTTTCTCTCGAATGACATAAACAAGTTTATTCTTCTCTTTTACTTTGATCACCTGACCATAATCCAAGCATGGCTCACAATATAATTCAGGTAAACAAATGCTATATTGGACGTTTCCATCAGTAAAAATCGATATTTTGTTTTCTGGCGTTGGAAGTTCCATTCGGTTAAAAAATCGAACTAACATATCTGCACAAGTATCAATATTTCTTTTTCCAGATTCAAATGCTAAAAATAATCCAGAATCCCTTTTAAAACAAGTATAGGACCAACAATCACCTAATTCTTCAGAGTCAGTTGTTAGGAGATTCTTGTTTTTTTTTGAACAAACTCCCAAATTTCATCCATCTCACAATCCCCCGCGGAAATGTCATGAATAAAATAATCGTTGAGTTTTTCAGCATGTTCACCGATTAAGTGATAATATCGAGATATAGTGTCGCGATGGTGTCCGGTAACTCGAGATACTCCTCGAATTGAAGTTTTTTCAGTCGAGTGTTTCGCAATTATGAGAACAGCAGTTCGTGGTAAACGAGAATCATAC
This sequence comes from Methanospirillum hungatei JF-1, assembly GCF_000013445.1. Taxonomy (NCBI): domain Archaea; kingdom Methanobacteriati; phylum Methanobacteriota; class Methanomicrobia; order Methanomicrobiales; family Methanospirillaceae; genus Methanospirillum; species Methanospirillum hungatei. Next base: position 413,698 of record NC_007796.1, read on the forward strand.
AGAGGAGTATTTTTAGTTTCAATAAAAAAACGTCGACAGTGATGGCAATAGTACTGTTGATTGCCTGCAGAATTATGCCCATTTTTAGTAATATTCTTTCCATCTTCAATTTGAAAATAAGTACAATCCGGATTTTGACACGTAATCAATATAGGACCACGTTTTCCAACCATGAAAATAATTATATCTAAACTTATATTAATTTTTAGTACATAAAATTTAATACTTTATTTGCACTTAGTATTACCAGCTTGCTAACAGGGCACTACCAAATTTTCTCACCTGTATAAGGTTGATGAAAGTATGTTGAATCATAAGTAGTCACTTTACTCTCAATGAATAAGAGTGTAAAAAAGGTGATTTGGATGAAAATGGTAATAATTATTTTATAACAAAATCAAGGCAAATTATTATTTTATAGCGATAAGCTGGTCCTGAACGGTAAATTGTTTCTTCTCTACATATTTATCCGGTTCCATGTTAACAACATAAGATGTTACATCAAAAACCCCATTTGAGAAACCGGTAATACTAAAGGTGGATTCTGCGAGCGGTTCAGCGACAACATTTGTCCCTCTAATTGTAAAGGTAACTGGGATCTGAGTTTTCGCTGCAGTTCCATTAATTTCGATATCATAATTTCCTTCAGGCATAGTAGGTTTATCGATCTCATAGTCATACAATCCTGTCGCATCTGCAGTATCTAATGCTCCATTATATTTATGTTGATTAACTGAAACATTCAACATACTATTAGGGACTAATCCATTCATATTTATCCGAAGTGTTGGATTCGTGATATCTAATGGCAAACTAAGGTTATTCAATTTGAAAGAAAAGAATGAGCCAGCTTCAGTTTTAATATTGCCGATAATATCAATTTTAAAAGGATCTCCTGCTTTAATGTTACCAATAAAAATTGAAACCTCTTCACCTGGTTTCACGACATCAGGACTTGATACCATCACGGCAGATACCGTTCCGAAATAGAGTATTCCCAAACATATAATGGAGAGGACTCCGATTGACCATTTCAAACCAGCCAGAATTGACATCATACCATCTTTTACCTTTTATACATTATTAAGATATGGATGATATAAGGTGGTTCTGGTACACATCACATTGAAGAATTTTCCGACGGTAACTATCCCCATCTGTGATTAAATAATTCAATGAAGGTTGGGAGTTATGGATCTGATTTTGGAAAAATAAAAGACTTGTCAGCATCGGCAGAACTGTCTGTGTATCAGTATATTCATGCAATTAAATCAATTCGCCCGAAATTAAATAATCTATAGAGAGAACATTCATTTTAAGATGCTTGTTCTGCATGAGTAGGCTTCCGGGAAACCTGTCAGATGATATCATCCAGGCTAGAGAAGAACGGGTATGAATCTGTTTTTGATCCCTCTGCCCTCGTAAAGATCTTCCATAATGAGAAAGGGTCAGAGAGAACTCGTGAATTAATTTTAAATGCACAAAATAATCTCTATATACTGGATATTGCGCAAATTGAATATTATAGTGCAATATTTCGACGATATCGTAATCATGAGTTGTCAAAAAAATCATTGAATATCGCTATATCTGGATTTGAAAAAGAAATATCTCATTATTATATTGAGCCGACAACACCGCTGGTGATTAAAGAAGCCCAAAACCTCATATTTTCATATGGAGAAAAATCTGACCTTCGAACCCTTGATTCAATTCATCTGGCAGCATTTTCATTAATTTCAAGTGAAGATTGGATCTTTGTTTGTTGTGACTCTATACTGTCATGTGTTGCAGAAGAAAGTCAATTTACCGTTTTAAATCCAATACAACAAGAAAATATAGGTTTTAACCATGAGTGAATATCCATTTACCGTACCGTTTATCTGAATAATCCAGAAAAGTATTCCAAATCAATTCATGAAGATCATATCAATCGTCGGTGCCAGGCCAGAGTTTATTAAATGTGCCCCGGTATCCAGGGAGCTTCGAAAAAACCACCGGGAGGTATTAGTCCATACCGGACAGCATTATGACCCGGAGATGTCTGACATCCTCTTCGAGGAACTTGAGATACCAAAACCTGATTACCACCTCTGGGTTGGTTCAGGACCACATGGGAAGCAGACCGGTGAATGCCTCGCGAAGATCGAAGAAGTCCTGATCAAGGAGCAGCCGGTTCTTGTCCTAGTGTATGGTGATACCAACTCGACTCTGGCCGGAGGGCTGGCTGTAGTAAAATTCAACATTCCGGTTGTCCATCTGGAGACTGACTTCTGATTTTTGACAGGACTACTGGAAGAGGAGGTATATTTGGTGAGCACTACTCTTATGATACCATCTTACAATACATAAGATAATAAATTATTTAGAACCGGTGAGTTTGTGAAAACAATAATTATTCCAATCCCAATAACATATCTGCCTGAGGGCTATTACCTTGTAACGAGTGATGTACTCCCTGGATTAATTGCACAAGGTAATAATATTGATGAAACTATTGAGATAGCTGAAGATGTGGCACGAAACCTGATTTCCATTGAATTAGAAGAGAACAGAAGAGAGGCCCTCGAAACAGATCCGGAATCAACGTATCTTTTAGATATTCATGTCCCAATTCCTGTATCTGTATGACACGAATACCACGGTATCAATCAAAAGAGGTGGTCCGTAAGGTGATGAAAGTGGGATATATCTTAAAACGACATGGAAAAGGGTCTCATGATATTTATTATACTCCTAACCGGGCTCGCTCTAGACCCCTAGAGGAGAGATATGAAAATTGATTTTTCATGTATAATTTAGATGAAAGTAGAATCACAAAATAAAACCAATGGGTATCGCAATGATCCCAATGATAAAAACCTGTACATCGTATCATGAAAAAAAGATATCTGTTCAGATTGGAATAGAGTATTATGGTGAAAGCGGAAGTTTCACAAAATAATTAGATATGTGATAAAATAACCGGATTTTCAGATGGAACAGAAGTCGAAGTCTCAAGAAACCCACATAAACCAATTCGGGATTTGTTCCATGGCTGCCTTCAAATTGATGATATTCAGGTTATCGAGGAGATTGCTGAATCGGATGAATTGTCATATTATTGGTGATATTCCGGATAATTTCATGTTATTGATATGTCTGATTTTTCCCTGAAATTCACTTCCTTTTCAGGGAAAAGGAGACGAGTATTACTAAAGTTTTTTGAAAAAAGGTTAAAGGTGCAGGTTACGACAGATCCTAATTGGATACAAAGTAAAAAATACTATGCATTTCTAAATCTTAATTTAAACATGACTATTATTTCTGAACAACAGACAGATTTCAATCTCATTAATTTGAATCGTCTTGCTCATATAATCAAATCACTTGATGAAAAGGAGATTGAGACTTTGGAAATTCTCCTTGATAATGATTCATTTGAGATCATCCAGCAGTCTTCAAAGGAATATTCTCAACAAAAAGGAATTCCTATTGATCAGTGGTGAAATGGAGCCCTATGGTATCTCGATGGCTCCTTCGGCATTGAAAAATTATAAGAAATTTCCAGAAAAGTTAAGGGAAAAGATTAAATCGGAAGCTCTTCACATTGCTCGTAATCCATATATCTATGAGGAACTGTCTGAACCTCTCAAAGGTATCAGATCATACCATTTCACATTTAATTCAACACAATATCGGATAGCATATCAGATTAATGAGTCTTCAAGGGAGATTGAGATTCTACTGGTAAAAACCAGAGAAAATTTTTATGACAAACTATTTCGAACATTCAGATAAAAATAAAAAACCACTCACCCCATTTACCATCTGCGTTGTCGGTCTTGGCTATATCGGAACTCCCCTGGCTTGAGCCTTTGCAGAGCACCTTCCGACCATGGGCTTTGACATCGACCGGAGGAAGACTGAGCTGCTCACGGCATCAGGCTCGAATAATCTGGCCACGACTGATCCGAAGGCAATCCGGGAGGCGGATATCATCATGATCTGTGTCCCGACGTCGGTGATGAAAGCGAAAGATCCGGATCTTGGCCCGGTCATGGGTGCTGCACGAACGGTGGGGCAGAACCTGAAAGAGGGAGCAATCGTTGTTATGGAGTCCACGGTCTATCCTGGTGTGACTGAAGAGGTCGTCGTGCCAATCCTTGAGCAGGAGTTCGGGAAGAAATGCGGAGAGGATTTCTTTGTCGGGTACTCCCCGGAGCGGATCAACCCGAATGACGATGAGCATACTCTGGAGCGAACGACAAAGATCGTATCCGGCATGGATGAAAAGACTACAGATAAGAACTGCCAGGTATACGGATTGGTGACGACAGTGTACCGTGCTCCTGTTATCCGGACCGCTGAAGCGGCCAAGTTCATCGAGAATATCCAGCGTGACCTGAACATTGTTCTTGTCAACGAGTTATCCCTGATATTCTCCCGCATGGGTCTTGATACGACGGCGGTCCTAGAGGCTGCCGGGACAAAATGGAACTTTCACCCGTACCGGCCGGGACTTTTCGGCGGGCATTGTATCGCGGTTGTTCTCTGTTCATGATTATTGTAAGAAAGTTGAAAGATACAAGAAATTAAATCACTCATCTGGAAATTACCTTTATTTTATACGTTTACACATATGATATGTAATCCATTGTGTGAATAGGTGTGTGGATGGCAACAAACCTTGCAGTCGACGATAATCTCATCTCCGAAGCCCTGGTAATTGGTGGATGTAACACCAAGAAAGCAGCAGTTACTGAAGCTCTCATAGAATACATCCAAAGAAGAAAACAGATCCAGATTACATCATTGTTCGGAACAATTGATTATGATTCAGATTATGATTATAAGAAAAATAGGTCTAGAACGTGAAAATTCTTGTAGATACATCTGTCTGGTCATTAGCCCTGAGAAGGTCTGGTGTTAGAACGCCAGAAGAAGCAAATCTCGTTCATTCATTGATTGAACTAATAGATGAAACCCGAATACTGATGATTGGACCAATCAGACAGGAATTATTATCTGGAATCTCTTCAAATAAACAATTCGAAGAATTGAAAGAAAAACTCCAGGCTTTTCGAGATCTTCCTCTTATAAGCTCTGATTATGAGAAGGCAGCAGAGTGCTATAATATTTGTCGTTCTGCAGGGATCCAGGGGTCACACATCGATTTTCTCATCTGTGCACTAGCAGAAAGAGAGAATGCACCCATTTTTACGACAGATAATGACTTCTTTCATTATGCAAAACATCTTGATATCACTCTTTTTTCACCAAAAAAAATAAATTCGCAGTTTAACATCCAAAAAAGAGTTACTTTTTCCATGAAAATCATATCAATCGTCGGTGCCAGGCCAGAGTTTATTAAATGTGCCCCGGTATCCAGGGAGCTTCGAAAAAACCACCGGGAGGTATTAGTCCATACCGGACAGCATTATGACCCGGAGATGTCTGACATCTTCTTCGAGGAACTTGAGATACCAAAACCAGATTACCATCTCGGGGTTGGTTCATGACCACATGGGAAGCAGACCGGTGAATGCCTCGCGAAGATCGAAGAAGTCCTGATCAAGGAGCAGCCGGTTCTTGTCCTAGTGTATGGTGATACCAACTCGACTCTGGCCGGTCGATTAATGACTCGATGGCGGGTCATGTGGCACGGATGGCTATCATGGGCCTGAATGATGTCGGAAAGGTGATCCGGGGGTCGAATGTCCTGATTATGGGGCATCTACAAGGAGGATGTGCCTAACATTCGGGAGTCGCCGGTCTTTGAGATCGTCAGGGAGGGAATTGATAGTGTATACGATTGAAGAGTATGGGTATAACCCTCTGCTTTCCGATGAGATGATTGAGCAGTTCGGGGTGAAAGGGTTACCCGGGCTGGACCTGAAGATGGATGCGGTGATAATGGCGGTGGGTCACCGACAATTCCGGGAGATGGGGTCAGTGAGATTCGTGGTCTGATGAATGACCATCCGGTGCTTGTGGATATAATGGATTGTGGGCCAGGGAGAAGCGGAAGGGAGAGGGATTTGGTATGGGAAATTTTGAATTAATCTGCATAAACCAAAAATATCTCAACTCAAATATGGAGGGAAAACAAAGATTATAGATATTTTGTTATTTGCTCAATGCTCAAATCTGCTTCTTTCATGATCTGATGAATGATACCCGGGCGTAATTCCCTATGCTGGGGGATAACAATTCTGAAGATTGAACCCTGTTTTTTCATGATGCAATGACTACCGGTTTGTCTTACCGGGGTCCATCCAAATCGGGTTAGAATTTTTACCATTTCGAATCCAGAAATCACTGGTAGACGTGTCATATAGATACTTCTACAATTTGAGATTGGCTATTGGTGGGTGATATGGTTGATTCCTCAGATAATACATCCATATATAACTGAATTGCATCTTTGACATTTTCAATTACTTCATCAAATGAGTCACCCTGCGTATGACATCCAGGTAGAGCAGGGACATGAGCGATATAGCCCCCATCAGGCTCTTGGATTAATTCAACTTTAAATTTTAAAGTCATATTATTACGTGTTAGGCATGAATTTATATCAAATTTATCTCATTTTTCATCAATGATATGGATGGTCTGCGGAAAGGATTTCTTTGTCGGGTACTCCCCGGAGCGGATCAACCCGAATGACGATGAGCATACTCTGGAGCGAACGACAAAGATCGTATCCGGCATGGATGAAAAGACTACAGATACGAACTGCCAGGTATACGGATTGGTGACGACAGTGTACCGTGCTCCTGATATCAGGACCGCTGAAGCGGCCAAGGTCATCGAGAATATCCAGCGTGACCTGAACATTGCTCTTGTCAACGAGTTATCCCTGATATTCTCCCGCATGGGTCTTGATACGACGGCGGTCCTAGAGGCTGCCGGGACAAAATGGAACGTTCACCCGTACCGGCCCGGACTTGTAGGCGGGCATTGTATCGCGGTTGTTCTCTGTTCATGATTATTGTAAGAAAGTTGAAAGATACAAGAAATTAAATCACTCATCTGGAAATTACCTTTATTTTATACGTTTACACATATGATATGTAATCCATTGTGTGAAAAGGTGTGCGGATGGCAACAAACCTTGCAGTCGACGATAATCTCATCTCCGAAGCCCTGGTAATTGGTGGATGTAACACCAAGAAAGCAGCAGAGTTCTATAACATTTGTCCATCTGCAGGAACCCTTGGTTCAACCATCGATTTTCTCATCTGTGCATTAGCAGAAAGAGAGAATGAAATAAATATTACCCCCAGATAGTGACAGATTTACCTATAAGAATCATATTATCTGTGAATAAGATAATTAAAATAAATTATCAAGAGGGAGCCATCATGAAGGTTAAGGATCTGGTTTTGGATGAAATTAAAGACATGTCAGTTTCAGAATATCTGTCTGTGTATCAGTATATTCATGCGATTAAAGCAATTCGCCCGAAACCAAGTAATAAAAAAAGGGAACATGCATTTGAAGAAGTCTGTTCTGCTCTGAGTAGCCTTACGGGAAACCTGTCAGATGACATTATCCTGGCTAGAGATGACCGAGTGTGAATCTGTTTTTGACACCTCTGCCCTCGTAAAAATCTTCCATAATGAGGAAGGGTCAGAGAGAACTCGTGAATTAATTTTAAATGCACAAAATAATCTCTATATACTGGATATTGCGCAAATTGAATACTTTAGTGCAATATTTCGACGATATCGTAATCATGAGTTGTCAAAAAAATCATTAAATATAGCCATATCAGGATTTGAAAAAGAAATGTCTCATTATTGTATTGAGCCAACAACACCCCTGGTGATTAAAGAAGCCCAAAAACTCATATTTTCGTATGGAGATAAATTTGGCCTTCGAACCCTTGATTCACTTCATCTGGCAGCATTTTCATTGATTTCAAATGATGATTGGATTTTTGTTTGTTGTGATTCTATACTTTCATGTGTTGCAGAAGAATATCCATTTACCGTACCGTTAATCTGAATAATCCAGAAAAGTATTCCAAATCAATTCATGAAGATCATATCAATCGTCGGTGCCAGACCCCAGTTCATCAAATGTGCCTCGGTATCCAGGGAGCTTCGAAAAACCCACCAGGAAGTTTTGATCCATACCGGACAGCATTACGACCCGGAGATGTCTGACGTCTTCTTCGAGGAACTTGAGATCCCAAAACCTGATTATCATCTCGGGGTTGGATCAGGACCACATGGGAAGCAGACCGGGGAATGTCTCGCGAAGATCGAAGAGGTCCTGATCAAGGAGCAGCCGGATCTTGTCCTCGTGTATGGTGATACCAACTCGACCCTTGCCGGAGGGCTGGCTGCGGCAAAACTCCATATTCCGGTTGCCCACGTGGAGGCAGGGCTTCGAAGTTTTGATAGGACAATGCCGGAAGAGATCAACCGGGTCCTGGTCGATCATCTGTCTGACCTGCTCTTCTGTCCCACCCAGACTGCAGTGGATAATCTTCGAAGCGAAGGGATAACAAAGGGGGTGTTCCTGACCGGCGATGTGATGGTAGATGCTCTTGAATATAATAAGGAGATCGCAAGGGAACGATCAAAGATTCTGGAAAAGTATTCGCTCACTCCCGGCAAGTATCTGATCCTGACTGTTCACCGTCCGTCAAATACTGATAACCCTGATCACATGGAACATATTATCGGGGCCATTGGTGATTGTGGTTTGCTGACGTTATTTCCTGTTCATCCCCGGACCAGGAAAAATCTTATCTCGTTTGAGTTGTGGGATAGCATGCCGGGGAATATCATACCCTGTGTTCCTCTTGGATACCTTGATATGCTTGCGGCAATGGGTTCAGCCGGGAAGATCCTGACCGATTCAGGCGGAGTTCAGAAAGAGGCGTACCTGCTCTCGGTCCCGTGTATTACTTTGCGTGAGAATACCGAGTGGGTGGAGACAGTAGAGGCAGGGTGGAATGTATTGGTTGGGGCTGATAGGGAGAAGATTGGAGCGATGGTAAGAGAGTTTCTGCCTTCCGGTGGGCATCCGGACTTGTTTGGGAGTGGTGCATCGGGGAGTATTGGTGAACTGGTCGGGGAGTATATGAATGGGGTTTGAATTCCTTAAATCCGAACGCCCTGACCTGTGGGACCGGTTTACCCGACGGGAAGAGTACGAAAATCCTATACGAGATATGTATGGGAGGTTTCCATACTGGGCAAGTAGGGAACGGGATATCTTTAGGCCCTCAGTTTCGGAATATTTGTTTGAACAAGGATTAGTTAATCCGGAGTATCCGGATGGATGTGAGTTTGCGGTTTGGGTGACCCATGATATTGATATTATATATGGATCTCCATATACAAAATTGATAGCAGGATGCCTTGCAATAAAACAGGGTGATACGAAAACAGCAAAACAAGAAATTTTATCACTCCACACGAAAAAAAAGCCATATTTCAATTTTGATGAGATTCTATCATTAGAGGAGAAATATGGTGTGAAATCTACCTGGTTTTTTCAGGCGCTAAATCCAGGTGAGCCGGAATTCAGGTATTTTTTATCTGATATTGAGTGTGTATTTGGGGATATTCTTGAAGCTGGAGGAGAAATAGGTCTTCATGGAGGGTTTGAAGCCCCATATAATCTGGATAAACTCTTACTTGAGAAAAGCCGGCTTGAAAAGATACTGGGTCAAAAAGTAGCAGGCTACCGGAATCATTTCCTCAAATTTCAAATGCCGGACACGTTGGAACTGCTTGCACAAGCAGGTTTTTCTTATGATTCAACGCTTGGTTATGCAGATTGTATCGGGTTTAGAACTGGCATGTGTCATCCTTACAAACCGGTGAATTTGAATACCGGTAAAGAGATCAATATTATTGAATTACCACTCCATATTATGGAAGGGAGTATGTTCCATCATTATATGCGACTTAATTTTGATATGGGATGGAAACTAGTCCAACAGATTATTGAAAGAGTTCAAGGATGTCAGGGAATATTGGTAATTAATTGGCATAATACCAGTTATCGGGAATGGAGTGTTGAGAGAAAACTTCTTGAGAAGATACTTGGATATTGTCAGGAAAAGGATGCCTGGATGAGAACGAATATTGATGCTCATCAAAAATGATGGATTGGATGAGTTTTGCAATCAAAAATAAAGATATTAGTTACCGATGCTGGCTATAAGCATACACTAGGAATTGTGAGAAGTTTAGGGCAATCTGGATATTATGTTATTGCAATGGATCCGAATAAAAGATCACAATCATTTTTTTCTAAATACTGTAAAGAGAAACTCATTTCCCCTGACCCAAAAAATGAAGCTGATTTTATTCATTTTTTGAAAAATTATTTGATGAATAACAAAATTGACGTATTATTACCTGTTGGTTATAATTCAACAATAACAATATCTAATAATAGAAGTGAATTATTGCCATATGTAAAAATCCCCATCGCAGAAAAAAAGGCTATTGATATCGCATCTGATAAAAGAAAAACCTTACAATTAGCAAAAAATCTACAAGTATTAATTCCAAAAGAATACAATTCAATTGAGAAAATTGGTAGATATCCTGTTGTTTTAAAAGGAATATATGAATCTGGACAGATAAAATATATTAATTCTAAAGAAGAAGCAGAAAAAATAGATTTGGCAACTAACGTCATTCAGGAATATATCCCTGGTGAAGGATACGGATTTTATGCATTATTTAATAGAGGCAATGTGAGAGCCTTTTGTATGCATCAAAGAATTCGAGAATATCCAATTACTGGCGGTTCTAGTACTTGTGCTAAAAGTGTTTATTGTGATGAATTGAAAAGAATTGGACTTAAAATTTTAAAAGAACTCCATTGGCATGGGGTTGCCATGGTTGAATTTAAGAAAAAAACATGTAATGGAAATTATGTGCTAATGGAAATTAATCCGAAATTTTGGGGTTCATTAGATCTTTCTATTGCCTCAAAAGTGAATTTTCCAAAATTACTAGTTGAGATGTCTATCGAAGGGGATGTCGAACCTATCAACCAGTATGATATTGATATTAAGTATCAGTGGCCATTTCCTGATGAAATACTTCACTTATGTGCAAATCCATATTCAATACTTGAGATAATTTCTGATTTTTTTGACAAACGAGCATATTGCAATATAATAATTAGAGATCCTCTTCCAACCTTAATTCAAATGATAGATACTTTTTTTATTTTAAGTTCAAGGATATTAAATCGGAAAATAAAGTTTCCACATGGAAAACCAACGAAAAATTATGATTGCTGATCTTCATATTCATTCAAAATATTCATTTGATTCATTTCTTTCTCCAAAAAACATTATAAAAGAAGCGAAAAAACATAAAATAGATGTTATTGCCATCACTGATCATAATACAATTCGTGGAGGACTTGAAACTCTAAGAATAAATCTTGATTCAAAAATCTCCGTGATTGTTGGAAGTGAAATCCATACAGAAATTGGTGATATTATTGGATTATATTTAAACGAAGAGATAAAGTCTAGACTATCTTTAGATGTAATCGATGAGATAAAATCTCAAGGAGGAATAGTTGTCTTACCACATCCCTTTAGGGGTCATAATCTGAATGAAAAATTAATTAATCAATGTGATGCAATTGAAATCTTTAATAGTAGATCTTCAGAAATTGAAAATCAATTATCATTAGAATTGGCCAAACAGTTTAATAAGCCTTTTACAGCAGGGAGTGATGCTCATCTTGCATGTGAAATTGGATTAGTAAAGGTTGTTCTAAAAATGGATGAATTAACTGAGAGAATATCATTTTCATCCTTAAATGAAGATTTAATTGGTACTTACTCTTCGAAATGTCTAAAACACTGTAGTCAATTGATCAAATCATTAAAAACGAAAAATTTAAAAAAAATTCCTTATGATTTCTTTAATGCATCATATAGTATTATCAATCGCAATTAATGAAATTTTTCTTCCTTGCAAGAATTCTTATTACGGGCAGATCTAACCGAGTGTACCTTTTTTTATAGTAATTTTTGAGACTCATTGTTAGATAATTAATAATAAAAATTACATCAGATTTACATATATTTTTTACATTAAACTCTCCCTGGTTAAACATTTTTTTTCTACCATTAAAAAACTCCATCCATAATACAATGTTTTCAATTCGTGAGTCCCAGAAATGGGAGTTTCCATCCTTTTCTAACAATAAAACATCATAATTGTTTTTCTCTAATAATAAACGAAGACTCGTTTCTGAAAAAGACCAAAAATGTTGACCCATAGAACTAGAGGGAAATGTATCAATTTTTAACACGTATCCTTCATAATCAGCATCTGGAACCTCTAAAAAGAGAAAATGATTTTTAAAATTTTGTTGAAATGTTTTAATTATTTCACACGGAGATTGAAGATGCTCTAGAACATGTATGAGAGAAATAAAATTTATTTCAGGGTTTTGACTAACAATCTCTAGAACAATATCTTCACATAAAAATCCCTTTTTTAAGTTTACATGTAAAAATTCTTTTCCCCATTGAATTGAAACAGAATCTGGATCATACCCTACTCCTGAGTTGATAAAACCTGATTTTTGTAAAAACGATAAAACCCAGCCTCTTCCTGCTCCAAATTCAAGATAATTAATTGAATCAGGTATTTTCAAATTTTTTTTCAATCCATCAATAATAAACAAGGATTGGATTTCTGCCATCTTCTTCTCAATGTCATCAGCATGTCGAAAATATCGTGAAGAATAGTATTTAGCTACTGAATTCGCATTAGGTAAAGGATACCGAAAAAACAATCCACAATTTTTACAATGGTAAGTTGATGATTCAACTAAATTTAAAAGTTTTAGTGAATTGAGGGTGTTGCACCAATGATCAATATCATGCAGGATCACAAATGATCGATCTCTACCCCTTAAGCTATCAACCAAAATAGACTAATTGATGTATGAACCTGCATGTATCAATTCCCACTTTACATACTGTGTTTGCAAAAATATAGGAAAAACCTGAACCTCTTGACGGTTTTATAATATTCGTAGCAAATTCTTTAATTTTAACTATACCCTCAAATCTGATAAGTTTTTTTATATTATGCACTAATGCAGCTAAAAAGAATTCTCCCTCGCAATTCTCTTTCCCTTTTTGAGAGAAACTCCTAAACCTCATATTATGTTTCATATTACCAAAAACTGGTTCGACCATGTATTTTCGTTTTCGATATAACTCTCTACCAGTGGGGGATTTCACACGTACTTCCATAACTCGTTTACAAATTTCCTGAGTTGTTGCTTGTTTCTCTCTGTTCATAAAAGATTGCCAAACAAACGTCCCGATACTTTGCAATTCCGGAAATGTGATTATTTCTCCCATACAAATCGCCCGACATATCATTTCCATTCGTGAGATATACCCATCATTATCTGAATATTCTGGAATTTTTCTTTCTTTAGAAGGAGGGATGATGAGTTGAATGCCATAATCCAATTCTGCTAAAGAATTCGGGTATGAGAAATAACCTGCATCAGATAGTAGTATATTAGGCGAAATTGATGGATGAATACCCGTAAAAAGGTCTTCGAGTTCATTTAGCATAGGTATTAATAATTTTTTATCGTTTTGCTCATCTGATATCATTGCAGCGAGGATAAATTGATTTTCAGAAACGATAATCTGCCCATTATACCCTTGAATCCAGCCATTGGTGGTTGACATTATCTGACTTTCAGGATCAGTGAGATTTACTTTTGAATCTGAAGATGGCTCTTTTTTAGGCTCTAAAGGCTTTCTACCTCGTTTCTTTTTACCCGATTCTAATTCTTCTTTTTCGCGGTCCAGAATCTTTTCTTCTTGTTTTTTAGATTCGATATCATGTCGTTCAATTAATTTCTCTTTAGCCCGATTAAGAACTTCCTTTCGTTTTTCTTTTGTTGAAAGATGCTCAGGTAGTCGGTTAATCTCCATATCCTGAATATTTATATCATCGTTTTCTAACTCATCAATTTCCTGTGATTCATCAAAAAGCCGACCTAGCTCTGCTTCAAGGTATTTTAATTTTTTATTGGCTGATAAAGAGGCATTACAGCCAAATTTTGATCCATCGAGGGCTAGGACACCGATTCTTGCTATCCCGGATTCTACGATAATTTGAGATAATTGTTTAAAAAGGGATTTGATTTCTTTTGAATTATTCTTCTTGAAACGATAGATCGTTGTATGGTCAGGTGTAAGATTATTGGCGACGATCCGATATCCAATATCATAATGGCAGCACATCTCAATTTTTCTGCTAGATTTTTCTCCACGAATCATTGAATAAATTATTATTCCAAGCATTGAACGAGGATCAAAAAAGGCAGAACCGCGACCATCGTCACGATATTTATTAATAAATGGACTAATATCGAGAATCGAAAGAATTTCTAATATGCCATAAGTAATATCATTTTCAGATAGCCAGTCCATCGCATTGACAGGGAGTAAAAATTGTTGTTCATTACCATATCCTCTAATCATGTTATAGCGATGAGACATATAATATATTGATCTTAATAATATATATAATTAAGCTTTAATAATTTATATTAAGCTTTTTTTGTGTTTGTGCAACAGCCTCAATTAATATAGAAAACTTTTTTAGAGCATATTGGACAATGCATAATTTCCACGTATTCCTTATTATTTCGAACTGAAAAGGTTTTTTAAGATTTTAAAGTAAAATTTATGAATATTTGTTGTAACCATAGATATTTTCTCCTTAAATTATATGCCGTTTTTAATTCTGAATATAATCATCAACCTTACCTTTTACATTTTGGGTGAATTTCTCGATTACATATAATACTATAAAAATGAGAACAAAATACATCATAATCATGATTATTGAATAAATAAATAATGTCATTAATACTGGACAATTAAATACGTAACAAAAATAAAAACCAAAATAAACCCCTCCAGTTCGAATAATATCCCATATTAAATTCCAATGATTATTACCATAAATTGAAAGAATCGATGTTGGTGAAACTACAAAACCAACTATCACCATCGCCCCCAGCGTCCAACAATACCAACCGGCTTCCTTCCAAACATGTCCAAAAATTACCGAAATAAAAACCGGAGCAAACAAGGTTGGAAGACCAATTAGAGGCAATCCTATGAGCGAAAGGTGCTTTAGTGTTTTCAAATAAAAATTCCTTAATTCTTTTGAACCATCTCTTACCATTTTTGACGCTTCACCAAGATAAGCCTGACCCATTGATTGCGAAATAAAACTACCAGGGAGAATTAATAGCATATTAGCAAGTGAATAAAAACCCACAATTTGAGAATCATATAGCCAAAGTAACATTAGAGGTGGGAGTTGAAGGGATATTGTATTCATAATAGATGCTGGAAAATGAAAAATGGGAAAATTTTTGTAGGTTTTAGCAATAATCTTCAACGAATTGATTGATATAGAATTATAAATATTTTGTTTTTTATACCAAATACTCCTCACTAGAGTCCCAATCCCAGCAGTTTGGGAGATAATATGCCCGATGATAAGACCTATTGGACCGAAAGAAAAAAGACCTAGAAATATTTTACAGACTGCACCTCCAATACCTTGGTTAATCTTTGTATATGTAATTATTCGATAATCCTGGTTTCGTATGGTATAATAGTTAAAAATACTATATAGCCCAAGTCCAAAGAACCCAAAAAGAAGAAACCAAAGATATTCTGAAATACTATATAAGTTAAAGGTATCAATAAAATAATCATCAGCTATTACAAGAATAAAAGCAAAAATGGCCGTTGTACAACACAGAAGAACCAAACACAAACCCAAAAGATTCGCAGCATCTTCATCGCGTTTTGGTAGCCCTAAGGCAAATTCATATCTTAATGAAGCACCTATCCCAGTTATTGCCAATATTGATGAATAAACTGCAAGGATTCCAAGGTCAGAAGGCGTATAAAGACGTGTTATGATTGGCATCGAAATAATCCCAATCAATTGGGTAACTGCTGTCCCACTGCCAAGGATAAACACTCCTTTGTAGAGAGGATTGTTTTGAATGAATTCTAATATTTGAAAAGTAAATGGTAACTTCTTAAGAGATGAAATTATGATTGAAACAAACCCCATTATACATTTCTGCTTATGATTGACTTTCATTCACGATGATTTATAATGTCTTTTGCTTATTTAGCCTTTGTCCAAATCTAGTTTTTATAATCCAATTTCAAGTTTTTTTGTAGATATATGTGGTGTTGTCAAGTGCTGAACAATAATCACCAAATCTTAAAGATATTTTTCCTACCTCCGTAATTTCTCATTATGTAATTTCGATATGTTATCGAATAATCAATTTTAATGAGTATACCAATTTTTTAGTGAATTTGAATCAAAACTAATATTTAAGCAGTCAATACTAATCATTCAATTTTTTCGGTTAAATAATTAAGTAATACAGTAAACTTCCTCGCCATCTCGACGTGGCTGTACTTCATGATCTCCTTCTCAATTCCGTGATACTGGACCGCCCCCAATTCCTTGTATTCCCGGTATGCCTGGATCAGGTAATTGCGAAGTTCGTCCTCTGTTGCGCAGTGGACTCCTGCCTTTGTCTGGTCCAGCAGTTCTTTCACAACGCCTCCGTCTGTGTAGCCGAGGGAGAGGATTGGGCGGCGGGCGGCGAAAAAAATAACTATGCGCTCGAGGAGGGATCTTCTATTAATGATTCAAGGAATCCCTTTAATTTCTTCATTTTTATTGACCAATCTAAATTCTCTTCTGCATATTTCCTCATTTTTTTTGGGTGATCAGGGTCTGAACATATTTTTTGTGCAAAATCTATTACCGGATCAATGTCAATCGGCGATTCATCTGGGGGGACTCTCAAGATATAAGGAAAATCATCTGGAAAATCTGGATCTTTACATGCAATAATCCACGGAATTCCACGGGCACAATATTCTCGGACTTTGAGGGTTGAAGACTCAGATAATCCAATTCTATGAAGACCGAGACTTCCCACAGCAATATGGCAGGTGTCGAAAAGAGAGTCAAGTTCAGTACCTGATTTGAAACCGTGAAAGATAACCTGTTTTGATAAGTGTAAATTATCAACTAGTTTTTTGAGATTGGGAATTTCTTTGCCATTGCCCACAATGTGTAGGCAAATTAAATGGTTATTTTTATATTCATAGATTCCCCGGATTATGCGATCGATTCCATGCCATCGACTGACATTTGCAACAAAGAGGAGATATAGAATTTTTCCTTTTTGATCATGGTTTCGTAGAGGACATAAACTAACATTAATACCATTCCAGTAGTCAAAAATTAGACATATTTTGGTAATTTTTACTAAAGATATCTCGCATAAAAAAACGGGTTGCTCAATTACGTTAATTGAATATAAGTTAAGAGGGTGTTGCACAACTCAGATCCCCCCATAATTTTTCAACTAAGGTCAATCAAAAGTACTTTACCTTAGTACGTCCAACATATACTCAATGTATAATACGATAGGTCGGGATTTTGAACAACTTTACCTTCTCCCCGAGGATATTAGAGACTGGGTTCCGAGTGATGATTTCTGTCATATATTAGAGGCTGTTGCATAACCAAAATGTCATTTCCGCAAGAGGACAATTTCCATTCGATTGGAACTTAAATCGTCGAAAAAAATCTGGGTTTTTCCTCATTGTACTAACTGTTTGAAGTTATGCAACAGCCTCTAAAAAGAAATGAATTACAGAAAGGAGTAAATTGGCAATTTACAACTGCCGATGCACGGAGTAGATTGAAGCGACTTTACCCACATATTAAGGTGTCTTGAACCACTAGTACATCGAAGTCAGGTGTGTGCGCTAATCTATCAACGATAGCTACAGGCTTAGAAGTGTTCTCTAATTTTCTGCTTATTTAGCATTTATGATTCAACTTTTTTAAAGGTTGAGAATTAAGCTGAAAAATTTGATCAAATTGAAAACTCCCGCAATTTTCTTCTTTTTCATTGCAAAACCTTCCCAAGGTCGCGGTTGAACATGACATTTTAAAGTTCGTTAATCTTATAATGATTATGACTAATATTGTTTTAAAAAAATTTTTTTAAAAAGGGATATAAATGAATATTATAATTTTAGATATCCATCCATTAGAAGATGGTAGAATTCAGCGGCATATTAAATATTTATTAGAAAAAAAAATTAAAGTATATCGAATTCACTATAACTATACAGATAAAACTATAAAGACCGGCCCTTTTTCGCTCTTTGGGGAAGTGGGATATATACGGAATATTTTTTTATTTGGCAATAAAAAAATCAACACTTTTTTATTTCTAATACTGTGTCAAACTTTTCTTTTTTATAAAGACTGTATAAAAATATTAAAAAAAATATCCATAAATGAGAATGAAAAAATAATTATTCATATTCATGATCCTCAATTACTCCCTTTGGGTGAATATTTAAAAACAAGGTATTCACGAAATATTCAGTTAGTTTATGACAGGCATGAAATTTATGAGGTGTTAAATAATTATTTAGAATTAATATTTGGATTTCCAAACTTTTTTGAAAAGAGAATTAATAAAAAAGAAATTTCAGGTGTCGTCATTATTTCTGATCTTTATTATCAAAGTACAAAAAACATATTTCCATATTCAAATATTCTATCAATTTCAAATTTCCCGTCAATTAAGAATTATGATCTAGATAAAATAAAAGATAAATATGAAAAATTTAATGAGGATTCAATAATTAACATGGTATATATCGGTGGTTTATCCAAAAAAATTGACCGCGATATCGATCTTTTATTGGAGGTTTTTTTTAAGATATTAGAAACCTGTAATAATGTGAAGGTGATATTAGGTGGGAAGGATTTAGATCCATCATTATTACCAATGATTAACGATTTATCTCAAAAATATCCAAAACGATTTGAATATCTGGGGTACGTTCCTTATTCTATTACTAATGAAATAACTCAAAAAGCGCATATTGGCTTCAATTTTATAAAACCTGAATCTGAATATTGGGTGAAAATATCCTCCAATAAAATTAATGAATATTTGATATGTGGGACCATTCCAATCGTAAGGGCTGATGTTGAGAATTATATGGAAATACAGAATGTGGCAATTATTTTTGGAAGAAATGAAAGTAAAGAATTGATATTGAATACATTGTTAAAACTGGTTTCAAATCCTGAATTAATGAAATCTTATATGAAAGAAGGCCATAAAATTGGGATGAAAAATACTTGGGAGTCTATTGCTGATAGATATCTTTTATTATATGAATATGTAAGTAAGTAGGTATCCTTGCTTCATTTATCGGGTAAGTATTCTCTGATATATTTTAATTAATCTTTTCTCCATAATGTTCCAATTAAACGTTCTTTCAAATGCTCGTTTGCCATTTTTGCCGAGTTTTTCTTGAAAATGTTTATCATTTTTGATTTTTAATACTGCCTCTCGAATTGAGGGGATATCACCATACGGTACTACCAATCCACAGTTTTCTTCACTCACGATTTTTGCCATGGTTGTTCCACTATTTACTAAAATTGGTTTACCACACATCATTGCTTCAAATAATTTATTGGGGCTGGCATAGAAATTATTTGGAACCTTTGGATCGTAGAAAGCAAAAAGTAAATCTGCTTGAAAACTTTTTAAAATCACGGTATCATAGTTAATTTCTCCTAGAAATTGAACTCGGGAATTTGTTTTACAAATATTTAGTAATTCAGCAACTCGAGGACCATAACCAGCAATTTCAAAAAAAATATCTGTAATGTCACCACATGCTTTGATTATTGATGAAATATCTCTATCCAAAGATAGTCCTCCTGCAAAAAAAATTTTAAAATTTTCTGATTGGTTTGATGTACGTAACTTATCTGCCAGTTCCTTTGGTGGAGAATTGTATATTATAGATACATTTTTATAATTTCCCTGTTTTATTTGATGAATTCTCGATGAATCAACAAGAATAATTTCATCGACATGTTTCATGAAATAGCAATCGATTGATTCAACTATTTTCCGAATTGTTGGTGAAAATGCTATTTGATCGGAATAGAAATCAAAAATATCATATATGATCGGGCGAGATAAAAATTTTGAAATGATTAATGATGGAATTAAGCAATCTAAATCTGCAGCATGAACTACATCCCATTTTTCTTTTAGGAGCCATATTGAAACATATATCCACCATAAGGGAAGGAAAAAAAATATTTTGTACCCCAGTGGCGCATGTAACTGAAATCTATGAATATAATAATTTCTTCTGATTTCTTGAGCTTTTACCTTACTACCATATCTACCCCACCCTAGAATAACTACCTCATTGCCTGCATTAGATAGTGTTGTCGCTTCTTTTTCTAACCTTACATCTGGATTAATGGGATGAGATCGTACCATTATTATTTTCATGAGAAGATAAATCCGGATTTCATTTGTTTGATAAATATCCTAGGGAATAACAAATCAGATTATATTATTTATTACGTATAATAATATGTAATAATATTGTTACAATATAATTTATCAAATATATTTAACTTATTTGATTCTCCCGGAAGTATTTTAATAAAATTATATTGTCCCATATGTTCCCCAAATTGATGAAGGAAACCAGTTTTTATATTGAGTTTATTATAATCTAATAGAGACCTTGAAGGGATATCATTAATATTTATTTGGCCAGAATTTAACAATGGCAAGTTGGAGATTTGGTTATTATCTTTTGTGGTATAAATTGATTTCCACTCCTTGAAAACTATTTCTTGCTCTGTATCATATAATTTATAATATGATAAATGTTCATCGACAAAAGGACTAGTTTCAAAGCCCGCGATAGTTGATGAAAGTGAAAAGGAAGATAATAGGATAAGGATTACAGTTGCGGTAACAATTTTTCCTTTATCGGTTTTTATCCTTCCAAGAAAAAATAGCAATCCTTCTGCTGCTAAAAAAATTAGTGAAAAAATTTGCAATAATGGATATAGTCTATCAGGTAGGAGAGCTACCTGTTTAAAGCCGATTCCGAGGACAAGAAAAATGGATAAGACTAAAGAAATAGATATTATGAAAAGGTCTGGTATTGTTCTTCGTCGCAAAAAAATTAAAAATCCAGATACGGCCAAACCTAGTAAAATCGAAGATCCAATCGTATTGATAAAGATAGTTTTTATTGGGACTTGATCATATACAGTTGACTCTACCAGATTCATCGAAATATCCTGAAAAGATATATAGTAATTATTTATTATCTGGATAAGACTTCCAAAAAGATTTGAATAATACATCAATTGTAAGGAGAGTATCAATAAAAAGATCAAAAAAATAGGCCATAAAATTGCCTTCTGTTTGGATAATTTTTTTTTCACATAAATTTCCAAAAATGCTAATATGCCTAATAAAATTAAAATAATCATTGCAGAAAAATGATGGGTAAATATGATCAATATCGTTAATATTATAATGCAGGGTATATATCGCAAATTTGTGGACGAAAAATATAACAAAATTATTGATAATAACATCACCGAAAAAGAATAATTGTATGCTTGATGCTCTGGATGTGCTCCATACATCAAATAATAATCAAGACAGTTAAATAAAATTACCGTTATTAGCGCATAATTATTGTTCCAAAATGCCCTTGCGATTAAAAAAATAAATATTACTGTGGAACAAAGTAAAAAACCACCCAGAATTATGTATGTACTTTTTGGGTCTGAACCGCAGACCAATATATTAATTGCAGCGAAAATGTGATGGCAAGGGAAAAAATCGTATGTACCTGTAAATATGATTGGGTGAGGGATATAACCATTTTTTAGGATTGGAATGACAAATGCACTAAAATGTAAATCAAAATCAGGTAAAGCAATTCCTTTGGGAAAAATGATTTGATTACTTAATGAAATATTCAAAGATAAAAAAAAAGATTTTAAGACTAAAAAAATCCCTTTTACATGGGTATTAATAATTAGCGCTTCGATTATGAGGATTGCTGTGCATATTGATATTAGAACATAATAGAGTGGATTTTTGGTAGTGCCCTGTTAGCAAGCTGGTAATACTAAGTGCAAATAAAGTATTAAATTTTATGTACTAAAAATTAATATAAGTTTAGATATAATTATTTTCATGGTTGGAAAACGTGGTCCTATATTGATTACGTGTCAAAATCCGGATTGTACTTATTTTCAAATTGAAGATGGAAAGAATATTACTAAAAATGGGCATAATTCTGCAGGCAATCAACAGTACTATTGCCATCACTGTCGACGTTTTTTTATTGAAACTAAAAATACTCCTCTGTATGATTCTCGTTTACCACGAACTGCTGTTCTCATAATTGCGAAACACTCGACTGAAAAAACTTCAATTCGAGGAGTATCTCGAGTTACCGGACACCATCGCGACACTATATCTCGATATTATCACTTAATCGGTGAACATGCTGAAAAACTCAACGATTATTTTATTCATGACATTTCCGCGGGGGATTGTGAGATGGATGAAATTTGGGAGTTTGTTCAAAAAAAAACAAGAATCTCCTAACAACTGACTCTGAAGAATTAGGTGATTGTTGGTCCTATACTTGTTTTAAAAGGGATTCTGGATTATTTTTAGCATTTGAATCTGGAAAAAGAAATATTGATACTTGTGCAGATATGTTAGTTCGATTTTTTAACCGAATGGAACTTCCAACGCCAGAAAACAAAATATCGATTTTTACTGATGGAAACGTCCAATATAGCATTTGTTTACCTGAATTATATTGTGAGCCATGCTTGGATTATGGTCAGGTGATCAAAGTAAAAGAGAAGAATAAACTTGTTTATGTCATTCGAGAGAAAATTATGGGAAATCCAGATAGTAAAGCAATCTCTACCTCAGTCATTGAGGGCTACAATAATAAAATCAGACAACGATTGAGCCGTTTTGGAAGGAAAACTGCCTCTTTTTCAAAAAAACTCAATAGATTCATTTCAGCGCTAAATATCTTTCAATTTGTGCATAATTTTATCGAAGTAAAAAGTAGTCACAAGTCTCCAGCAATGTTAGAAAGTATTACTGATCATCTTTGGAATTGGAGTGAGTTTTTAAACTACCATGTTCAGTTCTAAAGGAGGCCAGTACCGGATTTTTTTCATAGAATCCATACATTAATGATAAGAAACTTAATCCGTAGAAAAAAGGGAAAAGAATTGATAGAATAATCAGAGTTTTGTTCCTTTTCTTAAATGATAATGG
Organism: Methanospirillum hungatei JF-1; assembly: GCF_000013445.1. Taxonomy (NCBI): domain Archaea; kingdom Methanobacteriati; phylum Methanobacteriota; class Methanomicrobia; order Methanomicrobiales; family Methanospirillaceae; genus Methanospirillum; species Methanospirillum hungatei. The sequence continues at coordinate 436,972 of NC_007796.1, forward strand.
AAAAGAAAATTTTTGATATGGTGCATTTTTAAATAATATTTTAATAATAATTAAAAGAAAAAGAACCCCAATTATTGATAAGAGCATTAGTAAATAACTATAATATCCCTTTGAGTAAAAAAAGATGAATATGAGTGAAAATGCAAAAAGGAGACCATACTCAATATTATTAATAATTACTGAAGGTTTCAGAAAATCAATTAATGGATTCATAATTAAAAAAATTGGTTTTATTCTTTATATGGACAAACTTTCATTTGTTGATTCAGCGAAAAAATGTCTTAATTTTTTCATTGATTGGTTCTATTTCCGTATTTTTGAGATTTAAAAATATTTTCTCATATTCGCAAATAATCTTATCCCATGTGTAATGAGAAAGGATAAATTCTTTTCCTTTAGATGAGAGTTCTCTAGCTAATTCTTCATTATCCAGAATATGTATCACCGCATCAGCGATTTTTTGTGAATCACGAGGTTGAACAAGTATTGCATGATCAGCAAAATGATCTCTCACTCCAGGAATATCTGATGATATTACTGGAAGATTGAAGTACATAGCTTCTAAGATGGTCGTTGGAAGGCCTTCCGATAGGGATGGAAGGATAAAAAGATTGGAGGACTGATAAAATGCAATTAAATCTTTTTTACTGACTGATCCAGTAAACAGAGTATTTTTTTCTATTTCTAATTCCTTCACTAGGTTGAGCGATTCGTAATAATAATCTCCATTTCCGATAAAAAGGAATAATACATTTTTCTTTGTTTTTTTAATAATTAAGGGTATTGAATAAAGGAGGTATAAAATTCCCTTTCTATGAATAATTTGTCCAACAAACAAAATAATAAATTTATTTGATAAGTTATTTTTTACTCTAAAGGATTCAATTTCTTGATTGCTTAATTGATCAGTATTTAATTCAATTGGATCTATTCCATTTGGTATTATGTGAATTTTTTCCGGTTTAATTCCCAAAGATTCAACATATTTTTTATCTGAAGAAGATAATACAATAATTGCATTTGCTTTGGTAAATATTATTTTTCCGATGATTTTACTATAAATTTTTTCTATGAAGTCAATTATAGGATTTCCAAAAAAGAGTTGACCATGGCAAGTTATTACAAGAGGTTTTCTTTTTGATACCGAGTGAAAAATTGATGTTATCGCTGCATAGCTATGTTCGTTATGTGTGTGAATTACATCATATCCTTTGATTTCTTGATCGGGGATAAAAAAACTTGGACTGATAGGATTTCTTAATGGTCTGATAATACATGAATATCTAAAAATATTTATTCCTTCATATCTCTCTCTTTTTTTTGATTTAGGAAAATTACTTACAATCAAATCAATGTCATGTCCTTTTTTTATCAAATACTTACATAGATTTTTGATATAAATTTCTTGGCCACCTATATATGGAATAAAATACGGGGCAATCTGTAAAATTTTCATTGATAAATCCACACCCCTCCCATGGATCAAAATTATTTTGCCCTTTTTGTAATAATATTTACTATCTTCTCCCCGGCAGTTCCATCCCCATATGGATTACTCCACCCCCCGGATCCTCCAATCATCTTCTGCACACCTGCCAGAATCCTTTCCGGTTCTGTCCCGACAATAGTATTTGCCCTGACATCCACTGTCTCCGGTCGTTCGGTATTCTCCCGGAGAGTAACACAGGGCACTCCAAGAATACAACACTCTTCCTGCACACCACCTGAATCGGTGAGGACAAGTCGGGCTTTGGATTCAAGCTGGAGAAAACTGAAAAACCCAATAGGGTCGGTCAGGAATATCCCGTTTACCGGAATCTGAAACTGATCTATCATCTTTCGTGTCCGGGGATGAACTGGAAAAATGATAGGGATAGTATATTGTTTATGAATCGTCGTCAGGGCACTGATAATATGCTGCAATTTCTCCGGGTTATCCACGTTCTCCTGCCGGTGAGCGGTAACGAGGAAATATTCCTTTGGCCTGACTTCAAAGGTCTTTAGGGCATCACCCCTCTTTTTCGCGATCTCCAGGTTCTGGTACACTGCATCGACGATGGTATTGCCGGTGACCAGGATCTTACTCTCATCAATTCCTTCTTTCAGCAAATTCTCCCGTGCCTTCTCCGTCGGTGCAAAGAGCCAATCCCCCACATGATCCGACACTACCCGGTTCACCTCTTCCGGCATCGTCCGATCATAACTCCGCAGCCCGGCCTCCACATGCCCCAGTGGAACCCTCATCTTAGCCGCAACCAGACTCCCGGCAAGAACCGTGTTGGTATCCCCCTGGACCAACACCACATCTGGCCGCTCCTCTTCATACACCCGTCCAATCCCGCTCATAATAGCCCCGGTCTGGTCGGCATGAGACCCTGACCCGACATCCAGATGATGATCCGGCACCGGGAGGTTCAGTTCCTCAAAAAAAATCCGGTCCATCTCATATGAGTAATGCTGGCCGGTGTGGAGAAGAGAAAAATCGATATTTCGTCTCTGGCACTCCCGGATGATCGGGGACATCTTGATAATCTCCGGCCTCGTGCCAACAATAATACTGATCATATGATGATGAGATGAATCTTTCTGCATCCGGGGGATGGTTCATAGGGTGGATGGTCAGGGTTTGTTTGAAATTACAGCCCGAAACCCCTTATTTTGTACTAACGTAAAATATGACCTTTATTTTAATAAATATATCGTAATAACTCATGATTCTGGGGTATATTTTGATATCCTCTCTGGCAGGTGCAGCAGAACGCGATAGATGATATCACTGTGAAGGGGGGGGTTGTCATGATAGTTCTTCTCCCGCTCCGGTCTGAAAATCACGAGATACCAAGTCCTCCAGGAGAGTGTTATTCTGGTTGGTATTTTGACATTATTCAATGAGGATGCCCAGGATAACGGGGTAATTCTGAAGTGATAATTACCTATCACTCGAAAAAACGACAGAGCCTCCTCCCTCGGGAAAAAATCAGGAACACAAATTTACCCCGGAATGAGTGTATAATTTTCCTGGAGGGTTGTAGTCAGGCGGTTTTCTTCCCGTTGATGTCCTGGTGAAATCAGGGTAAAAACGAACAAGAGAAAGACGATAATCTTTCAATATCGCTAATTTTATGTGATTTTTTACAAGAAAATCTATATGGAATCATGAATGAAGTTCAAAATGAAGATTTTAATTCGTCAGGCTTGAGGCTTCGCCTCATAGGGGTTTTACAAGAAAATTTAATTTTTCATTCGTCTCGCCAGGATCTCCAATGGGCACCATTAGGTTTGGAGACCTATTTATATGCATTAAGATTTGAACTCAGAAAACCCCCCAGCCCAATCCTGACGAAGCGGCCTGGCCGGATGCTTCTTATGTTCTTCCATGAGAGAATCGATATAAATCTTAACCTTAACCCGAATATCCGGGGTAATGATCTGACTGCATCTTCAATTGTACTCATACAGTTCTCTATGCTTATTTGTTCTTTACCGATTCAACAATTTTCTGTTTTCAGTGGGAGGTAGCCATCTGCTTTCAATAAGAAAATCTGAGGGAATTTCAAGAGACTGCATCTGCATAATGTCCATGTTGATGAAGTTCTTTAGTCAAGGATAGTAATTTATCATGCAATTTCTGAAAGAATAGAGAAATTTCTTTTGTATCAGACAATGGCTATCCCGCCCCGTAATACTTCCTGGATGAATAAAAAATCTTCATCATGGTGCATTGTTCTTCGATCATGACCTTCGGAGATGTCAGAACGAAAAAACCGGTATAAAAATTTTATTATATTAATATGACAATACTGATAAATCAGGTATTTTATTGAAATGAGAATCCCTTGTAAGTATATTTTGATTATGAGCAAGACATATCGCTGCAATCACTTCATCAATATCTCCGATTCTATTACCATTTTTCAGAAGAGAGGCTGAAAGCTTTCCAAAGATTTCCTGAACACCAGAATCAATTTGTAAGTGAATAAGGCTTGAAATTATTTCTTCAACCTGAAGCAGGTTTTTCTCTATTTGTGATGAGAGATATGCTCCCTTAAAAATTTCAAGAATGTTAATTATTGTTGAACATATCATTTCATCATTTCTTTCAAGCTCTTTTAGTTTTTCGATTGCTGCAGGATCTTTTTTTTTAAATAATATCAACAAGAAATGAGGAATCCAGAACTACCATTAGAATAGAACCTCACGCATAGTGCTGGAACGCATCTCTTCTGAAGTTTTTTTAATACTCATGGCAAGATCCACATTTGGTTCATAATGAGACAGGATATCTGATAGACAAATTCCTTCTGAAGTTATGGCCTGGGGATTTCTGTCTCTTCCTGCCTCTATCTCTTTCATAATTTCACTTGATGGTGGCTCATCATTAACTGCCATGCATATCAGCCGCTCAATACTAATACTGTATGGTTATCTGGATGCTCTATAAAGGACTCTGATCTGGATATAATGTTTTTTTTATTCACTCTGATAAGTTCAGCAGATGTATCCCTCAGTTTCCTTATAGGAACACATAAACAGATCTCTCCTCTCTGGTGGGAATACACCCGGAAATTTAATGAATGAATACTTAGTTCTGGTGACCAGTATATTCTTTATTGGCGATCTGTCAAAATAAGAATTATATCATTTGAATTCCATAAAAGGTGAGTATATTGCCGCGATAACATAATTGGAGGGCCTTTTTTAGCAATGACTTTATCGAGGCCCCCTTTTTTGATATACTTCTAAATATTATATAAACATAGTATTGAGATATATGATGTTCGATATCATCCTTGAAAAAGAAGAGGATGGTTACTGGTCTGTCCATTGTCCTGCCCTTAAAGGATGCCATTCTCAGGGTTCTTCCAAAGAGGAAGCCATTGAAAATATGAAAGAGGCAATTGAATTATACCTCGAAGTAGCACATGAAAAGGCTATGACATTAACTAATTCTCAGTCTGGATTATCTCTCGTTACAATTGCAGTATGAACCATAGACTTCTACCGGTTTCCGGAGTCGAAATGGTTAAAGTCTTCAAAAAAATTGGATTTCAGGTTATAAGACAAAAAGGCAGCCATATTATGTTGTCTAGGGGTGAAGATTTTTTGGTTGTCCCAAATCATTCAACGATTGCAAAAGGGACACAGCGTGATCTTATCAAAGATTCAGGCCTTTCTGTCGAAGAATTCAATGATTTGCTGAAAGAATAATTCTGAATCAGTACGATTGTAGATCTTTGTTTATGAGATTTACATCTCCCCGGATTTTTAAAAGACCCTGAACCAGATCAATCAAATCACCCCAGTCAATCCAGTCGTCCTCCTCTTTATATCGGGGTCCCTGTGTTTTAGTTTTCGTATCAAATTCTTCATAGGTAATTTCGTATTTCCACTCCAGCAACCTGATGTATGTCAACGGGATAATGAGTAATGATATTATCTTCCATCTCACTTTGATCAGCATGCTGCGGTTTTCGAAAACTGATATACAACACATCATCCTCTTCATCGTAATCACACCATATCCGACTGGATGGCAGACGAAGGAGGTCAGGTATGAGATTCAGGACCGCATCAGTAATAGTGTTTTTCGGTTTCATTATCACATTCGAGATAGTTCTTTTCTTAAATAATGCTGACCAGTGTGATAAATCTGATTCGTATCTGAATATGATATATTATGAATTGACCCTTCGATACTACCTATCCGTAGATATACCGTTCACATAAAGGCACTAAAAAATAGAGGCAAAATTGGCCGTATTTTCTTTTTCCTTATCCATCGATCAGAAAAATAAGGTCATATTGGCGATATTTCCCCACACTCATAAAAATAAGTCCTTAAAATCTCTCTTTTGTCTAAAAATCAGCGGAATGCATGTCACCTAACGCTCACCAATGCACGGTATGGCCACCTGTTATGAGATGATCTATGTAATGGGTAAAATAAAAAACCTCGATATAATCGGTCTGTGAGAATATAATTTTGGACATATATAATTAACAAAGGGCAAATGGGTATAATTATCATTTGATTCGATGCATGCCCTACCTTTTATCAACTCCAATGCCGTATTTTAGATTGCAAGATTATCTGGGGCAGCTTTGGATGATGTTCGTTATTCATCACGTATTTCACGAATAATATCGGAAAATTTGCCTTTGACCTTTGCATTCAATATTCGACGTGCCTCATTACAATCACATATCTCTGTCTGAATCATACTCTCCAGAAGTTCAGGTGGGAATAAAGGTACATTCTTTGTATTCCTGTTTTCTGGTTTATCGCATCTATCTTTCATGCTTGGTTCATTGTACATTCCCATCCATCATATCCTCTTTCTGAGTGATTCATATTTTAAGTTGATAACATTTTATTCTCTTTCATGATTACATATTAAAACTTAATAAACCCACTTTTGACACCAATACATTCACGGATGAGTCGAAAATTTGTATTTGATCACTCCAGATACATCTGTTGTCATCCATTCATGGTTCATCTCATATAAACAATGAAATCTTCATGTATCCAATACACTGGTACAGGTATGAACGCTGGCAAACTTCCCATCGGCATTCAGTCTTTCAAAGAAATCCGAACCCATGGCTATTTGTACGTAGATAAAACCCCTTAATCTTCCGGAACTTGACAATCTTCTTGCTGGTGAAGAACTCCTCAGTTCATCTGATATTGAGGATGTTCGCCCTGAGTCTCTCCTCTTTCAGACCGGCTATCTTACGATAAAGGGAGAGACTTTTGCAGGATCTAAATGACTGTATAATGTAGGGTTTCCAAATCTTGAAGTCAAATCAGCCTTTTCTCAGTTGATGTTGACATCCCTGACGGAAAAAGGGAATATTTCTGCAAACCAGGTCAGGCTTGCCAACCTGCTGAGGGCAGGGATGTGGGTGGGTTAAAAGAGGTTTTTAATCATTTTCTGCCTCGATTCCTCATAACTGGTAACGGAAAATCAGATATCCGTTTTTGAAGAGTATTATGCAAGTATCGTCTATGCATATGTTGTAAGCCTTGGATATCTGGTCATACCTGAAGATACCACAAATCATGGACCGGTAGACATGACGGTTCAAACCTTATATGCTATTTGGCTTTTTGAGTGTAAAGTTCAGGATCAGACTAATAGAGGTGCATATCAGAAAAGTCCTCTTCTGCAATTGCAGGAGAAAAAATATGCTGAAAAGTACCGAAGCTGTGAAAAACCGCTCTAACTTGTTGGAATTGTTTTTGATCCTGTGCAGAGGAATATTGTTCTGTTGGAGACATAAAAATCACCGAATGAGAGTAGTGGATAGATTCTGTTGACCTGTATGATACTATCGTTCGGTAATTTTACGTCTCATTTGCGTCGCATCAATATGCGTCGTACCTGACTGACCTTCCCGTTTTTTCCCGTTCGATGAGTTATTCTCTATTAAGTTGTTTAACTCCCTGATTGCTGTATCTTTTGAGATAATCAGGAGGTCCACGCATTCAGTTCAAGTAAATGAACCTCTTCGTAAATATTTAAGAATATAATCCTCTATCAGATAATTAATTGGATTTTACACGGAACAGATCTCTTGTTGAATAGAGGGTCACCTGGGTACAATTTTCAGTTGAAATAATGGATAGCATCGCAGGTTTGAGCGTTTGAGTTCCATACTCTTCTATTATTTTATCCAACCCTTCACCAAACGGCTATACGGAATGAACTCGTGATAGAATGCTGGTAATAATTTGGTTCCTGGAATATTGATTGAATTTTGTTATCCGGAGTAATGTCTTTCATCAGTTCTCCAATATTTGAAAATTCAATCCTATCATCAAACATTTACCCGCGATGAATCAACTGATATATGAACCCGTAACTTCCCATGATCATAGTAAAAAGCCCGATGGAAAGGAGATGAATCTCAATAAACGGTCTGGATAATAACCCTGAAAGAAAAGCGAAGAATATTGCAGCCCCGAAGATGAGCGTTGTCATTGACGGGACTTTGGAGAGGATCTGACTGTTTCTGGTAATATTACAGAGTAAATGGGAGATAATACCCACCCCATGACGGAGGGGATTCATCTTGTGCTTATTTGGCACATCATATCTGACGGTAATCGGGACCTCAACCATCCTCATTCCAATCGAAGCAAAATGGGTTATCATATCTGATTCAAGGTTATATCCCTTTGATGTGAAGTTCAGGTTCTCCAGTGCCCGTTTACCGAGAACCCGAAAACCGGATTGTGAATCGGTGATGGCAATCTGGGATGCCAGTCTGGTGACGCCGTTCAGAATCTGCTGACCGGCCCTCCGATATCGGGGAATCTGATTCTTCTCTCCCATGAATCGTGAACCAATGACCATATCCGCAACTCCTGTCATGACCGGAGCAGCAACAACTGGTATTTCCCTGGGATCATGCTGCCCGTCACCGTCAAGGAGAATGATGGTTTCGATGCCGTGTTTCTTTGCATAGGAGCATCCGATCATTACTGCCCCTGCTTTCCCCTGGTTCTCACGTAACCGAATTACATCAGCCCCTGCACCAGTTGCCTGTTCAGCGGTATTATCAGCGGATCCATCGTCGATAACAATTACCATTGGGATAATTTTTCGCGCCTCTCTCACTACCGAACCGATAATCTGCCCTTCATTGTATGCAGGGATGAGGACTGCAGTGGATGAAAATGGATTGATCGGAAGATGTCCGGAATCTTCTTCAGGACTAAACTGATATCTGAAAGAAGAGGGTATGGTGTGATATGAGAAATCATGATTATTTGAACTGATTTCGGAATGGTACCAGAGATCATCACATGCCGGAGTAATCTCTCCCTGAAAGCACCATTGCTCATGTGATGAATTCATAATATCACAGGATATGAGTCTGGAATTGGACCCTCACGTAAAAGCCCCCTCCATTCCCTGTAAGATGTTCACCTGCATCACTTTTGAGCATTTCGAAATTACTCTGCCCTGATCAGAACACACCATAATGGATTTTGGACCCCCGTCCTGTCTGCATCATGATCTAAATATATATTGTTTGAATATAATACAATATGATATAAATAGTTTACTTCTTTCATCTAAAAAAATGAGATTGTCTTTCGAAGGAAAGAGAGATGTGGAATAAAAATCCCACTGTACATAAAAGCAGGTGTAATGAATTCATGGAACGGTCATACTCCTGGTAATAATCAGCCATGACAATATCAAAAAAACCCCTGATAATTGGATGCATCGTCTCCTGGCTTATTATTATCATCACATTCATGTTCCTGGCCAGATCTTTTGATATTGAGGTTCTTTTTATTCTCTGGCTTATTGGCATTCTCATCATTGCCGAACTCATCGATACCCGGTATGTCCGTCCCGGATATGCACGAATGATCATGATCATTGCAGGAGCCGGGACCGTTCTTTTTGGTATTATTGTGCTTCGAAAGGTCTGGGTGATATTATACGGGTGAATTGCCAGGTAAAGCGGCATCTCTTTTATCTTGTTTATGCTACGCTTTGTCTCCTTGTTGCAGGTCTTCTGATCGGAAACGGGCTACAACCACTTCTCTATCCTGCTGAGAAGAGTGTCCGTGAGACCAGATATCATATGAATATCGACGACCTCCGAAAACAGGCATTTAACAGTTCCACAGATCTTCTCCCCCTGATGCAGGAACTTCTGGACTATAGCGGAACGATTGCTGTCACGTTGAGAAAATCTGATATCGAGTCCGCAAGTTCCGATCTTGCCCGGTATACAAGCCGGTACCATGATCTTCAGAATCTTATCATCCGACTGGATATGAATGAGAGCGAAATCGCCCGGTTTTCTCAGGATGCAGGTCAGCAAAAGGATATGCTCTCCCAGTTCGTAACAACATCGGAATCTTTGCAGTCACTTGAAAAACTGGAGATTCAGTATCAGAACGAAGGGAATCCTGAATCCGTAACCAAAGTCAGGCTTCAGGGGAAAGCACTCAAAAACAGAATTCAGACCCTGCAGAACCAGTATGCAGATATAACCGATTCATTGTCATCACGGGGGAAGACCCTTGGAGTAAATACTGAGCCCGTGATGCAGAGCAGGGTTGAATTTGATAAACTTACCGGGATGGTTGCAGAGCGGCAGAATGAACGTGACCGGTATACCCGCTTTGCCGATACCGGATCACCCTTTGTTTCATTCCTGGCAGTACCGAATAATGTGACATTTCAAGACAAGGTAGATGTGTATGGGTTTATCGCCGGATCACAGGGCCGCTCATTCCCGGTCGTTATTACTCTGGATAATGAGCCTTTTTTGGAAGTTATCCCTAATGAAATTGGTGAATTCCGTTCAACGGTGCAGATCCATAATATTTCCGCTGGAGAACATATCCTCACCGCCCGATGGGGCATTGTGGTCTCTGATCCGTCTCATTTGGTCGTAAAGCCTCTGGAAGCTACGCTGGGACTTCAGGTACTCCCGGTAAAAGGTATGTCTGCGGTTAATCTGACCGGCACTCTAACTGCACGTGACCCGGTTCCGGATGTTCCGGTCAGCATCCTTGTTCAGGATAAGGTATGTGATACGGTCATGACGAATGCAGCGGGGACGTACCTGGTGACGGTACCTCTGTCTGAAGGAAGGTATGATGTATTTACCCGGTTTGATGATCCCTCATATCCCTTGCTTCAATCAGAAAGTCAGCATTATATCGTTGAATCTGACGGGACACGTATCACATCCGTCACCAGTTCAAAGGCCGGCCCTATCCCGCCGTGGATACTTGTACTACCTGGTATTCTTCTCTTTACAATTCCTATCTGGTATCTCTGGCGAAAGGGGATAGTTCAGAGATCTGTCAGCCAGGTTGAAGATTCATCCAAATTGAAAGATGTACGCGAACAGTGGGTTGGTGGGAGTGCAGTTGATGGTATGATTGATTCGGATAGCATCCCTGCAGCGGAGTATCCCTCCGGTCCTGAAGAATTACCCCGGAAAATATACCTGGAGATGCTCTCATTCCTGTCAAGTCATCAGGTTTTTGAGATATCACCTGTTATGACCCCGCGGGAGATAGCCCGGGCCTTGCCGGAGGAGGTGTGTAAAGCCCGGTTCACCAGGTTTATCGGATGGTATGAACGTATCAGATACGGGGGATGTCAGGATGTGCGGTGCACCGAAGGTCTGATTAAGGCAGCAGATGCGGTCCGAAAGTCTTGCCAGGAGATGAGAGATGAAGCGTAATTTCATTATTGGATTGATGATTTGCACCGCTCTCCTTATCCTGGGGATATTTCTTACCACAAATACTTTGGAATTCTCACAGGATAATATCGGCTGGAACGGGAGTTCAGGATTCTTCTCCCGGCTGGATCGTCATACAACTGAAATGATTACTGATATCTCTGCACTGGAAACGAAGGAAAATACGACTCTTCTGATAATTGCACCGAATGAATCGTGGTCAGGTGAGGAGATAAGGATTATCCATGCATTTCTGAAAAGAGGGAATACGGTATTCCTTGCAGATGAGACCGATACCGGAAACAGCCTTCTATCGGGTCTTGGCAGTTCCATCAGGATAGGGCCCTCGTATCTTGCCGGGATTGACCGGGCATATAACAACTCCTCAATTCTCATCACCAGCCCGGTACAGGAGCATCCTCTCACCCGTGGCATTGGCTCGCTTGTTCTTGATAAGGCAAAACCCCTGACCGGGGGAACTCCTTTGATACAGACTGGTATCATGAGCTGGATTGATACCAATAATGATTTTCGCATCTCATCCGATGAGTCATTTGGACGATATACCGTTCTTTCACAAGAACAAATGGGAAATGGAGAGATAATCGTCCTGTCTGACTCGGGAGTTTTTATCAATTCTATGTCCGGAATTGAATCAGAGTATGGGAATGGGCAGTTTTTATCACGTTGCATTCAGTACAGGCCAAATCTTCTTATTGAACAGATTCACAGCCGGACAGCGGATTACAGTGGCATGGGGTGGTTATTTCGGCATATTCGGCTGGATTCCTTTTTGAAGACCATGATAGTTCTGGTCTCCCTCCTCGCCTGTGCATTTCTTTTCAGAAAGAGGCCTCCGGGATTTTCAGATATCGGTTCTGAACCGGTGATGATGTAAAGAAGAGCAGATAAATGATAGGATGTATTGAAAGCCATGACTGACCGTGATATGGATCAGACCATTGATTATTATGGAGATGAGGAGGATATCTCTGCACTTGCACAACTTCATACTGCCGTTATATCCGCTCTTTCTCCATTTATCGTCGGAAACCAGGATCTCATTGAACTCATATTGATTGCCCTCCTCGCAGAAGGTCATATCCTGATTGAAGGGCTCCCGGGGACTGCGAAGACTACTATTGCAAAAGCCATTGCCATGGTGACCGGGTGTGAATTTGCACGGATTCAGGGAGCCGTTGATCTACAGCCTGCTGATATGATCGGAGTCCGCATCTATGATCAGCAGTCATGTGAATTCAACCTTCGCAAGGGGCCTATTTTTACCAATGTCCTGCTTGCTGACGAGATGAACCGGGTTCACCCAAAGGCTCAGTCGGCATTTATTGAAGCCATGAGTGAGCGACAGGCGACCATTGATGGGATAACTCTCCCCGTACCCCGTCCGTTCATCGTTATTGCAACCCAGAACTCCTTTGAACTTGAAGGAACCTTTCCCCTCATTGAGGCTCAGCGTGACCGGTTCATGTTCAGTATCGGCATCTCTCCGCTCAGTCCTGATGAGGAACTAGCGGTAATTAAACGGGCTTCAGATGGAACCCTGACCTGGAACCGGTTTGCTGAAACACTCAAGCCGGTCACATCGCCAGACGCACTGCAGGCAGCCATTGCGCAGGTTTCACGGGTCAGGATGGAGGATCCAATCCATCGGTATATCCGGGATATCGTCATTGCTACCCGGAACCATCCGGATATCGGGCTTGGGGCATCCAGCAGGGCGTCAATATCTTTTGTAAAAGGGGCAAAAGGTGCCGCGGCTCTTGCCGGCAGGGCGTATGTCATTCCGGATGATGTGAAGAAAATCGCCCTCTCTGTTCTGATTCACCGGCTGTACCTCACACGGGAGGCGGAGATTGAAGGGGTTCGCCCGGGAGATATTATCCGGGATATCATGGACCGTATTGAGGTGCCGTAACCGGTGAAGCTCACTCCCTGCTCTACGGGTCTGCTTGCAGTCTTTCTCATCCTCATCTTTCTTGCCATTATCCTGGATGATCCAGTCCTCCTCATGGCAGGAACGTCAGTCGGACTACTGCTCATGGGCCTCTGTCTTCAATTTCTTCATACGGTTGAAAAAACCTACCGGACAATCAGCGGTTCATGGAAGATGGAAAAATCGCTCATTCGGCAGGGGAAAAGTAATGCCATTGATTGCACCCTCTGCCTGGAAATCCCACCTGGATACAAGGTTCGATATCTGGATACTGTTCCGGCTATGTGCAGCCTTGAGTCTGGAGAGAACCAGACCTGGACTGACATTGCCGGATCACAGATCCTCACCCTCTCCTACCGGTTTATCCCTCACTATCATGGGACCATATATCATCAGGGGGGTATTATCACGATTCAGAACCGGTTCTTTTCAAGTTCACTGCCCCTTCGACCGGAAAAATCATCAGTTCCCTCAGTGCAGGTACAACCCTGGCCATTATTTGGTCCGGTTGAAAAACACGGATCCGGAAAGGATCTTGAACGTATCGGACCGGTGAAAGGATATTCAATCAGGCAGTTTCGGGAATATCTCCCCGGAGATGACATCCGGCATGTTGACTGGAAGATATCGGCAAAACGGGGAACTCTCTATATCCGTGAGTATGCAACGCCATCTGATGAACTCCCCATGGTCATTGTTGATCTCCCGGATAGCGGACAGCAGATCGATATGCAGGCATTTTCACGGATGGTCAGTTCAATTTCCGGGTACGTTGAGTCGAAACTAGCGAAGAAGGAACCAATTCGTCTTATGGGGATATCAGGACCGAATATGAGTGATCTGTATTATGAGGGATATGATATGGCCCATTGCCTGACGATAATCCGTGAAAGAATCCATCCTGTTCCCCGGACATTTCATCTATTCAGGTTCATGATGCGATCAGATATGAGAAAAGAGATACATCACGCTGCGTTATCTATGGACAGGTCGGAAATTTCTGGTGATGAACGGTCATATATTGTCAGGGTCCGGGATATCAGAAAACAGCATATCCAGGAAGTGAAAACCACCAGGTTTGCCCATGCCATGAACACTATTCTCATGCAACGGCATTTTCATGAGATTATTCTGTATTCACTTTGTGATGGAGATATGAGTCATATCAGGGAGGTAGCAGCCCTTGCAGGCAGGCAGAGCATTCCATTCCGGATACGAACCCCGAAACGATCCGATCTATCAGGTATGAGTCTCTTCTCCCTCTGTGGAGAACCGGTTGAGGTGATCTGATGACTTTGAATATGGCACGGATTTTCTCTCTTCTATCTGGTATTCTCATTCTCTCCCTGGTTCTGTATGCATTGGTTTTTCCTGATTACCAAACCTATTTGGGAATCTCTCTATTCGCACTGTATGTCATGGTGGGATATATCTGGCGGCACACACCGTCCCACCAATTCACCAGGTTTTGCTTGGGGGAAAGTGCAGTCATTGCTCTCTGGTTTGTCTCTCCTCTCCTGGGTGTGATAACTGCACTCCTTATTACTGCAGAATTTCTGACCGGGCTTGATGTTATGAAGAACCGGAATGGGTATTCCCTTTTTGCTCTCTGGGCGGTTGGTACCGGTCTTTTGGCATTCATGTCAGAGAGGATTCAGCATACGCTCCTCCCCTGTATGGCGGTATTATTCATCGCCGGTCTTGTTGCTCTTGCCCTGCTGCTCTATGAATTCCGGATGATTTACCATGCAGGAGGGAATGATTTATGAAACTCCCATCTCCCGGGCGATATGTATTTGGCTCTTTTATTCTCCTCCTCACCGCAGGCATATGTGCCGGAGTAGTCAGCATCACCGGAAGACAGGACATCATCTCTGCAGCACTTCTTATATCAGCAGTCATCCTCTTTCTGACTGCAATCCTGCTTCTGGTGTTTCATCGTCCGGATTCACTTGATCAACGATTTGTTTCACTGCTCCAGGTTCAGGGAACTATAAATACATGCACGGTTGCTGCAGATCTTGGTCTCTCTGGTTTATCCTGTTTTCTCCCTCAAAGCCGGTCAGAATCACAGGGTGTTATGCATCTGATCCCCGTGTCCCGATATTCTGGGGAACCGGTGGCCGGGTCAGTCTTTGTCTCCGGAGAAGGCTTTTCAGGGCTATTATTACCGCCGGTTTGCACTCCGCTGCTCAATGAACTGAAAAAGACCAATCAACTCACCATACCCGAAACACAGGGGGAACTCTCAACACTCCTGCATGAGGTAGCGGTTGATGTTCTGGAAGTCACCAGCGAAATACAGATTTCCTGGTCAGATACCAGTGTTCACATCCACATGGAAGGATATCGGCTGTGTGAGGGATGCCTATTCGTGACCCGTGAGTCCCCAGCCTGCTGTACATTAAGTCCCTGTGTTATCTGCAGCCTCTTTGCCACCTGTATTGCACACGGACTGGATAGGCCGGTTCAGGTTGACCGGTGTGTTCCGGTAAAAAAAGGCGATTCGGTAGAGATGATATTTACTCTTTTCCCGTAAAAATCAGGGAAGGACCCTGGATATTGCCGGGATTTTATTGGTATCGAAAAATTCCTCGACATATCCGTCCGGGTAGGTGATGGTTGCAATCTCCGCAGTGTAATCTGCCTGAACGAGAGGAGCAAACCAGTATTTTTGCAGTGCCTTCTCAGCCATGGTAAATGATATCTCCGGAGTCTTCATGAGGACCGATCCGTTTGTTTCGGTGATATTTGAAAAGGCCTCCACCCTGAACCGTGCTGAATTGTTCGTGACCTCATCCACTGTCACTGGATGATGGAACATATCTTCGAGTGCTTTTTTCAGTTCTGCATTTGGATCGGCGATCTTCAGATAGACTGCAACCTGCTCAGCCATGTTCAGGGTGTATTCGAATGCGATATATGCATCGCCATCATCCAGAAGATCAACTGCCAGCCGGTCAGATGAAAACGCCTGAACCGGCCCGGTACCAATCAAAATGATGAGTAGTATTCCACAAATTATGAGTTTTGTGCCTGTTCTTCTCATATACCTGCCTCCCATCGGATATGATTGCTCCACATGACTCCGATGATCCAGCTATAAACAATACTGGTTCCAATACTTTAAAGTGCATCCGGCTGACAGAGACAGTCCTGTCCTTCATATACTTTATTTATCCTTTCTTCAGACCCGCATCTTTTCAGATCTGAAATTCATAATTCTCTGGCTTATTGGTGCCATTACATGTATATACGTCCCGATTTTAAATGAAACATCTATCAGGGTACTTCTGGCACTCCCCCTTGTTCTCTTCATACCAGGGTATGCCCTCATTGCTGCCCTGTTTCCCACCGATGAAGATCTGGACCTTATCGAGCGTATTGCCCTGTCTTTTGGTCTCTCTATTGCAGTCGTACCTCTCATTGGTCTTGGTCTGAATTATACGCCCTGGGGGATCAGGCTTGACCCGATTGTTATCTCTCTCTCCCTGTTTACGATTATTATGGTCCTTATTGCCCAGGGGCGCCGGGCGATGACTGATCCTGATGACCGGTACCAGTTCCCTGCAGATGAGATAATGGCAGGGATTCGTGAGGAGTTCTTTCCGACTGAGGGGAACAGAACAGATAAAATACTCTCCATCATCCTTCTGATATCGATTCTTGCTGCGATTGGGACGACCATCTTTGTTATTGTCTTTCCCAAGGAAGGGGAGAAATTTACTGAATTTTATATCCTGGGGGAGAAGCGGATGGCAGCTGATTACCCTGACCGATTGTTCATCGGGGAAGAGTATTCGATGTATATCGGGGTTGGAAATCATGAGTATCGGAATGTTTCCTATACGATTGAAGTCCACCAGATAACCATGGAGACCGATGAATCTGGGAATGTCTCGTATATCACCCGGATGAATATGACTGACCGGTTATCTGTCGCTGTTCCTCATAATGAAACCGTGACGTTGCCCTATAATCTAACTGCGGCAGATAAAGGATATAACAGGATTGAGTTTTTATTATTTAATGAGTCTGTTCCTGATAGATCTGTCTGGGGTATGGAACGGATAAACCAGAGTTACCGGGATCTGCATCTATGGGTGAAAGTATTGGAGTAATTTTTTGGAAATATATATTGGGGGTTACATTTTTATCATTTAAAAATAGTTACCTGATCTTCCGATTTTAAACTTCAAATACCCGAAAGCCCTGGTTCCCGATACAATATATGACAAAAAGTCGGATTGATGCTTCTGGATATTCCTGCATGAGGCCTTGTGCATACCCCTGAATCTGTCTGGTATCTTCTTCTTTCAAGGGGATATCTTCGATTTTGCACTTCATTTTTGAGAATTCAGTATTGGAAAAGTATTTGAATTCAATCACCCAGCGGAGGTTCGCAAACCGTTCATGATATTTTCCCACGAACTCAAGATCAGATCTTCCCTGAGGATATGATCGCTCAATGTTCCAGATAAACCAGTTTGAGAGATATCTGCTGCAGAGTTCATAAAAAGTCGTGCGGTAAAAATTCTCATTGACCTGAGTGAAGACTGCTTCAGGAAACTGTCTGATATATAGATCCCAATAATTAGAAAAGAGCCTCTCCAAATCAGGATTATCGATAAAGTCCTGCATCATGGATGCATACCGGGTAGATACATCGATATGAAGGAGTTCGTTGTAATATTCTGTAAAGATCTTCCTCATGGAGAGATTGGGCAGTTCAAGGGAAAAATCATCTTTTCTGGTGAGCATCCCAAGGTAAAATAATGAGATTGGATAGTAATTTTTATTAAAGAACTGGGATTTGTTAAATTTCGAAATGAGGTATTCCTCATCATAGGGTATAGTATTGGTTTTGAGAATGTCGGTGAGAATCTCTTCAGTATTCTCAGGTTGGTTGGTAATCCGCTTAACCCATGACAGATCTGTTCGAAGGTTCAGATCCGTAAGGTTTTTTGGAATTATTTTTTGATCACAGAATTCCCGAAGGAAGAACATGAGCATTGTTGGGTTATATAAGGCATCAGAATTGGTATGAACAAAATGATACCCGTTATACTGACTTTTAATAACTTCATTTACCTGTTTTCGAGTGGAAAAATCCATTCCATAGTCTCTATATATAAAATCCAGAAGTTGATCAACTTCTGTCTGGGTAAATCCAAGCATGTGTTCAAAGGATGGGTCCAGTGTAAGAAATGTTCCAATATTATAACTAGAGGTGAGATCATCAATAGTAATGGGCAATACACCGGTGATGAAGAGATTTGCGATAGACCCGGTTTGTCTTCCATTTTTAAGAACTTTAAAAAAACTCCTGAAAAAACTTTCAGTTGATGTAATGTCCTTATACAGATGATCCTGATGACTGGTAATGAAATGGTTGACAAAATTATCATATTCATCAATAATTACATAAACCGGTGGGCCACCGGATAATTGAATTGCATCCAGCCATATCCCAAGGTTTGTAGAGGCTGGATTATCTACGGGAAGATCCGGAGCTGATCCCAAGACTCCTGAATAAGACTTTTGAAGTAATATGAGCAGGTTATTGCAGTATTGTTTAAAATTATGCTCAATTTTCTCTATTGAATTTTCAGGTTCAACTCTAGAAAAATCCAGGTGTAAAATAATATACTTGTTATGGTTATGAGTGGGATGCTGTCCAATCCAGGTATGGCTGAAATATTTTTCAAAATTATCTTTCTCTTTAATATCATAATAATACTTGAGCATTGAACAGAAGAGTGATTTTCCAAACCTTCTTGGCCGTAAGAAAATGGGGTTTTTTATTAGCTCCAATTCTGATATATATTGTGTTTTATCAATGAAATAACGGTCTTCCAGAATTAATTCGGCAAAATTCATTATTCCATAGGGGATATTTTTTTGCATATTTAATAGTCCATTAGATTGTGATTCCGGTGGTAAATATTTAACTTATACTTGGTTAAGGGCGATAAGAGGTATGATGAATTGTCTACGGAATGTATCTGATTGTGATCAGCCTATTGATGAAAGGTGCCCTGAATTTTCAAATATTTGCCCTCTCATCGCCAGCGTTATAAATTCATTAAAGTTATATCGAACGACCCTATGGTCACATTGACATCTTGTAGGCCGAACGTTTTTTTATGTAGAGTGGTGATGATAAAAATAGAGTAACGGTTTTTATTGGAGATGTATCGACAATTTCTATAATCGGATTTTCATTCTGTTGTGATGACAATTAATAAATCCTGATCAAGTCATGACAGGCTGAAATCGTGCCGTATCTTCCTATTTCATATTCCAAATATTTTAAACCCGGTGTTACCTATGCAATATATCACAAACAGCCGGATATGTGCCTCAGGATTTTCCTGTATCAAGCTTTTTGCATACCCTTCTATCTGGATCGTATCCTCTTTCCTCATTTTAAAATCTTCAAGTTTTTCTTTCATCCGGGAAAATTCAGTATTTGACAGGTATTTAAATTCAATAACCAATCGAAGTCCGGCAAACCGCTCATGATATTTTCCAACAAATTCAAGATCAGATCTTCCTTCAGGTATGATCGTTCAACGTTCCAGGTAAACCAGGTTGAGAGATATCTGCTACAGAGTTCATAAAAAGTCGTGCGATAAAAATTTTCATTCACCGAAGTGAAGATTGCTTCAGGGAATTGCCTGATATAAAGTTCCCAATAATCTGTGAAGAGTTGTTCAAGGTTTGGATTATGAATGAACTTCTGCATCATGGATGCATACCGGGTAGATACATCGATATGAAGGAGTTCGTTATAGTATTCGGTAAAGATCTTTCTCATGGAAAGATTGGGAAGTTCCAGCATAAACTCATCTTTCCTGGTGAGCATGCCAAGGTAAAACAAAGAGATTGGGTAATAATTCCTATTAAAAAATTGATTTTTGTTGAATTTTGAAACAAGATATTCCTCGTCATAAGAGGCTGTTGCACAAACACAAAAAAAGCTTAATATAAATTATTAAAGCTTAATTATATATATTATTAAGATCAATATATTATATGTCTCATCGCTATAACATGATTAGAGGATATGGTAATGAACAACAATTTTTACTCCCTGTCAATGCGATGGACTGGCTATCTGAAAATGATATTACTTATGGCATATTAGAAATTCTTTCGATTCTCGATATTAGTCCATTTATTAATAAATATCGTGACGATGGTCGCGGTTCTGCCTTTTTTGATCCTCGTTCAATGCTTGGAATAATAATTTATTCAATGATTCGTGGAGAAAAATCTAGCAGAAAAATTGAGATGTGCTGCCATTATGATATTGGATATCGGATCGTCGCCAATAATCTTACACCTGACCATACAACGATCTATCGTTTCAAGAAGAATAATTCAAAAGAAATCAAATCCCTTTTTAAACAATTATCTCAAATTATCGTAGAATCCGGGATAGCAAGAATCGGTGTCCTAGCCCTCGATGGATCAAAATTTGGCTGTAATGCCTCTTTATCAGCCAATAAAAAATTAAAATACCTTGAAGCAGAGCTAGGTCGGCTTTTTGATGAATCACAGGAAATTGATGAGTTAGAAAACGATGATATAAATATTCAGGATATGGAGATTAACCGACTACCTGAGCATCTTTCAACAAAAGAAAAACGAAAGGAAGTTCTTAATCGGGCTAAAGAGAAATTAATTGAACGACATGATATCGAATCTAAAAAACAAGAAGAAAAGATTCTGGACCGCGAAAAAGAAGAATTAGAATCGGGTAAAAAGAAACGAGGTAGAAAGCCTTTAGAGCCTAAAAAAGAGCCATCTTCAGATTCAAAAGTAAATCTCACTGATCCTGAAAGTCAGATAATGTCAACCACCAATGGCTGGATTCAAGGGTATAATGGGCAGATTATCGTTTCTGAAAATCAATTTATCCTCGCTGCAATGATATCAGATGAGCAAAACGATAAAAAATTATTAATACCTATGCTAAATGAACTCGAAGACCTTTTTACGGGTATTCATCCATCAATTTCGCCTAATATACTACTATCTGATGCAGGTTATTTCTCATACCCGAATTCTTTAGCAGAATTGGATTATGGCATTCAACTCATCATCCCTCCTTCTAAAGAAAGAAAAATTCCAGAATATTCAGATAATGATGGGTATATCTCACGAATGGAAATGATATGTCGGGCGATTTGTATGGGAGAAATAATCACATTTCCGGAATTGCAAAGTATCGGGACGTTTGTTTGGCAATCTTTTATGAACAGAGAGAAACAAGCAACAACTCAGGAAATTTGTAAACGAGTTATGGAAGTACGTGTGAAATCCCCCACTGGTAGAGAGTTATATCGAAAACGAAAATACATGGTCGAACCAGTTTTTGGTAATATGAAACATAATATGAGGTTTAGGAGTTTCTCTCAAAAAGGGAAAGAGAATTGCGAGGGAGAATTCTTTTTAGCTGCATTAGTGCATAATATAAAAAAACTTATCAGATTTGAGGGTATAGTTAAAATTAAAGAATTTGCTACGAATATTATAAAACCGTCAAGAGGTTCAGGTTTTTCCTATATTTTTGCAAACACAGTATGTAAAGTGGGAATTGATACATGCAGGTTCATACATCAATTAGTCTATTTTGGTTGATAGCTTAAGGGGTAGAGATCGATCATTTGTGATCCTGCATGATATTGATCATTGGTGCAACACCCTCATAAGGAATTGTATTTGATTGAATGAGATCGGTGAGGATCTCTTCAGTGTTCTCCGGTCGGTTGGTAATCCGCTTAACCCATGAAAGATCTGTTCGAAGGTTCAGATCAGTGAGATTTTTTGGAATAATTTTCTGGTCACAGAATTCCCGGAGAAAGGACATAAGCATTGTCGGGTTATATACTGCATCGATATTTGTGTTGACAAAATGGTAGCCATTATACTGGCTTTTTATTACCTCATCAACCAGCTTCCTGGTAGATGGATCAATTCCATAATCCTGGTAGATTGTATCTATGAGAGAATTCACTTCAGTCTGGGTGAACCCAAGCATATGTTCAAAGGAAGAACCAAGGGTAAGAAATGTTCCGATATTATAACTGGAAGTCAGATCCTCAATAGTAATTGGGAGGACTCCGGTAATAAATACGTTTGCAACAGATCCTGTCTGTCTGCCTTCTTTAAGCACCTTGAAAAAGGTCCTGAAAAAACTGTCCCCCGATGTGATTTCCTCGTACAACCGGTCCTGATTCAAGGTAATAAGTTGGTTTACAAAGTTATCATATTCATCAATTATTATATATACCTGGGGGAATCCGGATTTAAGAGTATGGGATTAAATAATTACTCTTCTTCGTATTACAATGGCGTTTACACAATTTCTATTTGAAATCTATGAAATGGCAAATGCTCGATATCACGAGCCATGAAACAGGATTGGTAATGACTTTCATGATGCAGATACATGAGAATGTAGGTCAAAGAATATAAGAAAATTGTCGATAGTAATCAAACACCAAAACCTATTCATGATACATATTAATAATCTATACTTTCTCAACTTATTAATTGGGAGATCCTGTTACTGGCAATTCTCTCTTCATTCCTGAAAATTTTCACCACAATTATTTTCTTCCAATAGGACAAATTAGGAATTGCAATACTAATTTGGCAAAAATGATGATTCAGAGAACTGCCGGAGAGAAGCTGAAACAATTAGCCATTGGATTTCCAGCTGTTGCAGTAATCGGACCGCGTCAATCTGGAAAAACGACATTAGTCAGGGATATCTTTCCAGATATACCATATACGCTGCTTGAAGACCCGGATACCCGGCGGTTTGCTGAAGAAGACCCCCGGACTTTTCTTCTTCAATATACAAAAACAGGGGCAATTATTGATGAAGCTCAGCATGTTCCTCAGTTATTCTCCTACCTTCAGGGAATCATAGACAACAAGGACACGACTGGCAGATTCATTCTTACCGGATCCCAGAATTTCCTATTGATGGAAAAGATATCCCAGTCCCTTGCAGGAAGGATTGGAATTCTCAAGTTACTCCCCCTCTCCATGGATGAGTTACATCGGAATGGAATTCACAAAAAAAACTATGAAGATTATCTCTATCAGGGGTGCTACCCCAGACTTTACACCGATACTATCATTCCATCTGATTACTATTCCGCATATGTTCAGACATATCTGGAACGGGACCTCAGGCAATTAAAGCAGGTCCAGAATCTCTCATTATTCCAGACATTCCTGAGGATGTGTGCAAACCGGGTTGGACAAATTGTAAATTTTTCCTCACTTGGAAATGATTGTGGAATAAACTATAAAACTGCTCAGGATTGGTTATCGCTATTAGAGACATCCTTCATTGTATTTCTGGTAAGAACTCACCACAAAAATTTTAATAAAAGGCTTGTGCAAATGCCGAAACTCTATTTTACTGATCCCGGTCTTGCCGCCTATCTTATCGGAATCCGCTCATCTGAAGAGATTTTAAATCATCCCATGAAAGGCGGGCTATTTGAAACCTTTATCATCGGTGAGTTCCTGAAATACCGGTTAAACCGGGGATTTGAAAGTAATCTCTATTTCTGGAGAGATAAGAGTGGATATGAGATAGACTGTCTGATTGACAGGGCAGGGACTGAATTAATACCTGTTGAGATGAAAGCCGGAAGGACAATATCCGGAGATTATTTTAAGAATATTGAATATTGGAATAGATTATCCGGTCAGAAACCTGAGAGATCCTTTGTAGTGTATGGTGGTGTGACTAATCAGATGAGAGGTCAGTGTCATGTGCTACCCTATGATTCATTAGGGCCGATCTATGATTTACTCTAAAATTCCCGCCATTGAACCATTATATTGGTACCTGACACCAGATTTTCAGGAGGATTGGTTGGCATTTAGTTTTTCCCGTTGATAATCAGGCCGGGGGATTTCGGGTTATGAATAATAATATTTCATTGTAAATTAAAATTTATTTATTTTTTGTGACATTGAAAGAGTATATTGAATGCCTTAGAAATACATAATAATTATAAATATAATGATTATGAATGTAATTATATAAAATTTTATGGAAGACAGGATGAGTTATCACTGTTAACCATGCTCCATGAGAAGGCACCCTCATTTGCAGTCATAACCGGCCGGAGACGTATCGGAAAAACAGAACTTATTAAGGAATTTTTGAAAGGGAAGGATGGCATATACCTGTATGTTGATCCTCACAAAAATATTGATATCCTGATTGCTGAATATACCTCATACATTCGAGAAGTCCTTTCCCTTCCTCAATATATCTCATTTCCAACTCCCGAAGCCTTTCTGGAATTTCTCTTTGGGATTGAAAGACCATTTATCGTAGTTTTTGATGAATTCCAACGTTTCTTAGACATTTATCCCGCTTTTATTTCACAGCTTCAGAACATGTGGGATCTAAAGGGGAAAGAATCACATCTCTTTCTCATTGCTTCAGGTTCATCAGTCGGAATGATACAGAAGATCTTTATCGATACTAAAGCTCCTCTTTTCCGTCGGGCAGACTCAATTATCACCTTAAAGCCATTCCAGGCATCTGAATGCTTCTCCATTCTTGATGATCTTTGTGTCAACAACAGGGAAGAAAAACTACGATTGTATCTCCTCTTTGGTGGAATAATCTATTATTATCACATACTTGAGAAATATGGTTGTCATTCTTTTGAAGAAGCCCTGGATAGAGTGATTCTGAGTAATCTCGCTCCTCTTTCTCAGGAGATGAGTGCCATGCTGATAGAAGAGTTTGGTGGGGGTCATACGACATACTACGAGATTCTTGGAGCACTTGCAGACGGGAGATCTACCCAGAAGACGATTGCAGATCTGACTCATATTGCTCCAAGTTCTCTCCCCCCATATCTCACCGAATTATCAGATATTCTTGGCATCATTGAATACCGGGTGCCGGTAACTGAGGAGCGGTTCCATTCAAAAATGGGAAGATATCTCCTGAAAGATCCGTTTATCCGGTTTTATTGCAGGTATATCTATCGGAATATGACTCTGTACCAACATGGAAGGTATGACCTCCTGAAACAAAAAATCCTGGATGAATGGAATGATTTTGCCGGATGGCAGGTTGAAGAGATGGTCAGGGAATTATTGGTTCCCCGGCTTGCTACTGATTATGAACGGTTTGGATCCTGGTGGAACAGGCGGGGTGATGAGATTGATCTTCTTGCAATAGGGTCTGCTGGATCACTTGCTGTGGAGATAAAAAACCGGGAGCTGAGTTATGAAGATACGGAAATCATCCTGAAAAACCTTGAGGTGAAAACCGGTATGGTGAAGAGATTAACATATCCGGTAACCCTGGGCATAGCTGCAAGGACTGTAGAAGGGAGAGATATATTTACGAATAAAGGGGTTAAGGTTTTTGAACTGAATGAGTTAATCTGATCCAGAAACCAGAGAGATCCATCGTGATTCATGAACAAACCCTGCATAGAGTTTTAAGGGTATTTATATCAGAATTAATATTGCCGAAACTCTAATTATCTCCTGATGAAAAGAAAGAGTATCACATTAATCCTGCAGTCAGGTTTTTTCTGGGATGATGGAACAAACTGCAGGTTATGAGCTGAGAAAGTTGAATAATAATGATGGTTACCTTTCGTACATTCATTTTTCGAGAAGAGTAGGAAAAATACAGAAAATTAGGTGATACTCTTTCAAATATCAGTCATGGATCATTGGAAAAGTGATAGAGCCGTTGATCATATCGTTTTTTGACCTTATACAGATCGGTAAGTTTTATCTAGTCATAATTTATTATAGATTAGAGGGTGTTGCATGACTAAAATTTGGAAAATTTTTGGTAAGTACTTTTTCTTATCAACATCTTTAGAAAATTGTCTCCGATCATTCTGCCCAAAGATGATAATGCATCGGACAATATTGAATAAGGTATTCTAATACCCACTCCCTTATTACAGATAATATGCCGCTTCTTTTGCAGGATCAGTTCTCTGAATTTCTTCAACTCCCCTCTTGAACAGACCTTCCGAAGATTCTGTGTTAAACAAATCAAACTCCATTCATCCTGACAATGTGATATTCCCCTTCTCTGCAATTTTCTTAAATTGCGATTTTCTTTAATCCATCCAAATGCGGGTTCAACAATCGTTTTTCGTTGTGAATATGTCTTTTTGGCACCATACGGAGTCATTGTCACTTCCATAATCCCTTTAGCAATAGAAGCGGGTGTTGGAATATTATCATCTTGAATGAGATTTCTCGTACACCAATCACCAATAGATGCTAACGTTGGAATACTGCAAATGCCATCAAAAAGTTGATCGGAAATTCGTTCAAGTTCAAGTAAACTTCTCTCGAGGCCTCTAATACTGAAAATATCTGGTTCATGGCATGTAGAACAGAGAAATCCAATATCCTGCTGTTTCATATACAGATAGTTTTCATAGCTCCAATAACCAGCATCAGTAAGTAAATTAAGATATTCAAGCGATAAGCCGGTTAATTGAGC
The DNA here is from genome assembly GCF_000013445.1 of Methanospirillum hungatei JF-1. Taxonomy (NCBI): domain Archaea; kingdom Methanobacteriati; phylum Methanobacteriota; class Methanomicrobia; order Methanomicrobiales; family Methanospirillaceae; genus Methanospirillum; species Methanospirillum hungatei. The sequence continues at coordinate 463,698 of NC_007796.1, forward strand.
AATTTCCTCTAATCTTTCATAACATGGTTGAAGTAATCTGTAATCAACGGGTGAATTACTTAAAAACGGAACCAGAATATAGCCATCCTGGTTTACAATTATCTGGCCATTATATCCTTGAATACAACCAGGCCCACTTTTCATTATTGAACTATCAGGATCTGTAGTGTTTGCAAGACTTTGTTCATCAGGGTTTTTTGCAGGCTTTTTAGGTTTTCTACCTCGTTTCCTTTTTCCAGACTCTCTCTCCTCTTCCTCCCTTTGGGCAATCTTCTCTTCCTTTTTTTGGGATTTCTCCTTATGTTCAGCCTCAAGTCGTTCTTTTGCTTGAATGAATCGTTTTATCCTTTTTGAGTGAGTCTTAAAATCATCGGGAACCTCGTTACCTGATTTATCCGGGCCATAAAGACGATCCTCGACATCATCTTTTTCTTGGACTTCCTTTAGATATTTTTGAATTTCTCCCTCAATCTTTTCATATGGCATGTTCGATCCAAGTGAAGCATTCGCCTTTAGTTTTGTTCCATCCAAGGCGAGAAGGACGTTATTGATTAATCCTGCTTCATTAAGGAGAGTCAATACTGGAATGAAAAGTTGTCCAATAAAAGAACTGTTTTTCTTGATAAATCGCGAGATTGTGGAATGGTCTGGGAGAGAATTGCGGGTTACTATTCTAAATCCTACATCGTATCTGCATTTATTCTCTATTTGACGGCTTGAACGAACTCCATTAAAATATGAGTAAATGATCAAACCAGTCATTATTTCTGGATGATAAAATGCCGCACCTTGGCCGTCTTCCCGGTATTCCTTATATAATGGGGATAGGTCGAGAATTGAGATTAAATCAATTAATATATGACAGAAATCATCACTCGGAACCCAGTCTCTAATATCCTCAGGGAGAAGGTAAAGTTGTTCAAAATCCCGACCTATCGTATTATACATTGAGTATATGTTGGACGTACTAAGGTAAAGTACTTTTGATTGACCTTAGTTAAAAAATTATGGGGGGATCTGAGTTGTGCAACACCCTCATTATTATTTAATTATTTTGATATTTCGAAGGGACAGGTTTGCGAGTTATTCATGGGGAGAGTAGGGATATGTGTTTAAGGAATGTGATGATTACCACGTTTTTTTGCATCGGTTTGATTACAGGCATCTTTCATGTTTCAGCCCAATTAAGTGATTCAGGTATCTTTGGAGTTCAAAATATTGGAATACCGCTTATACCTGGTCATTCTGGTTCTGATTATATATTCATTGGTGATTATTCGGATGGGCAGATTCGGATCCTTGCTCCGGGTTTGTATTACTGCACAGATAATATGAGAACCACATCAGAAGACTATGCAATCCGACTCGAAAATCAGAGCGTTACACTGGATGGAAGTGGCCACCAGGTCATGGGTTCTGGAGGATTTTGTGATGGTGTGCAAATCCTGCCAGAGAGTTATCAGTGTATTATTAGAAATTTCAGTCTGATTTCAGATTTTTACCATGGTATTTATTCTGAAGGTGAATACGCATTCATACATAATAACACGATCAGAAATGCATCAGCCCATGGTATTCAATCAAGAGGAAATTATTCACAGATACATTTTAATACGGTTGAAGATACTGGTGATGTTTGTATCTTTTCATATGGTGATAATTCATCTTTATATCATAATTATGTCTTTCGGGGGAGGAACGGGATATTAAATCATGGAAATCATGCAGATATCTCAAGGAACTATGCTATCAATAATTATCGATATGGGATTGCTGCTGGAGGTGTCTATGTAGGTCCTGATCCTGGTGATACAGGAAAAGGGTACTATACGATCATGAAGGATAATATTGCCCTCATGAATGGGTATAGTGGATTGATCAGCTACATGCCGCATGGGGTTGTTCACGACAATATTGCCATTCAGAATTCTCGAGCTGGAATAGATACAACAGCTCGTAGTAATAATACGACTCTTTCAGGAAATATGGTGGTGAACAATTCTCTCGGTATCAGGATATCTGACCAGGCACGAGACCTCATCGTACGACATAATCGTATCACCGCTCATACACAGGCTGACCTCTTTATTCTTCAGAATAACAGTTGTGGGTATGGTGCGATATTTGATAATTACTTTGGGAGCCTTGTGCATCTTGATGGAGCAGGGCATATAGAAAATATCACCTGGACAAATCCGAATGGACCGACTCCAGGTAAAAACATCATATCAGGACCATTTATTGCAGGTAATTATTGGAGTAATCCTGATGGGAACGGCTGGTCTGATATCCAGGCTCCATCAGTGACCGGGTATTCGCAGGTTCCCTACGAGGTGAAGTCTGGCCAGGGTGTGTATGATACCGCTCCACTAGTCAGAATCGGTCATAATGTGTCATCTTTTGCTGATGAATGGACAATTATCCATCCCATTGGAAATATCACCTATCCCCGGTATTCAGATCCATACTATATAACACAGGCAAAACCCGGGGCTGTATTGAATAATCTCCGGGTAGATGGATTTTTGAATGCATCGGCTCCTTCTTATACCTTTTCATCTATTGATCAGGATCATATCATAGAAACGAATGGCAGCCCTGAACAGGATCAGGTTCATGTCCGGTTTACGTACTCACCCAGTGTTGGGAACTATCCTCTGAAAGTGCAATTTACTGATAATTCAATTGGAAGTCCGAATTCCTGGTACTGGCAGTTTGGTGATGGCAGTAATTCAACAGAGAAGGATCCGGAACATATATATATGATTCCTGGACGGTATTCGGTTTCACTCAGAGCGTTTAATGATATAACTGGGGGTAATTCAGTCTGTAATAATTGTATTACCGTTCTATAGTTGGATGATGCAGATGAGAGTCTTGCTATTCACCCATAATTTTTCTCATGTTTTTGTTGTAATGTCTCTTTAATTTTGCATTAATTATGGATTTTTATCGCGAAAAGAATGAATTATTAATTGAAATCTCGATATGTGATAGATAATATAATAATGTTATACATAGAAGAAAATGTATGGATGGGCTACATTCAGGACTAATAAAGACAATAATCTGTGTGGGTTTAGTACTCCTTCTGGGAGGGCTCATTCCTGTTATGGCTGAAGAACAGCCTGACCTGCATCATAAGATGTTTAATTCAGGAGTAAAAAGTTCGCTCTTTTTGGAAGACAGGGATGTAAATTACTCCCGAGAGAAGATACCGTCTGAAATGAGTAATTATGGTCCAAGAATGGAAACCCGGCAAGAAAATACTTCACTCTTTTCCACTGCCGGAATCCCGGTTGTAGAGCGGAACTGGCAGAGATCAGTAGGAGGATCAGATGATGAAGGGATCTGGTCCGTTCTTCATACAAATGATGGGGGATATCTAATTGGAGGGTATACATATTCAACAGATGGGGATGTCACTGGAAACCATGGATGGGATGATGCCTGGATTGTGAAACTGGGTCCTGCCGGCAACCTTCTCTGGCAGAAATGTCTGGGCGGTACTGATTTTGACAGCGCACGTTCTACCATTCAGACTTCTGGTGGCGGATATTTAGTGACCGGATTTACGGATTCAAATGATGGTGATGTCTCCGGCAATCATGGCTGGTCAGACATGTGGGCTCTGAAAACCGATTCCTCAGGTAATCTGGTTTGGCAGAAATGCCTTGGTGGAACAGATGATGAGAGTTCTCGTTCGGTCATTGAGACTACTGATGGCGGGTATCTTCTTGCCGGATACACCTGGTCAGATGATGGGGATGTTTCAGGCAATCATGGGTTGTCTGATTATTGGATTGTTAAAATCGATAACCTCGGCAATCTGATCTGGCAGAAGTGTTTTGGTGGTTCCGAATACGATCATGCATATTCAGTCATTGAGACATCTGACGGGGGATACCTGGTTGCAGGATATTCGTATTCCACTGATGGCGATGTCTCCGAAAATCATGGCAACAGTGATTATTGGGTAATAAAGATTGATAAATCCGGTAATCTGATCTGGCAGAAATGTCTGGGTGGTTCGGATTTTGAGTATGCACATTCAGTTATTGAGACATCTGACGGGGGATACCTGATTGCAGGATATTCGTATTCCAATGACGGCGATGTCTCCGAAAATCATGGCAACAGTGATTATTGGGTAATAAAGATTGATAAATCCGGTAATCTGATCTGGCAGAAGAGTCTAGGTGGATCAGATGATGATCATGCATATTCAGTCATTGAGACTTCAGATGGCGGATATCTGCTTGCCGGATATTCCTGGTCAGATGATGGCGATGTCTCTGGAAATCACGGATATGCTGACTATTGGGTAGTAAAACTTGATAATTCCGGTAATCTGATCTGGCAGCAATGCCTTGGTGGATCAGACTATGATGGTGCATATAGAGTAGTTCAAAATACTGATGGCAGATATTTTATTGGAGGTGATTCAGAATCAAATGACGGTGATGTTTCTGGAAATCATGGCTGGAGTGATATCTGGGTTACATTGGTCTCTCCAATGCATTCCATTTCCGCTTCGTCTGATCCTTGGTCGCTTGTCCATCCGTATGGGACAAAATCATATGTTGAAGGAACGAATGCACTGTATCTGACTCAGGGAAAACCTGGTGCCATCCTTGAAGATGTTCAGGTGGATGAGGTTTCACAGGGGAACATCTCACATTACACCTTTACTGATATCAATGATACCCATTCGATTAATACAACTGGAACGCCTGTACCTGGCCAAATTCATGTGATATTTACTATCTCTCCACAATCCGGAAGTGTTCCTCTAACAGTCGAGTTCAATGATACTTCTATAGGAGGACCTTCATCTTGGTACTGGCAGTTAGGTGATGGAACGAGCTCTCCGTTACAGAATTTGACCCATACCTACACCATTCCAGGAACATACACGGTCTCTCTCCGGGCTTATAACAGTCAGACCGGTGGATATGGAGTATGTAATGATTGTATCCAGGTAAATTCTTAATCTTATATTTTATCGGTCCGTTTTAGAAAATTCTTCACGAATGCTGTTTTGTAATTTCAAATATACGAAAACCAATGTTGCCTATGCAGTATAGAATAAACATCTGAATTCTGGCTTGTGGATATTCCTGTTTCAGGTTTTCTCCATATCTAAGGATCTGCGATGTATCCTGTTCCTGAAGATCCAATGTTTCTAGTGGGATTTTCAGTTTTTTCCATTCAGTATTGGAATAGTATTTGAATTCAATAATCCATCTGAGGCCAGCAAACCGCTCATGATATTTCCCTACGAATTCGAGATCTGTTCTTCCCTGTGGATATGAACGCTCAATATTCCAGGTAAACCATGAAAAGAGGATCTGGCTGCAGAACGAATAAAAAGTTGTCCGGTAAAAATTTTCATTCACCTGGGTAAATATTGCTTCGGGAAGTTTCTTAATATAGAGTTCCCAGTATTTGGAAAAGAGCATGTGAAGATCCGGATTCCTTCCAAACTCCTCCTGCACTGCTCCATAATCTGTTGTTATATCCATATGGTTTATCTCATTGAAATATTCAACCATGATGGCCCGCATTGAAAGATTAGGCAATTCTAATCTGAATTCATCTTTTTTTGTCAGCATTCCAAGATAAAAGAATGAGATCGGGTAAAAGTTCCGTTCAAAGAACTGACTCATATTAAACTTAGATACGAGGAGATTTCTGTTATACTGGATAGTGTCCTGCACCGTCAGTTCATGGACAAATTCCCCGGTCGTTTTCGGGTTACTACCAGTAATTCTTTTTACCCAGGATAAATCAGTTCGGAGGTTCAAATCGATAAGGTCTATTGGGATCTTCTGTTGCTCACATAGGAGATCTAGAAAATACATGAGCATGGTAGGATTATACAATTTTTCTCCTTCGGGATTCACAAAGGTATATCCGTTATATTGGTTTTTTATTGTCTCTTCTACCTGATCTCGCGAATCAGAAGGAAGGGAATAATCGTGAAATATCCTGTCAAGGAGATGATTTACCTCTTCCTTGGTAAATCCAAGCATATGTTCAAAGGTTGGAGATAAGGTGATAAATTTTCCAATATTGTAACTGGAAGTCAGGTCATCGATGGTAATCGGAAGAACTCCGGTGATAAAAACATTGGAAATAGCTCCCGTTTGCCTGCCCGCTTTTAGTACTTTAAAGAATGTTCTAAAAAAACTGTCTCCGGAGGTTATCTCCCGATACAGATGGTCCTGGTGAGTCGTAATGAGCTGATTTACGAAATTGTCATATTCATCAATAATAACATACACCTGGATTGAATGCGTAATGGCTATTTTATCCAACCATACAGATAAATTGGTGGAGGCGTTTCCTTCAGGTTGAACCGGTGGAAAGTCTTTTAATATATCTTCATAAGCAGACTGGACACTGATGAGGAGTTCATTGCAATATCGATTAAAATTATGCTCAATTTCAGAAAAATTTTTTGAGATTGGAATCGTTGAAAAATCATATTTGAGGACAATGAATGTATTGTGGGTATAAGTCGGGTTTTTTCCAATCCATGTGTGACCAAAAAGTGTTTGGAAACGCCCTGCTTCCTTTTTATCATAATAATAGTGAAGCATTGAGCAGAGTAGGGATTTTCCAAATCTTCGTGGTCTTAAAAAAACCGGGTTGTTAACGCTTTCAAGGTCATATATATATTTAGTTTTATCGATAAAGTAATAGGAGCCATTAATAATTTCTGCATAATTCATCACACCGTAAGGGATTTTTTGTTTCATGTTTTCATCAAATGTATATCTATGTGAGTTCCTGGTCTGGATCCATGCAGCTCTTTTTGTCTCAATTCATTTATAATTTGCCGGTAGGTTAGTGAGATTGGAATAATTCTGCCTCATTATTTCTATTATCTCTTGTATTATTCCTATTTTTTATAGTTTTGCAAGAAAATCATTTTCATCGATATATTTATTAGATAGTATATTAAAAAACTCATTAATCTATATTTATTCAAGGGGGAGTAATGAAATGATGGGGAATTTTTTCAAACTTAAAAACATTTTATTGGTACTTTTTGTACTTATTAGCATAACATTATCCTGTTATGGGGAAGAAAATGCGGCAGATGTTCCTGTGGCATCATCAGCTCCAATTAATCCAGAATACCTGAAGTATTTGGAAAGGGTTAATGCTTTAAATGAGACCGGTGAATTTGCACTTGGCTATGAACCTCCGGTGATTTCATTTGATCATCTGATTGGGAAACGTCCCTTTGATTCAAATGTTCAGGATTTGTATCCTTCATCGTATGATCTCAGAACCTTTGATAAATTAACACCAATTAAAAATCAGAATCCCTGGGGTACCTGCTGGGCATTTGGATCACTTGCATCACTTGAGTCTTCACTGAAACCAAATCAGACTTACGATTTTTCTGAAAAACATGTAGTCAATCGCAATCTCTGGCTCACTGGTCCTAATACCGGAGGGAATTATCTTAAATCCGGAGGTTATCTTGTCGCCTGGATGGGGCCGGTGAATGAGACGACCGACCCGTATCCTGTTGACACATGGAATTATACTTCCCCTTCAGGTCCTATAACGAAACATGTTCAGGAAATTTACTGGATTCCAGGTATGGCTAACGCTTCAGATCTGGAGACAATTAAGAGTTCAATTGTAAACAATGGTGCTTTGATTAGTTCGTTTTACTGGAATCCCGCGTCGTATAATTTCACCCATAAATCATATTACTGTCCGACATGTTCAGGTTCCAACCATTGTATTAATCTGGTAGGTTGGGATGATAATTACAACAGGAATAATTTCACCACTCCTGCGCCTGGTGATGGTGCATTTCTGCTTAGAAACAGTTGGGGTACCAGCTGGGGTGATCAGGGATATGGATGGATATCGTATCATGATCCGACAATTGGGAAATACAATGCCCATATCTTTGGTTCGGATGTGAATGATTATTCGGGTATTTATCAGTATGATCCTGCTGGGACTTCATCGTATATTGGCATTCCCTCAACAAGCATCTGGGGCGGAAATATTTTTACTGCGACGGCAGATGAAAACCTTACCGCAGTTGGTTTTTATACAAATGATGTCTCTGCTACCTACGATGTTCGTGTTTATAAAAATCCAACAGCAGGAGGGCCAGTTGGTTCGACCATTCTTTCACAGAAGACTGGGACAATACCGATGAGTGGGTATCATACAATTAGTCTTGATACACCAGTTTTCCTTTCCGTTGGTGATATCTTTTCAATTGTTGTTCACTTGACAAATCCAAGTTATGGATATCCACTTGCAGTCGAGAATCCTGCTTCTGGGCCTATTGGTAATACATGGTCTGCAAATCCGGGTGAAGGATATGTCAGTTCAGATGGAAATTCCTGGACTGATATAGTAACAATTCCTGGTTTTGTAAATACCAGCATATGCATTAAGGGGTATACCAATACTATAACACCTCCTCCTGTAGCCAATTTCACCTCGAATGTGACAACAGGTCTTGTTCCTCTTACTGTCCAGTTCACCGATACGTCAACAGGCAGTCCCACGTCCTGGCTATGGAACTTTGGTGAAGGAAATACTTCATCAAGCCAGAATCCGGTTCACACGTATACCACTGCAGGTTTGTATACCGTAAACCTGACTGCTTCGAATGCCGGTGGTTCAGATACAAGAGTTGCACCAGGTTATATCAATGTAACAAATCCGGTCCCATTGCCTCCTGTTGCCAGCTTTACCTCAAACGTCACATCTGGAGACATCCCCCTCTGTGTCCAGTTTAATGATACATCTACCGGAAATCCAACGTCGTTTTACTGGACATTTGGAGATGGTGCAAATACTACAATCCGAAACCCGATTCATACCTATGAAACACCCGGCCTGTATACCGTAACCCTCTCCGTCGCAAACTCTGCTGGCTCTAACCTGACGTCAAAAGCGGGTTATATTAATGCAACATCTCCTCTTCCGAATCCATTCGTGACAGGTATCTATCCGAATTTTACAAAGGCTGGAATGAATGTAGGATTTAATCTTACTGGTAATTATTTCAGTGAAGGCTCGATAGTCAACCTTACCATGAGTGGTTATAGTAATATCACTACATTTGGTAATCTGTCAGGAAGCAATCTGACTGGATTTTTTGATATTCCATCTGGTACTGCAACAGGGATGTGGAATGTCAGTGTGAACCGCTTTGGTCAGTATAGTAATGATAATGTTCAGTTTCAAGTGCTGCCACCCGTTCCTCCGGTAGCAAGTTTCATTGGAATTCCACGTACTGGTGTGGCCCCGCTGTTTGTTCAGTTTGCTGATACATCCACTGGCGGTCCGACATCATGGAGCTGGAGTTTTGGCGATGGTGGTCTTTCTACCGATCAGCATCCAAGTCACACATATTCTGGAGCTGGTCTGTATACGGTGAGTCTGAATGTCTCGAACAGTGGCGGTTCCAATGTTACGACTGCTCCTGGTTATATCAACGTGACAAGTTCTGTTGTTCCACCTGTAGCGAGTTTTACTGGCAGTCCCCGTAGCGGTGTTGCCCCGTTATCGGTTCAATTTACTGATACATCCACTGGCGGACCAACCAACTGGACCTGGAGTTTTGGCGACGGTGGTCTTTCTACCGATCAGCATCCAAGCCACACATATTCCGGAGCTGGTCTGTATACGGTGAGTCTGAATGTCTCGAACAGTGGCGGTTCCAATGTTACGACTGCTCCTGGTTATATCAACGTGTCAAGTTCTGTTGTTCCACCTGTAGCGAGTTTTACTGGCAGTCCCCGTAGCGGTGTTGCCCCATTATCGGTTCAGTTCACAGATTCCTCAACTGGTAATCCTACTACATGGAACTGGAACTTTGGCGATGGGCTTTCATCTACGATGCAACACCCAATGCACACCTATGCAGGACCAGGGCAGTTTACCGTCAATCTAACCGTATCGAATACAGCAGGAACTGACACCCTCACAGCACCAGATTATATTTCGGTTTCTGGACCTCCCTCACATTATTCAATTAACGCAAGTTCCGGACCAAACGGGCGAATAGATCCCTCAGGGTTAATAATTATCCCTGCCGGTGGAAATCAGAGATTTTCCATGATTTCGGATACCGGTTATCAGGTCGGTGATGTTCTTGTTGATCAGGCAAGTGTTGGGCCAGTCGGATGGTATGAATTCAGGAATATCAGTACTAATCATACCATTTCGGTCAATTTCGAGAGAATACCTGGACAGAAATTAGTGAATGCTTCGGCAAACCGTTGGAGTATCGTGTATCCTCCAGGTATTTCAGCATACCAGGAAGGAACGAATTGTACATATATTACTCAGGCAAAACCGGGGGCAGAAATGAAACAGATTTTAATTGATTCAGTCGAACAGAATCTTTCAGAATTCTGGACATTTACAAATATTTCTGATGATCATAATATCTACACATATAGCGAACCAATACCTGATCAGATCCATGTATTCTTCAGAGGGGCACCTTCAACTGGATCAGCTCCTCTGGGCGTGCAGTTTATTGATGAATCCATTGGTACCCCTACGTCCTGGCTCTGGCAATTTGGCGATGGTGAAAAATCATACGATCAAAATCCATATCATGAGTACCAGTCACCTGGAATTTACACCGTAACACTTCGTGCATATAATGGAAAGACCGGGGGGTATGGTGTATGGAGCGATGGGGTAATCGTCAAATAATTTTTTCATCTTGGATTATTTTATGATAAACTCAAAAAATAATTTTCATGCTTTTTTTCTTAAAATATGATTTAAAATGGGATTAAGGCAAGCGCATCGTTGAATATTCCACTTGTATTTGGGTTGTGTTCTTTTAAATTACCAATAATGATATAGATTGAGTTGTCATTATAGAACGAATAGAGGAAAAAAATTTATCTTGTTAATATATTGTTTTGTACTCAGATTTAAGAAAAAGATTCCTCAATCGTTTTTTAAAATTAAAAGAAAAAAATAGTTAATATTTCATATATCTTTATAACCCATAATCTATATAACCTATTCAATAATTAATACTATTATCCTGATCAAGGGAATGATGGTTATTTGGTGGGGTTATAATGATAGAGAGTAACATCGAAAAAATATTTTCCAAGACCTATTTGGTAAAATGGTTAGTATGTCTTCTAACCTTTTTAATGTCTTTAGTTTTGGTCCAACCTGGGACAGCACTATTGTACCCGTCTTTTTATGGGATGAACCAGGCAAATATGACTCTGGTTGTATCAGATAATTTCTCTCAGGATAATCTGGCATATGGAGATTTTTTATATCTGTTTGATACCACGACTGCAAGTGCCGGTGATTCAGTTAATACGAGACATTGGAATATTACGGTAACAGAACCAACTGCATATAGTGGATCACGTGATTCATATATTCCAAATCCAGTATTCGGTCCGTTTTTAAATGAAACTTCGATTATTGTAAATCTTACGTTAACAAACGCCACATCTGTCAGTTATAATGGAACTGATGTGTACCAGGTTATAGATGGTAGGAAATGGATTAGACCATCATATTCGGTAACCGCTGATTTCCGAAACAAAACAGCAACTAATCCGATAGGGACAATCCGGTTTAATGACACTTCTGAAGAACTCCTGTTTCCGATGGCAGAGATCACCGATTGGTGGTGGAAGGTAACCGATAATTCTGGTGTACCACAAAACACGTCAGGTTGGGATAATTTTACAGTCAATATGACTGATACCGATTATTATCAGGTAAATCTGACCGTGAGGAATAGTCAGGGGAATCTTGCCTCCTTATCTGGGTATACTGGAGCTCCAGAGGATGGAAATGGTCTTATTGCTAATTTTGCTGCAGTACCTGTTGCTGGAACTGCTCCCTTAAATGTGAGTTTTATTGATCTTTCATCTGGGGAAATAACAAGTTGGGATTGGGATTTTGATTTCCTCGGTATTGATTCCACGAATTTACATAGTTCATATAATCAGAATCCCACTCATACCTATAAGAAACCAGGGATTTATTCTGTTAATCTCACAATTTATGAGGGTTCGAACAGTAAATCTTGTCTAGCTGGAGACATGATCACGGTTTATCCTCCTCCGGTTTACCTGGCTGTAGCTCCAACAAAAGGTGAGAAGCCATTGAATGTTACGGTTATTTCACGGTCCTATGGGCTGAATGCATCACCAATATATGAATGGGACTTCGGAAATGGAATGGTAGTTAATACCACAACACCTTCGTACGTGTATACCTATAATCCGGGTGGTGTGAATCCATCTCAATCATGGAATTATACTATTCGTCACACCGTGTATTCTGACGGGGTTGCGTATCCTGCGCAAAATACCCAGAATGTAACTATTGAAACACCTGCTCCACCCAGGGCACGATTTGCAGCGGTTCCACAATCTGGACCAGCCCCGCTGAAAGTATCTTTTGTTGATCAGTCTGAAGGGAAAGAACCATTTGATTATATCTGGAATTTCGACGATGGAAAACCGAATGTGTATGATGTTCAGAATCCTACGGTAACTTTTGAGACGCCGAAAGTCTACAATGTTACGTTATACTTTAATGCATCAAATGGTGCTGATCAGGCGTATGTTCTAGTGAATGTTACTGAACCTGTTCCTCCAGTCATTGATTTCGCCGTCGCGCCGACAAAGGGTTATAACCCTCTGAATGTGACGGTGATATCTCAGTGCAGCGGTCTGAATGAATCCCCTGTTTTTGAGTGGGACTTTGGTAATGGAACAAAAAGGACGACTACTGATTTATCATATGTGTATCAGTACAAGCCATATAGTCCAAATCCGAATATGGTGTGGGAATATCCGATAAATCTTACGGTTTACTCGGATGGGCTGATTTACTATGCATCGAAAAGCAGAAATGTGACTGTGGAAAATGCACCAACTCCAAAAGCTGCATTTAATGCTTATCCCCGAATCGGGTCGAGACCTCTTGAGGTTTCATTCTTTGATCAGTCAATTGGACAGGAACCTATCAATTATGAGTGGTATTTTGGAGATAATACTCCAAAGGTATTTGAGCAGAACCCGGTTCATGTGTACAATGAAACTGGAGAATTTAATGTTACTTTGATGATTCATGCGAAGAATGGGAATGACATAATTAATCAAACTGGTTTAATCCGCGTGACAGATTATCCGATTCCTAATGTATCATTTAGTATGGCTCCTGTGAGTGGATACGCGCCCTTGAAAGTATCCTTCATTGATCAGACTTGTAAACAGGACTGTTCATATGAATATTTCTGGCAGTTTGGTGAAGGAAATACTTCTACGAAAAGGAATCCGGTCTGGGAATATGTGACGCCTGGTAATTATTCTGTAAATCTTACTGTGACGGATAAGTATGGAGTCAGTGGAAAAGGAAATGGTCTGGTGAATGTTACAGTCATGCAGCCTTCTGGTGGGGATGATGGGCAGTTAGTTGCGAATTTTACTGCATTATCCACAAGAGGAGTAGCACCTTTTGAGGCTCATTTTATTGACCAGTCAAGTGGCAATCCAAAAGGTTGGAGATGGGATTTTAGTGATAAAAATGTTTCATTTGATCAAAGTCCAAATCACACTTTTTTCAAACCTGGAATATACAACGTTACCTTAGAGGTATATAATAAGACATCGTATTCATCAAATATTACAAAACTTGATTATATTACTGCAATATCTCCCATAATTGATGCATGGTTTTCATTTCGATATATTGGTGATCAATCAACCCGCCTTGTTCAATTTTTTGATGGTTCAAAAGGAGTTGGAATAAATAGCTGGGAATGGACATTTGGGGATGGAACTACTTCAACAGAGATCAACCCTGTTCATTTATATAGTTCGAAAGGAATTTACAATGTAAAATTGCTAGTATCCAATGGATATGCTAAGGATATTTTTGAGTATGTAGTTTACATTTAATAATCCTTTTTGCATCTTTTTTGATTATTGCTACAGAGGAAATTTAGTTAAATTTATATATTATTTTTTATATAGCATAATCTATTGATTGTTTGGTTTTTGTGGTCTGACCATGATCAAACATATTCATTGGGGGAGCAATTCAAAATGATTGAAAAAACATTTGAATTTCAGGAAAGAAATTCTAAACTACAAAATCGATGGGGTTTTGGTATTGTTGTACTGATGTGTTCTGTACTTTGTTTAATCATTTTTTCTAATATTGTATCAGCTGAAATGACAATCAGTGGTCCTGATTCGGTTAAGCGGGGGAATGATTCTTTTACGGTTATTGTTAATGAAACAGTTCGGCCATCAGAATCATATTATTTTGGTTTGATCATTAATCCTCAAACAATGACTGGTGATGTATGCGATAGACCTCCCTACATTATTGATGATTTTATTTATTCAAAAATACCAGGTCAGGCATGGGATGCATATTATGAGCCGGAACAGGATAAAGGAGAAAAATTTTATGAATTATCTCCCAATAATCTCTCGTACCCATCAAATAGCACATGCTGGGATGTTCCATGGAATGGTACGCATTATATGGTAGAATTATGGGCTGATCAATACAATACCGGAGATTGGTATTTAACACCAGATGGAATATGGCACCATGATATAAATATTGGCTTAAGATATCCGGATTTTTCAACCTCCGTGAAACCCGGTGAATATACTTTTCATGTTCAAAAAGCATCAGCTCATCGTAAACCAAATCTGCCAAAACCAGTAAGTCCAGTTCGGAAAATTGATTTTGAGGATTATAAGGTAAATATTGTTGTTGGTGGTTTTGACTTTTCTTTTTATGATTATTCGGCATATTATAGTATACCACCTGAATTGATACCCGTTAACTCAGCTGGTAAAGGTGAAAAAGTTATATTGAATGGAACAAATTTTGATAGCGATGCTATTTATCTTTGGATTACTGGTGAAGGCTTACCGAAATGTGGAACGTCATTAAAGGTTAATAATTTACCCGTAAATTCTAATGACCCTCTTATTGTAGGCTTCACTGATCGAAAGAATGGGACTTGGGAATATAAATGGGATATTTCTGAAACAATTCTTGAGCCTGGCAAATATACGATATATGCATCGACAATTAATCCCGATGATCTAGTAACAGAATTTTTCAATCGTCCAAATGAATGTGGATCAATTTGTAAAACACGAGAAGAAGGTGTTTGTGCATTACTGGATTGTCCTACCTGCACCTGTTTGGCACCAATTATCAAAAAAGATTTTACAATTACTGAATTAACAACGAATATT
The DNA here is from genome assembly GCF_000013445.1 of Methanospirillum hungatei JF-1. Taxonomy (NCBI): domain Archaea; kingdom Methanobacteriati; phylum Methanobacteriota; class Methanomicrobia; order Methanomicrobiales; family Methanospirillaceae; genus Methanospirillum; species Methanospirillum hungatei. Next base: position 478,985 of record NC_007796.1, read on the forward strand.
AATTCAATTGATAAGGTTGAACCCTGTTGTTGCCCTGGTTACCCATGTGGGTTTACGTCATCTTTGGTCAATATTACATTAAGTGGTATATTTGGTGATTCACGAACTCCCATGCAGATTTGGATGTTTGGTAATAATCAAATATATGATAAGAATTATCTATTTACTGATAATTTCACGACCTTCCTGGATGCAGATGGAAGCTTCCAATTAGATATTTATGAGTATTTATTAAAGCCAAATGGGTTAGATTTATGTGATTTGGATAATGGAGAGTATTATTTACTTGTTCAACTACCCGGACAAACAAACCAGTCAAAACAAGTTTTTGATGTTACATTAGAAAATTCAACATTTTATAAAAAAATCTCCACTTTAGAGCCGAATACATTTTTAATGTCTAACCTCACAAAAGACAATCTGTATGTTGTAAAGTCAGATCCATTTTTCTGGACAAAGGCATTTCCAGTTTTAGGTCCGAATTCATATACTGGTAAACGAGCCTTTGATAAATTAACAACCCTTTTAGATGAGGCATGGGTCAGGGACCGATATGTGACAACATCATTCTTCCTAGAACCTATCCGTTGTAAACAAGATGCTTTAAGCTTCATTGCTACCCCGCAGGAAGGCTATGTTCCATTAACGGTTCAATTTACAGATCAATCAACCTTTAATGGGACCGCTTATTCTTGGGATTTTGGAGATGGTTTAACATCTACAGAGAAAAACCCTCAACACATTTATAATAAATCTGGAATTTATGATGTTACATTAACAATTGAGGGTACAGGGACAGACGGAAAGCAGAAGAATCCGTTAAGGAAATACAATTATATTATTGTACGGGACATTCCTGCAAAATATTATGATCCAGTTGCAGACTTTACCATATCCAAGGTTGCAAATGAACCATTCAGTATTCAGTTCATCGATCAGAGTTATGGTGCAACCCCGCTGACAAGTATCTGGGACTTTGGGGATAACTCAACATCTGGAGAGAAGAGTCCAAAACACCAGTATGCATCTGCTGGAACATATACTGTTAATCTGACAGTAAAGGATCAGTATGACAAAGAATCAACCAAGACTCAGGACATCCTTGTCCCATCGGTCAGTCCTCCGGTTCCTGACTTTGAATTTACTATAAACCCCAATCAGATGAAACAGGTGCAGTTTACTGACAAATCCCAAGGAGAGATCACCTCATGGAAATGGACCTTTGGTGACGGTCTGGGCTCATCAATACAAAGCCCTGAACACCTGTATACCACGTATGGAACATTTTCAGTCACTCTGACGGTTGGAAATAATGCCGGTTCACAGTCATTCACAAAGGAAATCACACTGATCGATCCAAAGGTCTCTGCAGACTTTTCATGGGAAGATATTGGTGAGAGAACCGTGAGGTTTTTGGACAATTCGAAGGGGCTCATCACCGAGTGGACTCTTGAGTATGGCGATGGCAAAGTCGACCAGTTCACAGAAGCATGGGATGAAGTCGAGCATACCTACTCTCAACTCGGCAGATATTATGCGAAATTGACTGTTAAAAATGATTATAATAAAGATTCTGTTACAAAACAGATCGATGTTCTCAAACGGCAATAAATATCTTTACAATCTCTCTTTTTCTCTTTTAAAAAAGTGATAATCTTTTTTTTTCTTCAGTATTAAAAAAGAATAATAGAAATATTTATATTCTTCATTAAATATATGATGTATATTATCACAGAATGGGGGCTATTGAGCAATCAATTTGGTGAGATGGAGGAAGCGACGACAAATCTGATTTGAATTTTTTCAATCGGTATTGGCGGTCATTTCTTTCAGGTTAGAGAAATCTCATGGATGGAGTGGTGTTGATGAAAAAAGACAAATTAATCGATTTTAAGAAAGGTCTGTTCGCACTCATGGTGCTCTGTGGTATAGGCATTCTCCTTATACCGCAAGTATCGGCCGCAGGGATTAATATTAATGTTCCGATTGTAGAACAGAATACCACGGTTTTCATTGGTGAAGAAGGGCTTGATATATCAAATGCGCTGATAGATCCAAACACTGGAAACCCGGTATATCTCCTCGGATGGTGGGGGGATGATGTTGAATCTGGTGGACATACATCAGCAGATAAATATATCACGATCGCTCCGGGGAGTGTGACCAACTATTATGTCAACCCGACTGAGTATATGATGAATAATCGATACACAGAGGGTTCTTTTTATATCTGTGATGAGACTACTGGTCAGGCTATTTATTATAATGGATACCCTGTTGTCGCTTTTTATGTAGAGTTACCTCATCTTGAACTCGTTCCGGCTGATGATGTATGTCCTGATGTAAACCGGACCGGGCAGGTCTTCCTTGGAACAAATCTGAACTTTAACATTAAGACCAACCTGTACAAGATTCAGAACAGGCCTGGAGGTCAGAACAGCGCGATATTTGATATCAATGTCATCGGACCGAATGGAAAGGATTACAACTACCTCCTCGGTCCTGATGCCGGAGGGTGTAACTGTCCGGATTGTAATCCGAATTATCCGGCAATAGGTATCAAGGATATCAATATTCTGACCAACAAGCATCAGTGGCAGACTTGGGATACCGATGCAATCGATCCACAAACCGGTCTTTTGTATTCACCTCAGGGAACATATGCCATATCGGCAACCTGCTGGGCAAATCACATATTAGACAATTACGTAACAATAGGTGGGGCAAAATCAGCCACAACAAATCTGGAACTGGTTGTAGAGACCGTGAGTGTTACGGTAAATCCTGGGACCATTCTAAGAACCGAAACGGCAACTGCCACGGTGACGGGGAAACCACAGACTGAGTACATCATCGCTCTCATGGAATGTCCTCTTAAGATGACCGGTGAGATCTGTGACCGCCCGCCATGGTTTGAGAATGATCCACTTAATGTTGCGTTGCAGTTTGATCCTGAAGGCGGTCCATATACCATAGGAAAAGAAATTGTCTATCCGTCCTGTTGTGATGGGCTAACCTTCAGAGATGTCGTGCCAAAGGTATACCATGACGGTGTGCTCTATTATGCAAGTATTACCACTGACTGTCTTGGAAAAGCAACGATAGACATCAAAGTGGATAATACGGTCTGGAAAGCGGATAATAACCCTGTATATACGATCCATGTTCAGAAACGTGCTCCCGAATGTAATGGAATTCACCTGTTTGCGGAGACTGAATTAACTGTTAAAAAGGGTGATATTTCCATCCAGATCTCACAGGCATCAGATACAACAAATGCACCCATCACTGAGGCATATCTTGGTGATACCCTCAAGATCGCTGGATCAAATACCGACAGTCTGAGAACCTATCTGTACATGACCGGTCCATGTCAGCCTGAATGTGGTGGAGGCCTGATACCGATTCCATATCCACATGGACCAATTGGAGATGGACCTGAAGTCATTGATGTAAGTCTTCCACCCATCGAAGGATTTGACTGGATATTTACCAACAATGATGCCACTGGAAAGCCACGGTACTGGGAGACCAGATACCTGCCTATGAATCCAGGGACCTATACCATATGGGCGATTAGTAACTGGCCGCCAAACTGTCCAAATTGTCTTGATTGCGGTGGTCATCCGTGCTTTACAAACCCGGAGACTTGTCCTGGATGTGATGGAAAGGTATGTTCACTCCTTGATTGCCCGAACTGTGATGTGTATGCCGTTGCAACTATCGAACTGAAGGCTCCTGAACTTACCGCGATTACTGAGGATATTGAGCGGTGCTGTTGCTCAGGATATCCCTGTGGAACCACCATCGATAGTCATCCTATCAACGTTAGTGGAGTTTCAACCGGAAATCCGAAGAAAGAGCTGAATGTCTGGCTCTTTGGCAAAGGAAAGATCGGCGACGAGAAGTTCATGAACATAAAAGTGCCTGTCAATTGTGACGGGACGTTTGTATTTGATGTGGTGAAAGATATTCTCGGATATTATGGTATTCCATTGTGCAGAATAGATTCAGGTACCTATGATCTGATCATTCAGGATGCAGGATATAATCATCAGTATGATGTCATCTATGAGGATGATCTTGATCCTTCAATATGGGCCAGACCTGTGGAAGTGAACAAAAAATGGATCATCATGGGTCATCCAGACATCGGTCCGGTAGAGAATTATTCAGAGATTAATCCTGGAGAACAAAATCCAAATGAAGATTTCCTTACTCATGTGGATACAACAACTTTAGTTGTTCCCGATCCAGACTCCCAGAAGTTCTACGACGACGACTGGCGTAAACTCGTCCAGGTAGAAGGACCGGGGTACAAGCTCGGAACTGAAGTCCTCTATGCTCTCATCAAGGGCCTTGACGATCCAAGCGTTGACGACAACTATGTCCACATCCAGTTCACCGTCACAGACAAATCCTGTCTGGTTGGAACTGACTTTGATGCAGATCGGACTTACGGAAACAAACCGCTGACCGTCCGGTTCACTGACAAGAGTTACAATGCAACATCATGGCTCTGGAACTTTGGAGATGGAACAACCTCCACTGAACAGAACCCAACACACACCTTCACTGAAGAAGGCCGGTATACAATCAGCCTTACCACCAATGGTGATGAGAAGGGTAAAGCAGTAAAGAACGATTACATCCGGGTAGCAAAAGGCCCGACTGCAAAGTTCGCCTTTGCACCAAAAGATGTAACGGTAGGAACTGAAGTTCAGTTCACTGACCTCTCGTCAGGTAACCCGACCTCCTGGATGTGGCACTTTGGTGATGGTTCATCCTCACCACTCCAGAGTCCGGTGTATACCTACATGGCCCCTGGTGTGTATACTGTCATGCTCACGGTGAGTGATGAAACCGGAATCAGTGGTGACTCTGCAACCCAGACCATCACAGTCCAGGGTTCATCAACCCCGGTCGTTGCGGATTTCAAAACCGAAGTAACCAATGGAACCAATGTCCAGTTCACTGACCTCTCTTCAGGTTTTGGCATAACAAGCTGGGTCTGGGACTTTGGTGATGGATCGACCTCAACTGAGAGAAATCCGAAGCATACCTACCTTAAGGAAGGAACCTATCAGGTCTCTCTCACCGTCTCGAATGGCAGCTATGAAAACACTGCCAAAAAACCCATTGGAATTCGTTAATCGATCCTCATTTCTTTTTTACTTTTATTTTTATACTATCCGCAATTTCTCATCATGTGGCACCTCTGAAAATAAGAGCAAATTAAGAATATTTCAAAGCCCCTTATTTCCGCGGCATACATGCATCAGAGCGATCTGAAAAACCTGAAAGATAATAGTACCTTTCCGAATTAAAATCATCAGTGAATTTTTCTCTTTGAAATCACAAGGAAAGCATTCGTGATTTTTCGATTTATCTACATATATTGGAAAAAATATATATCATCTTGTGAAATATCTTCGATGCAGTTTTCGATGCTTCAATGTGTAATATAAATAGGATATATTTCGAAAAACCTTATTTTTGAGATACTTATGGAAATATTTATATTAGAAATAATATATAGGATTTTTATTATCTACGTATGGGAGTTGAATACGCCACAGAAGCTACCATGGGGTGTGATAGACAGATCGGTGAGTGCCATACCTGTATCATTCTGGTACGGGGATGATATGAGATCTGCCTGAACGTGGGGTGTTTTCAGATGAGGGAGAAAATGAACAGATATCTACTAATGGCGACATGCATCGTCCTGATGACATGCGTTGCGATAGTATCTGCTGAATCCTTTGATAATATTGATCAAAATCTGATTATCAAACAGATCCGGCAAAACCATACTGTCTACTTTGGTGAGGAACACCTGGATATCACCAATTGTCTGGGTGGAAACGGGTATATTGTAACGTTGGATGTGGTCAGAAATGTGACAGATCACATAAAAATAAATGATCCGACTGACTTCAATATGCCCACGGATAAAGAAGAGAACGTCTGGTACCAGGCACGAGATGCGAAAACACCGGTATTAGATCCGCAGGGAAATCCGGTCCCGGCATTCATTACTCAGGAACCGGTTCTTTCATTCGATATCTGGAATCTGAATACTGACATGAAAGCGAACGCTTCGGTCCAGAGGGGTACGCTTCTTCAGTTCAAGATGACCACCGATACGAACCTCGATGACATAACCAGTCGTCTTGATTACACTCCCGGTCAGGGATATGTAAATATCGGTGTACGAGCACCTAATGAAACCAATCCAAAAGATCCAACTGGGGAAACTCTTTTAAAATTAATGACGCTCGGGAAAAACTCCGGTGATGTTGAGATTAAACCGACAATTAATCTGGAAGTTGATCCATCAGCAGCATGGGTATGGCCTGAAAACCTGAACTCTGAAACCGCAGATCCAACCGGGTGGATGACCGGATGGCGTGATGCAGGAACTGGTGTTGAGACTGATTACAACTACAAGCTGGGAACCTATGATGTGACCGCTGTCTGTAATGTCAACAACATGTTCAAGAACCGTCAGCGTCAGGGCTTTACCTGGGATTCACAGAAAGTGGAACTGACAGCACGTGAGATCAAGGTTGATGTATCTGCACCGGTCGGAAAGAGCAGAGATGTCCAGTTTACCGCAACGGTAACCGGTATGCCAAATACGCTCTATGAGATCTTCATTTATGATGAGTGTCCGCCGAAAATCAGCGGAAAGATCTGTGACCGGCCACCGTTTATTAGGGAAGACCGAGCAGCTCTCATGGGGAAAGGCATCGAACTTGATCCGATTGACGGACCATATCCGATTGGAACACGGCTTGTTGTGGATTGCTGTACCCAGGGTATGAACATCCGTCAGGCTGTACCGTCAGGAGATGCATTCCCGTCACAGGGTAAGAATGTCTTTGAGAAAGGTACTCGCTATTATGCACAGGTCAGAACCGGACCTGATGGAAAGGTTACTGTTCCATTCTGGATTGATACCACAGTCGGTCCTGGCACCTACACGATTCAGGCACAGGATATCCTGTATAACCTGAAGTCAACTGCCACCATTACTGTTCCTCAGGGGACTATTACCGGTGCAACAAAGGATCCGGCCGGCGTTGCCAAGACCGAGTTCTACCTGGGTGATGAGATATGGATCGATGGTACAAACTCTGACAGCAACATGACCTACATCTGGCTGACCGGTCCAGGTCTGAACCCCTGTGGTGTCAACCTCTTCAGCCCGCTTGACAGCAATGATCCGGTCAGAGCAGTTGTCTATGACACCAAGGATGGAATTGCCAACTACTGGCGTGTGGAACCAAACTGGGACACGGGGGCTGTCCCGATTAGTGAAGGCAAGTATACCATCTGGATGGCAAGTGTTGATCCAGGATGCCGGTTCTGTCAGTGTGATGCTGCCGGAGGCGGAGAATGTGGATTTGGTGACTGTTTCGGAGTAGCATGTGAGGAAGGAGTATGCAGCCTTCTCAATTGTCCGGAATGCGCAGCAGTATCCAGCATTGATGTTACACTCATCAAGCCTGACATAACCGCTGAGGTGGATGATGTAACCCGCTGTTGTTGTCCTGGCTACCCCTGTGGTCAGCTGGGTGGAGTCCAGGAGATCTGGATTGAAGGAAGCTCAGGCGGTAACTCCTGCAAGCAGCTTCAGGTCTGGCTCTTTGGCCAGAGTCAGTTCGGTCTTAAGAATTATCTGATGACAGTAACTCCCATTTACTGCGATGGCACATACAAGTTCGAACTCAATAAGGGACTTCTGCAGGCAAATGGCATTGACCTCTGCAGCATAGCAACCGGTAAATATGATGTGATTGTCCAGGCACCCGGAGCGAACAATAACTTTGATATTCGCCTTGGAGAACCTGAAAACACGGGAGACCGGTTTGTCCTGACAACCATGCCAACTGATGACAGCAAATTATTCAAGATAGAGGGCAAGGATTCCCTGTATGCAGGAGTTGCAGTCAAAGCTCTGATTGATGGGTTTAACCAGGATGGCATTGATGACCTGTATGCTCATGTGACCTTTGAGCTGAAAGACAAGGCCTGTGAAGGCAATGTTGATTTCACAGCCGATAAGACACAGGGCAATGCTCCTCTATCAGTGCAGTTCACTGACACGTCTGTTATGCAGGGTGTCAGCTGGGCATGGACTGCAAATGGTGAGGCATTCTCAACTGAGCAGAACCCGAAGAAGGTCTTTGACAAAACCGGGAAGTATACGATTGAACTGACCGTAACCGATGCAGAGGGAGTCAGCAACACCGCAACCAAGGATAGTTATATTAATGTAATATCCGGTCCGGTTGCAGACTTCAGCTTCAATCCTGCGTCACCAGTTACCGGAGAGACGGTTCAGTTCATTGATGAATCTTTGGGATCTCCGGCATCCTGGCAGTGGAGCTTTGGTGATGCAACCTCTTCATCAGTGCAAAGTCCTGCTCATGTCTATTACCTGCCAGGGACCTATAATGTGACCCTGACCGTGAGTGACAAGTACGGTGACTCGAGTATATCCAAATCGGTAACCGTCACTGGTAATCCGATCTCCACCGGTTTAGTTGCTGATTTCACCATGGCTCCGGCATCTGCCTATGCAGGTGACCAGATTCAGTTCACCGATAAGTCAACCGGTGGAACACCGACATCCTGGCAATGGGAGTTCGGCGATAATACAACCTCGTCACTTCAGAGCCCGGTACACATCTATGAAAAACCAGGTACATACCAGGTTATTCTGAATGTAGGAGACAGCCGGGGAGTTGGCGTTCCAAAGATCGTTGATTACCTGGTTATGAACGATGCACCGGTTGCAGCATTCTCTGCAGATCCGTTATCATCCGAATTCTACCCGGTTCAGGTGGAGTTCACTGATGAATCAACCGGTGTTGTTGATGAATGGAACTGGCAGATTCTGCGTGAAGGAAAGGTAGTTGCAACATCAGTTGAACAGAATCCGACGATTACATTTACTGTTCCGGGTATCTACACGGTAACCCTGACGGTGAAGAATAATGGTGGTTCCAACTCCGTCACAAAAGACAATTATATTACAATCGGAACCGGCAGTCAGTTTACGATTGAACAGGGATGGAACCATGTGTCAGTCCCCATGGCTGTAACAGATGACTACAACACCGTCAGCAAACTGTTTAAGGGTATCCAGACCGGAGGAGTTCCTTATGCAGTCTTCAATAATGCTGCAAATGAATGGGTGAATGTGACTGATGATTATCCGGTTAAGCCACTTGAAGCGCTCAGAGTATGGAAGGAGGATCCAGGATCAATCGTGATAACTCCGGATTACACAAAGGGAGGTATCTTTACCCGTGATCTGAAGCTAGGCTGGAACGGTATCGGAATCATGTTCATGCAGCCAACTCCTGCTAATGTAGCCCTTGCCTCACTGGGAGAAGCCTGGAACAAGACGCTCATGTTCAATCCGTTAACCCAGCGGTGGGAGTATCCGATTATCAGGGGAGTGGATGATGACAAATTCATGTATCCAACAGTCGGCTATCTCATCGAGATGAACACTGACGGGATACTGATTGGTGGTGAGTAAGATGAGTATGGTGATGAAAGGAATCGGAGTCTGTCTCCTGATCCTTCTTCTTCTTGCAGGTATAGCGCCGGCAATGGCAGAGGATGTGGAGATTAAGCAGCTGGTCCCGATGTTTCTGAAAGGGACGGTTTATATCGGAGATACACCTGCAAAACCCGGAATAACAGTGGAATCTGACATCCTTGGATTCTGGGGTGGTTCGGCTGTAACAATGTCGAATGGAACATACGGAACGGAATCTCAGCCGATGATGGTTCAGGCAGGAGCAAACGAGACACTGAAAGGTGAACCGGTTACCTTCTGGCTGAATGGAGTAAAAGCTGAAGAAACAATTCTGTATCAGCCAGGTATCAACCTTGACCTTGACCTGCATTTCTCTAGTGCAGCAGAGAATAAGTTAACCGTAATTCCTCAGGGAGGAGACGTCTTCATTGGTGAGGAGGGACTTGATGTATCCCTGTTCCTGAAGAGTGGAGATACTATCGCCTGGTTTGACCCGACTTCAGAAGCATATCTTACCGAACCAGTTGGTTCTATTGTTATCGACAACCCGAAGCAATTCTTCATTGACCCGGCACAGTTCATGAATCGTACTGGCAGATGGTGGATCTGGTCCGGAGATAAATCCAAGCAACTTGCATTTATTGTAAAAGATCCATCCATTGCTCTTCGTATATGGAATCAGAACGAAGACCAGGATATTAATGAGGATGGAGGAAAGATTCCGGCAGGGAACTTTGTAAACTTCCGGATTGAATCAAATCTTTACTCTGCAATCATTCAGCGAGGAAAAGGACTTGCACCTGAAGACCTTGGTATCATCAACATGGTCGGGTCTTCCAACGTGACTCAGGTGACCTATAAATTCCTCCGTGGAACCCTCAATGGAGTTCCAGACTCAGATATTGCTCTTCGTGAACTGGTAGTTGATGCAAATCCATGGTTCTGGCCGGATAATGATAAGACAACCTCCGGATGGAATACTGGAGCATTAGGAACTGATCTAAATCGTTTATATCCGAATGGCGAATACAACTTCTATGCTGAAGTTGATCTGAATAATATCAGAAAGAATTATCCAGGAGATCAGACTGGAAAAGCAATTACCAAGGTGATTCCGGCGGTTATTGCAGATGACTCGATAGATGTTATCGTCAATCCGGGAACCGTAACCCGTAATTCGTCCTTCTTCGTAACCATAGGAGGAAGACCGGGTAAAGACTATATCATCGTTATCATGGAATGTGCACCAGGAGAAGACGATCCAAAGGATTGCTGTGCTCTCAAGATGAGTGGTGCACCCTGTGAGCGTCCACCGATGATCCGCCCCGACCAGAGTGGTGTTGCAGACGGAACAATCGGGTTTGACAGTAAGGAAGGACCGTTTACTATCGGTGATACAAAACTTTCACCAGATTGCTGTGAGAAGAGTGGTACTATCCGTTCAGTCGTTCCGACCGATGACAAGCCCAACGCACGGGATGTCTATGAGAATGGTGTCTACTACTATGCTCAGGTCAGAACTGACAATGATAACGAGCCAACTCCAGGATATAAGACGGTAGAATTTACTGTCGGACCGGACGTTGCACCTGACCGTCCATATCGTATCCATGTGCAGAGTGTCGAGTCTGATCCATCTCTGGTCATTGATGGAGATGCTCTTGTTCAGGTGAACAAGGGAGTAGTTACTCTTGATGTGAAAGAAGAGCCTCCATACTATCTGGGCAATGATATCACCCTGTCAGGAACCAATACCGATAGTAATGTTGTCTACCTGTTCATGACCGGCAGCCAGTGCCAGAACAAGTGTGGAAATGACCTCCTTGGATGGAAACGTCCGGACGAGACTGAAAACATCATCCAGCCAGGACTAGATATGATTGAGCTTGGCTGTAAGGAAGAGTCTGATCAGTTCACAACCATTGCAGTTCCGGTCAAGAGCGACGGAACATGGACCTACACCTGGAAGACTCAGAAGGCACCGATTAATCCGGGAACATACACCGTCTATGCATCCAGTCAGCCGATCAACGGATGTTGTCTGGACTGTGCTTGTGCGGTCACCGCATCACGTGATATTATCCTTGAGGAGCCATGCTTTGATGCAATCCTCGAGCCGGATGTCATCACCAAACCGGTTGAGTGCTGTCCGAATGGCTGTAGCTGGACCTCTATGGATGAGATCATGCTGACTGGAAAGGCATGTGGGTTCCCACACACCGGTGAAGGCGATAATGTCACTAAGGAGATCAACATGTGGATCTTCGGAGAAGAGAAAGTCGGCAATGACAAGTATGTTAATGCAAAGATTCCTGTCTTCTGCGATGATACCTTTGAAGTAAACCTGCTCAACTACATCAACCTCTGTGATCTCAAACCTGGTGCATACAGCATCATTCTGCAGCACCCGATGTATAATCACAAGTTTGACATGGTAGAGGAGACCGATGTCCGCGATCCAATCGAATCCAACCGGATCTGGATGGTTACCTCCTATCCGGATGAGTGGAGCAAGCTCTTCCCACTCGACGGTCCGGGTTACTACCAGGGTGAGCAGGCAGTCACTGCAATCAAGAACTTCCTTGACCAGCGGCTGGTGGATGACAAATACATCATCCTCACCCTCAGAATTGTTGATGACCGGGTTCCAACCGCTGCATTCAGTGCAGACCCGACCCAGGGAAGCAGACCGCTTGAAGTCCAGTTTAAGGATGAATCGACCGGTAAGAACCTGACTGAGCGATACTGGGAGTTTGGAGACGGAACAACTTCAACAGAGACCAATCCAAAGCACAGCTACAGTGAAGCAGGTGTCTACACTGTCTCCCTGACGGTCATGAACAAGGAAGGAGCAAAAGACACTGCAACAAAGCCTGATTACATTACCGTTCGTGAACCACGGATTAAAGCAGACTTCGTTGCAAGCCCCACCTCAGGGGCAGCACCCCTTTCCGTCAAGTTCTCTGACAAGTCAACCGGATCACCAACCAACTGGTTCTGGGACTTTGGTGACGGATTCACCTCCGCAGGAGTAAAAGATCCATCCCACGTCTACCAATATGGTGGCAAGTACACGGTTACCCTGACCATCACCCTTGGTGATGAGATCGACCGGGCAATCAAGAAAGATTACATCACAGTCATCGGGGGACCACAACCGACCCCGACCATCGGACCATATGATCCGACCAAGATTCAGCTATATAGTGGCTGGAACTTCATCTCCGTAGCACGGACCCTTGCTGATGGATACAGCAATGCAAGTGCGGTATTCCGCGATGTTCCAACCGGTGGACATGCAATCTGGGCATATGATCCGGCACGGCAGTACTGGGATCAGGTTCTGACCCAGACGGTTATAGCACCATTGAATGGATACTGGATCTACTCGGTTACTCCGTTTACGATTAACCTGACATTCAAGAACGATCCAATCAGTGCTCCAGTTACCAGAAGCCTTCCAACCGGATGGGCAGCAATCGGATTTACCGGAGGTACCCCTGCAACCGCAAAGGACACCCTGAAATCAGTCAAGGATGCATGGATTTATGCCCGTGGCTATGATGCACAGCACCAGCAGTGGGAAGCAACCATTGTGAACGGTGGACAGGGTGAGAACACGTATCTCTTCCCATCGAGGGGATACTGGCTCTACATGGAAAAGCCTGGAACACTGGCTGCCATTGGTGTGTGAGGAATCATGAATACAGGAACCGTAGCCGCCCGGACGGCTCTGGCTACACTCCTCCTGTTTTCCTTTGTACTTATCTGTTCTGCCGGGGCTCCGGCACTTCCCTGTGAGTTCTACGGAACTGTAACCATTGACGGCTCCCCTGCACCGGCAGGGACTATTCTGTCAGCCAAGATCAATGATGCGGAACGTGGCCGGTATGTCCTCGAGGAAGCAGGAACGTATGGAGGACCGGGGACGTTTGACCAGCGGCTGAAAGTAGTTGCTGAAGAAGGTGATCTTTCATCCGGAAGTGCGCAGATCACCTTCTGGATAGACGGACAGAAAGCATGGCAGGAGACCGCATTCCAACCCGGAGTCAGCATGAAACTGGATCTCTCGGTTGGTGGTGATGCACCGGCAGTGACGAATGTTCCATCATCGGATACCCTCGTGCATACTGTGCCCGAAACTGGAACTGAAACTAATACCATTATTCAGGAAATACCGGTAGAAGCTGAAATCACAGAAGAACCTATCCCTGAACAGCAGGTTCAGACTGATATTCAACCGGTTATCAGTGACATGCCACCGCAGCTCCCTGAAATGGAAAACCCGGTTCCGGTTACTGATTCTCCGGCTGATGTTCTGATTGCAGACTTTGTAGGAGAACCGGTATCCGGAATTGTCCCGTTAACCGTGACCTTCACAGATCTCTCAACCGGAGGACCAACCATGTGGGCATGGGACTTTGGTGATGGCACAACGGATACGGTCGCAAATCCGGTTCACCAGTACATGCTCCCAGGATCCTACACGGTCAGACTAACGGTCTCAAATCAGGATTCAAGTGCAACTCAGCTCAAGGAAGGGTATATCACGGTATCTGACTCAGGAACTCTTCATGCAGACTTTACTGCACAGCCGACATCCGGAAAACCGCCTCTTACGGTGAAGTTTACCGATACATCCTCCGGCAGTCCCACGATGTATGCATGGACATTTGGTGACGGAACCGGAGACATGGTCGCAAATCCGACTCATACCTACACGAGTCCCGGAAAATATACCGTCAACCTGACAATTGCCGATGCAACCGGTATGAGTTCAACTGCTGCACGAAAAGACCTGATTCAGGTAGAAGGAGCGGTTACTCCTGTCCCAACTCTGACACCCATCCCGGTGCCGGCTGTTCCCCAGACCTTTGTCGGAACGGTTGAGATCTATGGAAAACCAATTCAGAGTGGGGGAACAGTAGAGGCACGGATACCCGGATATGACATATCCGGACAGTTCAATCCGATCAAAACAGCAAAAGGAGTATTCGGAAAAACAGGAACCTTCTCTCCAAAATTACAGGTACAAGGAGTTCCTGCAGATTCAGAAATAGAATTCTGGGTTGCTGATGAGATGACCCGGATGGTTCGGGCATACATCCTGCAGGATGATGGGACTTATCTCTGGACCGTTCCCTATCAGCCGGGTAAAGAGACACAACTCAGACTCGTTGTTCTGAAAAACCCGCCAAATGAAATTCCACCAATTCCGGTAACTCCGGTACCGACCGGCTGTGCTGGAGTTCCATCCATCCCGATGAGTATTCAGGGTGATGTCAGGATAACTGATGGTACTGAATATCTGGATGCAGATGGGACCTGTTACAACTGTCAGCCAAATATCAAGATCGGTGGCATGATTGAGGCCAGGATTGAGGGACATGATGTTTCAGGACCTGAGAATCCCTTCACCATGGTCAGCACCGGCTATTTCGGGAGTGGAAACAGCAGCTGGGCAGATAAACTCACCATTCAGGGAAAATGTCTCCCGGAGAATTCCAATATCACCTTCTGGGTCAAGGATGACGGATGGCCACGGTATACCCAGGCATGGGTGATCAATGAGGCCATCGATGACAACGAGACCATCAGTGTCCTTGGAGAGACCAGGGAGATCCCATATGAAGGGGGAATTTCACGGACTGTTCACCTCTGGGCCGGACCATTACCAACCGTTCCACCAACACCGACTCCGACACCTGCACCTTCAGCATGGGAGCCACAGTACTTCTATGGAAAAGCAGAGTTCAATGGGTACCCACTCAGAGTTGGCGATCGGGTAATGGCAACCAGAGAAGGGATCGATCTCTCCAATCCGACAAATCCGGTTTCAGTCCTGAAATTTGGAGAGTATGGAGATCTTGTCGGAAAGGAGATGCTCGCCGTTGACGTTCCGTATGAATCAATGGAGCAGCGTGATCCGATCACCTTCTGGATTAAGCCCCAGGACTTTGAGTATTGGTATAAAGCGGAGGTAAAGAACCCCTTGTCCAGTGCAGACTGGAGTGATACCTATCCGTTTACCCCAGGTTCAATAACCAATCTTGATCTCAGATCAAATGACCGGGCAGATTTCATGTACTTCTACGATATTGTAGAAACCATAAGCAACGTAATCCTGCCGGATGATTACACCGGCTGGTAAAATTAGGTGAAATTTTCACCATTTTTTATGATACTATGACAATCAAGTGTACCATCTGGATGCCGGTTCTTCTCATTGCCGGCATGTGTATCGCTGTATGCGGACTGGTATCCGCTGCATCACCCCAGCTTCCGTGTGAATTTTATGGAACTGCTACAATCGGGGGCTCCCCGGTTCCGGCTGGAACGGTCATTACTGCATACGTGAACGGAACCCCGCAAGGAAGGATCACTGTAACCGAAGCAGGCAAATTTGGTGGAACCGGAACATTTGATGAACGGCTCATTGTTATGGCCGGGGAAAAAGATTTTGCAAACGGGGTTCCGACCATAACGTTCAAGATCAATGAACAGAATGCCGATCAGTCTGCACCATACCAGCCAGGAGCAAGTACCCAGCTGAATCTTTCCGTCGCTGGACAGGCAGCAGTTCCTGCGCCGGTAGAGCCAGTCACACAATCAAATAATTCAACTCAGGTGCCGGTCATTGTAGCCCAGGTTCCGGTCCAGGTACAGACTCCTGCACCAACTCCGGTTATAACACCGGTGCAGAACCAAAGTTCACAGGCTGTTCAGCCGGCATGTGTCTCTGCTCCTGCTCAGTAATCCCTATTTCTTCATTTTTATTTTTTTTATATCGATATCATTTTGAATATGATAATCAAATGAGAAAGAGTATTGATCATATGACCTTTCAGAGTGACCGCGTTCAAATACGGAAAATATTTGCCGATTATAAGATTCCACCTGACGAGCAGAACGATATAATCAATTTATTGCATGATTTATCAAAAAATTGTCAGATACTTGCGATATATTTGTTTGGATCTTATGCTCGTAATGAACCAAAACCATATTCTGACATTGATATAGCAGTTATTACCCGGATGACAGATCCTCCACGAGATCTGAAAGAGATAATTGGATCTTATTCCTCAAAAAAACTCGACGTTCAGGTTTTTGCTGACCTCCCCCTTTCAGCACAGATGCAGGTTTTGGCTCAGGGAGTTCCTTTGTATATCAGAAATGAGGATTCTTTATGGTCAGTTATTAAATCAGTAAGTCTGTCCTTTATGGATCTTGAACCAATGAGAAACCGGTGTAGAGAACGATTATTAGGTGTGTAATGGATCTCCAAACAAGAGTTCTCACGATAATTTCAGATATTGATAGGTTTTTTCGTGATTATGAAAAAATCACTTCGGAAGGTGCGATACAGGATGCTGATACAACACGATTTCATGCAATATCGATGGTTCTATTTACGATATTGAACCTCTCTTTTGAACTTGGAGAAGAGGTTATCGGGTATCGGCATGCTGGTCTACCGAGCACGTATCGGGATATTTTTCGGATACTCTGGGAAGAAAAGCTAATTGATGAGAATATTCGTGAAAAAATGTCTCACATGGTATATTATCGGAACCGTCTTGCTCATCAATATGCTGGGTTAAACCGAGAAGATATCGATGCAATAATCTCTAATATCGATGTTATTAAAAATTATATCCAAAAAATGAAGGTCGCTTTAAAGGAAGTATCATCTTGTTAGTCAGATGTGTGATCTGTAACACATTTTTCTATATATTTTTGTGTTTTCTTATCACATTATTCATTATGTAGTCCGTGATTATTTAAGCAATTATCCTTATGTATCTGTGAGGTCTATTAGTAAATAAAGAGCATATCATGGAGAGATTAGTACTACAAAATCTTCATTCATGGCGAAATAAGAAAAACCGTCTCCCATTAATTCTGAAAGGGGCACGGCAGGTTGGAGAAACGTGGCTTTTGAAAGAATTTGGAAGGACCGGTTTTAAGGACTATCTTTATATAAATTTTGAAAATAATCCTTCGATGTCAGATTTATTTGAAGGTTCCATTGATCCCCATAGAATTCTCGAATTAGTTGGAGCACTTCACGGGAAAAAATAACTCCCGGAGATACTCTCCTGATATTTGAAGAAATTCAGGAAGTGCCACGAGCCCTGACATCTCTAAAATATTTTGCAGAAGAAGCACCTGAGTATTCAATCTGTTCGGCAGGATCTTTACTTGGGATAGCACTTCATGAAGGCACATTATTAACCGTCGGGAAAGTGGATATTCTAACACTTGAGCCCCTTACATTCCAAGAGTTTCTTCTAGCCAATGATGAATATGAATTACTCTTATCTCTTCAAAATTCCGGATTGGAGCCTCTGCCCTTACTCCTTCTGGAGAAACTACACGATTATCTGAAAAAGTATTATATCATTGGAGGGATGCCAGCAGCAGTGAATATCTGGATTGAACAGCGTGACTTTTCCCAAGTTGAAATAAAGTTAAAAAATATTTTAGAAACGTACCAACAAGATTTCTCGAAACATGCTCCTCGTTCGATGGTCCCAAAACTCAGGTTTATTTGGAATAGTATTCCTTCACAACTTACACGGAAGAATAAAAAATTCCTTTATGGACTGGTAAAGAGTGGTGCCAGAGCTCGTGAATACGAAGATGCGTTATTATGGCTATTGGATTGTGGGCTTATCAGACGGGTTGGGAGAATCACGAAGGGAGCCATACCCATGAAACCGGATGAAGATCTCCATGATTTTAAGATATATCATCTTGATGTCGGTTTGCTCCGGGTCATGAGTCAACTTCCATTTCAGGTGATTCTTGAACGAAATAAGGTTTTTGAGGAGTTTAATGGGGCATTAACTGAGCAGTATGTTCTCCAGCAACTTTCATCGATAATAACCGGTTCAATTTACTATTGGACATCAGAAGCGACAGCTGGAGTGGATTTTGTCATCTCAAATGGGACTGGTGTAATACCTGTTGAAGTAAAAGCCGGAGTGAATGTTAAAGCTAAGAGCCTCAGGGTGTATATTGACAGGTATCAGCCGGAGATTTCCATTCGGACTTCCCTTTCAAACGTGCATCGTGATGGATCCCTCTTAAATATCCCTCTCTCCATGGTTTTTCACCTGGAACAGTACCTCGAACTCTGCAAAAATCCTGATACATAATTGAATCAAAACTTGGAACCCAGCCACCTCTTAGGATATGGTGCGTAAGCTAGGGATTACGATGAACTTTTATGAGATCTGCCCTTCTCCCTGCATCCTTCCTGTGGTACCATGAGCTCAAATCTGGCCCCTTCTATATGACGGCTCGTTGTGTCCATCAGGTTTTCAAGAATCGTTTCAATTATTGGGCCAGTCATTAATTCAAAAAATTGTGGAATGAACTTATCTGGCAAGTTCTGCCATGAATGCATAATCGGAATTAAACGGAGTTAATTCAAATACTCTGTAAATTCTTCGAGGGTGAGAGTTTCAGGCTTAAAGAACCCAGCATCTTCAAGCAATTTAGGTACTCGATATTTAATAAGATTTTTATCTGATGTTAAAAAATAGGTACAACCATTCGACATAGCGTATCCTATATGCACACGATCTGTTTTTTCCACCCGGAAATCTATCTCACGGTTGGCCATACAATTGCAGATACGTGCCACAACTTGATCAGGGTAAAGGGTGGCAACATTCCATTCTTCGCATAGATTGATAAAGGAAAGGATGAGCTCCGATCTAACTGGACGCTTTCTCATCTGATCCACTGCCTCCCCCATAACGGGTATTGAGGTAACCAGAGAGAATCCAAGATGAATTGCATGGCTGATTATGGTCTTTTTCCTCGAATCCTCAATGCATTCAAAAAAGATGCAGGTATCGAGGAAAACAGATTTCAACAAACCCCTGCCTTATCTAACCGCTGCATCTTTTCATCGAATTCTTCTTTCGTAACAACAAAGGCGATGAGCCCACCCCTACCAACACCTCCTCCATATGGCAGCATACCTCGCTGATATGGCTTACCAACATTCTCCCGTGGGTCCCCCTCATATTCCATAAATATTATTAGGCGGAATACAAGGATGAATGTTTCTTCAAGGGGGGTCTGAAGTATTAGATGTGGCCTGTTTACTACATTGAACTATAAAACTCCGTAATGCAAATAATCTTATTGGAATATGTTCGATATTCCTTACTGATTGCGTATGGAGATTGGAATTATCAAAATAAGTTCAATGGGGTAGATTGTGTTCCTAGTATCGATGAGATGAGATCTCTATGATGGTTTACATCGTATTAAAATCCGGAATGAAAGTGGTTTTCCGTGAAACCGTTTGAAGATCCAGAACAGGCAATAAAGGATGATATACGGTTTGCCGATCGGACAGAAAAAGCATATCTTGAGTTTGAGCTGGGAGAATATAATCTCGAAAATGATTTGGATTTCATTCAAAATATGAAATCATGGTAATTATGTATGTCCAAACCGCATATCTCCACTTCCTTTAGTTTAATACCCTCCCTTCTAAAAACTCTTCGATTATCCCTGCTATCTCTTCAGGTTCTACAAAGATCATCCCATGCCCCTGTCCTTTCCTGATAATGAGCGTTGCATTCGGGATGGCATCGGCGATGATCACGGCATTTTCCGGGGGAATAACAAGATCCTGATCCCCGGTGATGACAAGTGTGCTGCAATGGATCGAAGGGAGATCAGCATACACACCCTTCCACGAGAGGAAGGATTCGTACTGTTCCTGTACTGCCGCAGGATCAGCGACCTCCCCGTAATCCACAAACCAGGTATACGGGTCAGGGTGACTGGTGCGGAATTCATCAGTAAGGAGAAGTCTTCCTGCCCGTTCCAGATATTCTTTCGGATTGTTAAGTGTTTGTCCCATCTCTTCTATCAACCAAGGTTCAGCAGGCACTTTTTCAGCACCACCGCAATCGGTACTGATAAGAACAAGGTGGTTTACTGAATCGGGATATGTTTTCGCATATTCAAGAGCGATCATACCGCCCATCGAGTATCCGACGATATCAACCGGGAGAGCAGTACCATTCCCTTTCTCTAGAGTCCTCGTTTCATCGGAATTCAATCCATCGTCAGAACTTCCACACTCTTTTTTCCCTCCTGCCAGTTGAGTAATAACATCATGCAGATCCATGGCTCCCTGCGGAATGGTAAATGGAACATACGGGTTATGGACCCCCGATATTCCGCGATGGTTGTAGACGATGACGGTGTGGTTTCGTGCAAGATTCGATATTATCCGGTGCGGCCATTCATCGATGGTCATCCCATATCCCAGGACAAAGAAAACAGGGGGACCTTCTCCATGAATAGCATATCGAAGAGGAATACCGTCACTGGTGAGAATAAATGATGAATTCTTCTCTTCTATACTGCTATTTTTCTGATCCGCTTTATCTTTTACCCCAGATGACTGTGCTTTGTTGTTATCAATACAACCAGACATACTGATTAAGATGACGCATGCCGCAATGAAAATGATTTCATGAGAGTTGTGTGTATGGTGAGTTATCAATCATATGAATTACTTATTGGTTCTTCTCAATGGCAAACAAGGATATTAAAATTTTCAAAAGAGAGGTTATACCTGTTCAACCCTTCAGATGATTCTCCTCTGAAAGAGCAAAAAATCCAGAAAAAATTTCGGATTTTTACCGGAGTTTCCCTTTAATGGGATACTGGACATTGTCATTACTGACTTTTCCCCGAACATTCACCGTTACATTCCAAAGTCCAGGTCTGCATGATTCAGGTATACTAAATGTCCCGGTTAGAGTCCCTTTTACTAATTCACCTATAGCGGTGATGTTCTTCTCACCTGAGTGTGACAGGTTTACAATCGCCCCGTTCTCAAAATTTTCTCCATAAACAACAAATCCGCTCCCTTTTCCTGGTGCTGCAAATGACATGGCAATGGAGCGTACGACCGGGAACGGCCCGGATGGCAGAACGATGAACTGAACATTATCATTACTGGTAAGGCCGCTTTGGTTCACGGTCACATTCCATGGTCCGGGCAGAGCATCATCGGGGATAGCGATGGTCCCTGTCAGGTTTCCTTCTGAGAGATTTCCAGTTGATGAAATATTGACCTGTTCTGGATGGGAGAGGTTTACCAGAGCACCATCCGTAAGGTTTTCTCCCTGAAGAAGGTAATCGGTTGATTCACCCTGCATTCCTGAATCAGGGGTAATATTATGAACAACCGGGATATGAACCGGACCATCTGTGATGGTGAACTGAATCTCATCGTTACTATAGAGTCCGTTCTGGTTCACCGATGCATTCCATGGTCCGGTGAGAGCATCCGTTGGTATCACGAATGTGCCAAAGAGCTGTGATCCCATAAGATATCCGATTGACGTAATATTTTCCTCACCTTCATGGGTAAGGTTTACTATTGCGCCATTCAGCAGGTGCTCACCTGTGATTGAATAGATAATTTCCGTACCTTTCTCTCCTGAGTCCGGATTTATCGAGGTTATTACCGGGGTATCTGCCGGAGCCGGAGTAATGGTGAATAAGATATTATCATTACTGAATAACTCGTCCTGCTCGACGATGACATTCCATGGCCCCGTTATGGCATCCAAAGGAAGGTTGAATATTCCGGTCAGTTTTCCTTCCTTGAGTGTTCCTGTTGAAGTAATATTGGTCTGCCCTTCTTTTACCAGATGGACGAACGCACCATCAACGAAATTGGAGCCGGTGACAGTATAGTTAATGGTCAATCCGGCCTGACCGGATTCTGGTATAATACCTGTCACAACAGGGACCGGAATCGGTGTAGGTGTCGGAGTTAGAGTTGGAGTGGGTGTAGGTGTCGGTGTTAGAGTTGGGGTGGGTGTAGGTGTCGGAGTTAGAGTTGGAGTGGGTGTAGGAGTCGGTGTTAGAGTTGGAGTGGGTGTAGGTGTCGGTGTTAGAGTTGGGGTGGGTGTAGGTGTCGGTGTTAGAGTTGGGGTGGGTGTAGGTGTCGGTGTTAGAGTTGGGGTGGGTGTAGGTGTCGGAGTTAGAGTTGGAGTGGGTGTAGGAGTCGGTGTTAGAGTTGGAGTGGGTGTAGGTGTCGGTGTTAGAGTTGGGGTGGGTGTAGGTGTCGGTGTTAGAGTTGGGGTGGGTGTAGGTGTCGGTGTTAGAGTTGGGGTGGGTGTAGGAGTCGGACCGGATCCCCCATAAATCCACTTAATTCCTGCAATTTCTGAAGCAGATAATGTTTTTAAATTTGTATTACCAATAACGTCACCATTATATCCAAACATGACCTTCATGATTGGGCTTAAATCTGAAGGAAATCCTGGAACCCAACCGTATAAATCTTTTAAATTTAGCCAATGTCCCAGTTCATGAATGGCTATTGCTTCAATATTTTTCAATCCACCAGATGCTGTATCAGTAGTCCAGGAATAATAGGTATTAAATTCAACATCTGCTTCAGATATAATGCCAGATGAAAACCAATATGTTGCCTGAGCAATAGGGCCAGAACTACCTAAGTCTCTAAAAAGAAGCACATTTTTACCATCAGCACCTGATTTTGTAGTTGAAGATGTACCAGCATAATTAAACTTGAATGATGACTGACCATTCCATGAATTTGCCGCATTTTGAATGGCCGTAAGTGACCCAATTATACTACCGGGATTGATATAATAATTTACTGAAGTTACGGGCCATTTTCTCTTCCCATATGAAAAAGTAACTGAAAAATCTGCAACGTTAGAAACTTCACCATTATCCGTCAGGATTCCAACATATCCACTTGATGCTCCACCATCATAATTATCTTGAGTCCTTCCAACAGGAACCTTAACTCGAATTTGAGAATCAGTCCATGAGACAATATCATATTCATTTATTGAAAAGTGAGGAAATCCAGAAGCCCATATTAGTGTTTGGTCTTGTCCATTAAATCTATAAAGAAAGAAAACGTCCGCATTTGAGTCTCTACTTGATTTAGTTCCAAAACCAGTTCCTTTTATAGTAATAATAGTATCTGTTCCTGCAGAAGCAGTAGAAGGAGTGACACTTTGTATCATTGGTGAAGAAGTCTCAAGTTTTTTTTTCTCCTCATATCCAGATTTAACAAAGAGTTTTTTTGACGAAATTATATGTTCTCTACCTTGAATTGCTTCTTCAATAATTAATTTGAATTCGTCAATAGAATATCTTCCATATTCGTTATGCTCTTCAGAATCAACTTTATTATTTTGTATAGAGAAAACTCCCTGGAAATTACCAGTCACAGTACAAATTTCATCTGACATATTGTTGGTTAAATACTGATTTTTTAATGGATAATTCAGTAAAAGACCGACATCAGAACCAATTGAAAAGGATGGTTCATCTTCCACCCATTGCGTAATTTCATTAACAGTTCCACCTTTAGAAAGTATTTTAATTTCTTCTTTAGGAATTGCTGGTCCAAGAAAAACCTCATTAACAATAATTGTCGTTATTGTGTATATATTCAGTTTTTCATCATCCCAATTACTTTCAATATCTTTAACAGTCCCAGTGACGACAAGATCTGATTCTTTAACCAGGTCTGGAACCGTTTTTTTATCCATTACTCCAACTGTTATTCCCGTAATAAAAAAAAGGATAAAAATTAATTGTAATATTCTTATCCCATAAATATTAAATCTCTTATCGGTTTTTCCCATTATACCCATCCCTTTTAATCCTCAATTTCTATATTGATTTCGGAATAGATATTAATTTTGATATGGAACACAATATTATCAAAGGTTTTTTTATCAATAGTAGTAATATAATATTGATCTAACACTATTGTAATTTTGACAATGCATTAGTTTTTTTGCTTAATTGACATATAAAATGGTAGAGGAATCAGTACTACTATATTCTTGTTATGAGCATTATTATAAATACATTTTTTTAAATAGAAGAGAGAATTCAAACACCCTTGAACCTAACTATTACTATTGAACTTATTTGAAAAATTTTCACAAAATATCCTGATTTACAATATTGGTATTTTCTCCGGTTGTCCTGATGATAAAAACCATGATTCTGTCAATGTCAGTGTAAAAATCTCCTCATCTGAAGTTATGAATTACTTACTTCAATAAAAAAATCTCGAAATAATATTGCCCTATTGTGTGAGTGATCGTTCAGATAAAAATTATTTATCAACAAATAAAAATCAGTATCTCCAAATAACCTGAAATCGGTTTAACACAAATTTAACCGGGGTGCTGGAATTAACAGTATACACTCACAAAATTATGATCTTGCTTTTAAAGAGGCGCTTACTCTTTTTGAAAACAAAACGCTTGACTTCCTCGGCCTGGATCTTCCAAAAATCACCGGAGTACTGGTCACTGAATTTGCCGAAGTTGAGACCCGTGATGAGTTTGTTGATCTTACGTTCAGGCTTGAAAACGGGGATATACTCCACATTGAGGAACAGGCTACCCTGACGGAGGATGACCTGATCAGATTTGCCCATTATGACTTGAGACTATTCTCAAAATATCGTGTATCTATCCATACGGTTGTCCTTTCCCCTGCCAATTCAAAAAACCATGTATCTGCCATTGATACCGGCTGCCTTCATTATTCGGTTATTCACCAGGTTATCAAGGGAAGAAATGCCGATGAGGTTCTTGAGAGGATGCATGATGACATTGCAATTGGAAATCCGGTAAACGAACTGGAACTGATCTTTGTGCCTCTCATGGAGAGCAGGCTTCCGGTCAGGGAGCTGCTTCTTGAGACGATAAAACTTGAGAAAGAGATAAGGGATGAGAACCTCAAGAATAAAGTAATTGCTTTGACCATGGTGATGGCAAACAGACTTGTGGAGGCTGAACTCTTAGAAAAAATATGGGAGGAGGTAAAAATGTTAAAGATATTAAAATATGCAGAAGATAAAGGAAAAGAACAGGGCATTCAGATAGGCATTGAGAAGGGTTTTGAAATTGGGAGATTGGATGAGAAACGTCACCTGATTGAACGACTGCTTATAAAGAAATTTGGTCCCCTTCCGAAAGATACACAAAGTAAGATTCAGAATATGGATGATGTCGTCCTTGATATCCTGAGTTTAGAGATTCTGGATTTTCAGACCAAAGATGATCTGTTCCGGTTTGTGGATAAGATGGCGCCCTGATTCAATGGCTCTTTCCGGTAGAGGGCTTTGAACCAGGGGATAACTCAAATATAATTTTGGAAAGATCTCTCTCAAATAATTATATAAAACTCGGTGAAAATAACCTGATAATTCTCTTCAAGCCCAGTATAAAAAAAAGACACAATATTTAATCCAAAGATATTGGCCGCTAATTAAAAAACTATCAATTTAGAGACAATAATGATTATTTCCAAATCATTTGGTTCTGCTCTGAATTATCATATGATTTAGAATTTTTTCGGCTTAAACCCATCCTGGTTTACAATACTGGCACTATTGCCGGTTGCCCGGATCACAAAAAACCCATTCTTCTCTGCCTGCCTGACCACATTACTATCTGAATGAATATATGCCATTGCTCCGTAGGTGGTATTCTCTGCATATCGTGGAAGCCATTCACGAAACTTTTCCATTTTATAAGCAAACTCCTTTACATCAGAGGACCGAAGAGTTGTTTTAACTTCAACGACAACCATCTCGTCTCCGTTCTGGGCAATGATATCAAATTCGTAGTTTGTCTTTCCTGAATAGTCTTTCAGCCGCTGGAAAGTATAGAAAACAGAGATACCTTGTTCCTGTAAGAGTCTTATAAGATAACCTTCAGCCAGAAGATCAACAAGTCTTTCCCAGGGAGAGAAGAGTTGCTCTTCTACTCGTGTAATCAGTTGTGATGTTTTCTCTATTTGTGCGGTAACTCTGTCCTGACCTTTTCTCATTTCAATATCTTCAATTTCTGACGGTTCACGCCTTTCTTGGAGATGGTCAGGTACCTGAATTCTTAAACCGTTATGGAGTGACATGAATTGTTCTTTTTGAAAGACCAATGCATCAGGAGTAGATGAATATGGAGTACGGTTTGATAGATCTGAAAAAGGGATTTACTCGATATCCTGATAGTAATACTCACCTTTGCTCTTCTGTTCCCGGTCCAGATATGAATCAGGCTTGTTTATCCGTGGTCTGCCACTCATATCCCTTCTGAATGTCACCCCAAGCTGGGAGAGGAACATATTCATCCCGGTTCTCATATCAAACGGCCCTTTTGCCTCTCCACGGACTCCGGGATCTCCGTCAAAGACCAGCAGTCGTTCACTGATGATATCAATTACATAAATATCATGATCGATCACAAGGATTGCTGCCTCCTTTCCTTCGACCTGGTTTCTGAATATTTTGGTCAGTCTGACCCGCTGCTCTACGTCAAGATGGGCACTCGGCTCATCAAGCACGTACAGGTCAGCGGGCTGGGAGAGACAGGCAGCTATTGCGACACGTTGCAGTTCTCCCCCGGAGAGGGTATTGACCGGAAGCTGGAGAATCGGGCCCAGAGTCAGACCTTCAACAATATCGTGCTGATACTGGGCAGAATCGAAGGTACGTGCAATCTGCCTGAGGAAGAACTCGACAGTATCTGATGAATCCCCTTTCAGGTACTGCGGTTTATAAGATATCCTGACTGATGTTTCCATCGAGCCTGAATCCGGTTTTTCAACACCGGCCAGAAGTTTTGCAAAGGTGGACTTTCCAATACCGTTCTGTCCCACAACCCCAATGACTTCACCCGCAAATATCTCCCCTGGATGCACCGTCAGGGAGAACCTGTCAAAGGTTCGTTTCATCTCCGGAATAACAAGAAGTGGTTCCCGCTGTGATCCGTCCTTGTGTGCTCTGACTTCAAAGGTCACCTGGTAATCACGGAATCTTACATTCTCTTCAGGCAGGAATCCGTCCAGGTACTGATTAATACCTATCCGAACTCCTTTCGGACGAGTGATGATACCAAAAACGGCCGGTTTTCCATATGCAATATGAACCGTGTCGGCCAGCATATCAAGGATGGCGATATCATGTTCGATAAGAACCACCGGCTTTTCGGTAGCGAGATCACGTATTGCTGAAGCGGCTGCCATCCGCTGGTAGATATCAAGGTACGGGGTGACTTCATCAAGGAAGTAAAAGTCGGCGTTTCGTGCAAGTGCTGCAGCAAGAGCAACCCGTTGGAGTTCTCCACCGGAGAGGTTCGAAATCTCCTGGTCAAGGATCTGACGAAGTGAGAGGATGTCCAGGTACTGATCAAGCGCTCCACGCTCATCGGTTGTTTTCAGGAGATCCCAGACCTTTCCCTGAAAGACCTTGGGGATGACATCAATGTACTGAGGTTTGACGGATGCCTTGATTGAACCCTTTGAAAGTCGCTGCAGGTAATCAAAGAGTTCGGTACCGGTGTATTTCTTGAGAACTTCTTCCCATTTCACTTCAGTGTCAAAGATCCCAAGGTTCGGACTGATCTGTCCGGAGAGGATCTTCATGGAGGTGGATTTTCCGATACCGTTGGCTCCGATTACACCGGTCACCTTCCCTTCTATAGGTGCAGGGAGACCATACAGGACAAAGCTGTTTGGTCCGTACCGGTGTGTCGGATGTTCCAGTTCCTCAGGCAGAGTGATGATATCGATCGCTTCAAAGGGGCACTTTTTCACACAGATACCACACCCGACGCAGAGTTCTTCAGAGATAACTGCTTTTCCTTCTTCATCAAGAAGGACTGTTTCGTCTCCGGTGCGGACTCGTGGACAGTACAGGATACATTCCGTCCCGCATTTGCGTGAATGACAGAGATCTTTATGAACGACAGCTATTCGCATGGGCTATCAGGTTGATATGGTGGTCTCGGAGAGCAGGATGGTCCAGGTGACATACCAGAAGGCAAAAGTGATAAAACCCTGGTAGAACCAGTCTTTCTTCTCAAGTTTGGTCGTGTCTATCCGGATAAGCATGAAAATGTGTTTCTGAATGATTATTGAGGCGATCATCACCAGGATAGGAAAGATAAAAGATTTCCCTGCCCCTGATGTTGCGGTGGCCTGTTCGGTCAGAAAACAAATGATTCCGGCGATGCACCCGGCACCTACGGCAATGAGGGTGCGCGTGATACGCTTCGTATATTCTGCCGTTTCATCAACGGGGAGAGGTGCGTGTGTTTCTTCTGCTGGAGTAATCGTGACCGGTTCTTCTGTCATTGGGGCACCAGTTGTCTTATTTTTTTAGTCATGAGGCCATATGTAATTTGGTATCATGGCGACGATGCAGGGGATGAGTGGACTTGACCTCATCACCGTAACAGACGAGATCACACGGCTCCTCCCCCTCTGGGTGCATAAAGTGTACTTAGATGAGAACCGTCTCTGTATCTTCAGACTGAATAGTAAAAACCAGGGAAAGGTAAATATCCTTATTGAACCAGGAAGGCGGTTCCATTGTGTATCAACACTTCCCGAGATGCCACAGATCCCCCCGGCATTTGCGATGTTTCTCAGAAAATATCTTGCCGGCGGGAGGGTTGACGGTATACGTCAGCAGGGGTTGCAGCGGACAGTCATAATCGATATCAGAAAGTCCGAGCAGCTGTTCCATCTCATTGTTGAGGTCTTTGATGATGGAAATATCATTCTGTGCGGGGAGGATATGACCATCATCCAGCCGCTCACCCGGCACCGGTTTAAGGATCGTGATGTACTCCCCGGGGCTGTATATGTCTTTGGACAGCCGGATGTCAGTTCCATACCCGTAGAGGAGTTTGCTGAGCGGTTGTCCACCGATGACCGGGATATTGTCAGGTCCCTGGCCGTCGGTTCATTCCTTGGTGGTCGGTATGCAGAATACATCCTCTCTGTTACCGGGATAGATAAAAAAACGCTTGCAAAAGAGGCTGATGCTCCGGCACTTTATACTGCGATCCATAACCTCCTTGAAAAAGCCAGAACTTCTCCGACCCCGGTCCTTGATAAAAACGGATGTCATCCGATTCCTGTCGGTGATGAAAAACCCGGTTCTTTTGACTCCTTTAATGCGGCCCTTGCTGCATTCTACCCGGTTGCACCTCCGGTAAAGAAACAGGAGGAGAAGATACGGGTATCCCGTGAGGACCGGATCCGTCATCAGCAGGAAGAGGCTATTGTAAAGTTTGAGAAGAATATCACCCGGAATGAGGAGCTTGCCGCTCTCCTCTATGAAGAGTACGGCTTTGTATCTGAAATTATTACAACACTATCAAAGGCTGCAGAGACTCGTTCATGGCAGGAAATTGAAGCCATATTAAAGAAGGATACGAGCGGTGCAGGAAAGAAAATAATCAGGATATTCCCTGCAGAGGCAGCAGTTGAACTCGACCTTGGTCGTCCGGTGAAGGTTTTTGTCCACGAAACCATTGACCAGAATGCCGGCAGGTACTATGATCAGGTCAAAAAGTTCAAGAAGAAACTTGCCGGGGCAAAAGCGGCTATGGAACGTGAGGTGCAGCAGGCACGAACCAGGAAAGTGCAATACCAGCGGCCGAAGAAGCGGTGGTTTGACCGGTTCAGATGGTTTTATACATCAGATCAGGTTCTGGTCATTGGCGGCCGGGATGCCGGGCAGAATGAAGAACTGATCAGGAAGTACTTGGAGGGTGGTGACACCTTTGTCCATGCTGATGTTCATGGAGCCAGTGTGGTTGTAGTAAAGGGAAAAACGAAAGATATGGATGAGGTGGCACGGTTTGCAGCGGCATATTCAGGTGCATGGCGGGCCGGGTTTGCATCCGCTGATGTGTATGCGGCACGGCCTGATCAGGTATCAAAGACTGCAGAGTCAGGTGAATACCTCTCCAGAGGTTCGTTCGTGGTCAGGGGAGAACGACAATGGTTCCACGATGTCCCGCTTGAGGTAGTTATCGGCCTTCAGAAGGCCCCCCAGACCCGGATTCTCGGAGGTCCGGCATCAGCGGTTACAAAATCCTGTGACCTTTTCGTGACCCTTCGTCCGGGAACATTTGAGCCCAATGATATCGCAAAAAAGGTTGTTCGTGCTCTTCGTGAGAAACTATCTGCAGATGAACAGAAGGCACTTAAATTTGCGCTCAATACCGAAGCGGTCGCTGCTTTTGTCCCGCCCGGAGGATCTGATCTGGTGGAAGGATGAAAGCAGAAATAGAGGAACTCCAACGTTCATTTGGTGAAATTCGTCTTTTTCCTGAGAATAGTGATGACCTCTGGCACCTCCACAACCTCATTACACCCGGCTCTCTCGTCTATGCAACCACGCTCCGGAGTGTTGAAGGATCGCAGGATAAGATACGTCCGGAAAAGCAGGAAAAGCGACCGGTCCGTCTTGGTATCAGGGTGGAGGATGTCGAGTTTCATGAATATTCAATACGGCTTCGGGTTTTTGGAACCATTGAATCAGGGGTGGATATCGGCTCTCATCACACCTTAAACCTCGAACCCGGATATGAGATCTCGGTTATCAAATCATGGTCAGGAAGTGATCTTGAACGGATTGATCGGGCGATAAAAGGGTCGACATCAGAGGCGATTCATATTCTTACCGTTGAGGAGGGGGAAGCAGAACTCTACCGGGTGCAGAGTTATGGTCCAAAGCAGGTCTGGTCACTTGCTGCTGGAAGCGGGAAGACAGCGGAGGTGAGCAGCAGGGAAGAGTTTTCAGAGGCTGTTGTGTCACAGGTGTCACAGCTCACCGGACCACTGGTCATTGCAGGACCTGGGTTTGTAAAAGAAGAGATTATCGCGAAATTCAAGCGGAAAAATCCTTCCCGTTCTGCACCCCTGGTCATTGGGGATACCCGGGCCGGAGGAAGAAGGGCGGTGCAGGAGGTCATCGGCCAGGGTATCCTTGAAAAACTGAACGGGGATCTGCAGCTGGCACGGGAAGTAACCTGCCTTGATGAACTTATGCGGCGGATTGGTAAAGATGAGCCGGTAGCGTATGGAATCGATGCGGTCAGGGATGCAACCGGATGTGGAGCGGTTCAGACCCTCATGGTGGTGGATACCCTTCTTCGGGATCCTGATGCAGCAGATCTTATCAGACAAGCAGAGGCGATGCGTTCTGAAGTAGTCATCTTCTCTTCACGGTTTGAACCTGGTGAGCGACTTGCCGGTCTTGGTGGGATAGCAGCCCTTCTCAGGTATTCAATAGCCTGAAAGCCGGATTATATCATGTATCTGGTTCGGATACCAAATCCTGATTGTGTGTTTTTTCATGATAATCTGTCAGAATAAACCGATTGATGTTTAAATGCGGGATCGCTAATATACATTATGCGTAATCTGGTGACTGGTACACAAGACCAGGATCGCTGGGTAGTACTGATCCTTTCCATTACCGTACTGGTTTTTTTTATCTCCTGGTACGCAAGAGGGTGTTGCACCAATGATCAATATCATGCAGGATCACAAATGATCGATCTCTACCCCTTAAGCTATCAACCAAAATAGACTAATTGATGTATGAACCTGCATGTATCAATTCCCACTTTACATACTGTGTTTGCAAAAATATAGGAAAAACCTGAACCTCTTGACGGTTTTATAATATTCGTAGCAAATTCTTTAATTTTAACTATACCCTCAAATCTGATAAGTTTTTTTATATTATGCACTAATGCAGCTAAAAAGAATTCTCCCTCGCAATTCTCTTTCCCTTTTTGAGAGAAACTCCTAAACCTCATATTATGTTTCATATTACCAAAAACTGGTTCGACCATGTATTTTCGTTTTCGATATAACTCTCTACCAGTGGGGGATTTCACACGTACTTCCATAACTCGTTTACAAATTTCCTGAGTTGTTGCTTGTTTCTCTCTGTTCATAAAAGATTGCCAAACAAACGTCCCGATACTTTGCAATTCCGGAAATGTGATTATTTCTCCCATACAAATCGCCCGACATATCATTTCCATTCGTGAGATATACCCATCATTATCTGAATATTCTGGAATTTTTCTTTCTTTAGAAGGAGGGATGATGAGTTGAATGCCATAATCCAATTCTGCTAAAGAATTCGGGTATGAGAAATAACCTGCATCAGATAGTAGTATATTAGGCGAAATTGATGGATGAATACCCGTAAAAAGGTCTTCGAGTTCATTTAGCATAGGTATTAATAATTTTTTATCGTTTTGCTCATCTGATATCATTGCAGCGAGGATAAATTGATTTTCAGAAACGATAATCTGCCCATTATACCCTTGAATCCAGCCATTGGTGGTTGACATTATCTGACTTTCAGGATCAGTGAGATTTACTTTTGAATCTGAAGATGGCTCTTTTTTAGGCTCTAAAGGCTTTCTACCTCGTTTCTTTTTACCCGATTCTAATTCTTCTTTTTCGCGGTCCAGAATCTTTTCTTCTTGTTTTTTAGATTCGATATCATGTCGTTCAATTAATTTCTCTTTAGCCCGATTAAGAACTTCCTTTCGTTTTTCTTTTGTTGAAAGATGCTCAGGTAGTCGGTTAATCTCCATATCCTGAATATTTATATCATCGTTTTCTAACTCATCAATTTCCTGTGATTCATCAAAAAGCCGACCTAGCTCTGCTTCAAGGTATTTTAATTTTTTATTGGCTGATAAAGAGGCATTACAGCCAAATTTTGATCCATCGAGGGCTAGGACACCGATTCTTGCTATCCCGGATTCTACGATAATTTGAGATAATTGTTTAAAAAGGGATTTGATTTCTTTTGAATTATTCTTCTTGAAACGATAGATCGTTGTATGGTCAGGTGTAAGATTATTGGCGACGATCCGATATCCAATATCATAATGGCAGCACATCTCAATTTTTCTGCTAGATTTTTCTCCACGAATCATTGAATAAATTATTATTCCAAGCATTGAACGAGGATCAAAAAAGGCAGAACCGCGACCATCGTCACGATATTTATTAATAAATGGACTAATATCGAGAATCGAAAGAATTTCTAATATGCCATAAGTAATATCATTTTCAGATAGCCAGTCCATCGCATTGACAGGGAGTAAAAATTGTTGTTCATTACCATATCCTCTAATCATGTTATAGCGATGAGACATATAATATATTGATCTTAATAATATATATAATTAAGCTTTAATAATTTATATTAAGCTTTTTTTGTGTTTGTGCAACAGCCTCGCAATATCACACAATATTCACACTGTCATATCTCATCTTTTCTATATTCCGGTTATTCTTGCCTGCTGGAGGTTTCCAAAACCTGGAATTATCTTTACGTTTGGTCTGATCTGGGGATATATCGGCCTTGAATACTTTAGTCATTACGTAATGCTCGATCCTGACGTCATTCTCCGGTGCCTTATTATCATCTTTATCGGGATTGTCGTTGCCCTGCTTTCTCTAAACCTCCATGACCGGGAAGAGTCTTACCGTCGGCTCCTTTCCGCCATTGATGCCGGGGTGATTAAGACCGACCGGACCGGCAAGATTGTTTATGCAAATCCATATGCTGTGAATGTACTGGATCGAAAGGCAGTATCTTTACATGGGACATCGCTTCATGAGTATGCTATAGATGGTCCTGAGCTTGGCGGTTTTCTTGAGCAATGCCTGAAAAACGGTCATTCTGATACGACCCGGGAACTGGTTCTGAAACGAAAAGACGGATTTCCAATACCAGTAGTACTGACCGGGTACTCGCAGAAAGGTGAAGATATCATTCTTACGTTGACCGATCTCTCTGAAGAAAAATGGATGGCTCATGAGCTCGCAACAGGCCGGATGGTTATGACGACGCTCATTGATGCCATCCCTGAGGGCATCTTTTTATCCGACACCAGGGGGAGCATCATCGAGGTGAACAAATCATGCAGGGATCTGACCGGCTGGAGTGAAGGAACTGATCTCTTCGAGGAAGCAACCGGATTCTTTTCACCGGACGCATCCGAAAAGATACGGCGTGCAATCTATCAGACAATCCATGAGAAAAAGTCCGTCACTCTTCATCTTGAGGTGGCCCCGGATGACAATACGCGGCATTATGAGGTTTCTCTGACCCCGGTTCCAGATGATACAAAGACTATTACCCGGATTGCCGGTGTTATTCATGACATTACCACCCGTGAAAACTATCTGAAGCAGATCCGGGAGCGGGAAGAATATCTTCGTATGGTCCTGGATGGCCTGCCCTTGGCGACTCTGGTTATTGGCCCGGACCATAAGGTTCTCTCGGTCAACCAGGCACTTGCTATGCTCTTTGAGCGTGAGGTGAATGACCTCATCGGGACAAGTGAGCACGGTCATCTCCTGTATCCGGCAGGGGAGCGTCCGATGCTCTGTGATCTGATGGTCGGGGATGAGGTCGATGTACTCCTTGATGAGTGGTATTCAGATCTCTATTCACCATCACCAACCGTTCCCGGGGCTTATGAAGTCATTGATTTCTTCCCGCATATCGGTGAAGCAGGGAAATGGATCATGAGCACATCAGCACGGCTCGTCAATGAAAAGGGAGATACTATCGGGGCAATAGAGACCTTTGAGGACTTTTCAACTCAGAAAGCAGCGGAAGAAGCAATACGAATCAGTGAGGAACGGTTTAAGATAGCATCCCATATTGCCACCGACCTTATATTTGAGTACGATCAGAAGTCAGACCAGATATTATGGTTTGGTGATATTGAGAAATGGCTGGGTCTGGACTCCCCTGCAAGGGTCAGTACCCTGACCGGATGGACGACACTGATTCATGAAGAAGATATCGGGAAGGTAAAAGGTGCCTTTATCCACCATGTACTGACCGGAGATCCCATCACCGAAGAACTGCGGATCAAGCACCGGAACGGCCAGTTTCAGACATGGATAATCAAGGCGGTTGCCCTGTACAATGCCAATTTCCAGCAGATTAAGACCGTAGGTATTGTTTCAGACATCAGTGAGATACGAGCCAACGAGGAGGCAAAGAAGGAAGCTCTCATAGCTATTGAGAAATATATTGAGCAGTTTGCAATCCTCAATGATCATATCAGAAATCCCCTGCAGATTATTGCCGGATATAATGATCTGCAGGGTGGAGAATATGCTCATCACATCGCATCCCAGATAGCCCAGGTCAACCGGATCGTCGATCAGCTTGATAAAGGGTGGATAGAATCGGAGAGTATCAGGGATTTTCTCCGCCGCCATTATGGCATCTCTATAAAAGACTCTCAAAAATAGTTGGCCCCTTTATGGGAACTCAAGGGTAAGGGTCACCGGGCAGTGATCTGAGCCCATGATATCATTTCTGATTCCTGCACCGGTAATGAATGGTTTTGCCGCAGTATTGACGAAGAAATAATCTATTCTCCAGCCGACATTCCGTGTCCGTGCCCTGCTCTTATAGTCCCACCAGCTGTACTGGTTCCCTTCATCAGAAAACAGCCTGAAACTGTCATAAAATCCGGCAGCGATAACCCGGTCAATCCACTCCCGCTCTATGGGAAGAAACCCTGATACCAGTTCATTCTCTTTGGGCCGTGCAAGGTCGATGGGTTTATGGGCGGTATTGACGTCACCACAGAAGATGATACGCTCTCCGGCGGCATCCATGGTCTTGATTTTCTCTAAAAATGCATCATAGAATCTGAGTTTGAATGCAAGTCGTTCATCAGATGCTCCGCCGTTCGGGAAGTAGACATTCATCAGAACAAACTCAGGGAACCGGGCGGTAATAATTCGACCTTCAGAATCAAACTCGGGAGATAGCCCTCCCAGTTCTATTGATTCCGGCTCGGTCCTGGAGTACATCGCAACCCCGCTGTATCCTTTCCGTTCAGCAGGATTGATGTAGAAGAAATAATCAGGGATACGGGTGATATCAGGCTTTAATGAATGGGCATCTGCCTTTGTCTCCTGTATACAGAGGATGTCTATATTCTCATGGGCCGGCAGTCCGGGGAACAGAACTCCGGGGAGTACCTCTTTACTACTTATAGCCCTGAGACCATTCACATTCCAGGAATAGAGGGTGTATGTTTTCATTATATTACCCGATTCCAAACCGTCGTAGCGCAATAAGGCTGTTATGAGCTGCCCTGAATGTCGGGGCATCTATCACCCCTCTCGCACCGTTTGCAAACATGCTTGTCGCTACCTGTTCAAAGTGAATGGAACCCCTGCCAATCTCAAGATGCTCTTCGGAAAACTCCCTGCAGTCATACAGGTACAGGCACCGGCTGGCTGCTTCATGGAGAAATCGTGGGAGGCATCCGTTCACATGGGCATGTCCGATATCAAGGGCCAGAGGGACCTGGGTGATGAGATTTAGGTCTTCAGGATATCTGACCATGTTTCCTTCCCGTCTTCCCATATTCCTGAATAAAAACCGAATACCGAATTCATCAGCAGCTCGTATGATATCCACACAGGATCGGGCCAGTTGCCGTTTCGCATGGGCTTTGTCTGCCGGTGATGTAACAAACCCTGGATCAACGACAACTTCTGCTCCAATCTCTGAAGCAAACTCAAACCTCTCGGTGATGACAGCCACCGCTGCCTGCCTGATCGGTTCATGTATACTTGCCGGATTAATATCCCGCTGTGGCAGTCGTATCATGTATTTATACGGAAATGATTCAAGAAGACTGACGGCCGGGATGCGATGAACACCGCCGTCAACAATCTCAATGCCCCGTGTCAGGGAACCAAGACTTTCAAGGGCGATGTCAAGCGGTGTCTCCCGCATACAGGTGGTTGAAATCCAGAGCATGGTATCATCAGGGCTTGTTGTGCCGTTCTGTTGTAATATATGGAATAGGATCCTTTTATAGTACTCAATTCTGGTTCATTCAGGAAAGATCGTTATCCTTTTATTCGTGACCTATCGTACCTAAGACCATATGGCATTGTCCAAAGATTCTACAATCCTTGAAGTACTGCAGGAAAAACCTGATGCAGGTGCGATATTTGCCCGGTTTGGGATGGGCTGTGTCGGTTGTGCTATCAGCAGGGGAGAGACCGTTGCAGAAGCAGCAGCAGCACATGGGATTCCACTCGAAGAGCTGATGTCCGCTCTTGGAATCTCCGCATAATTCCTTTTTAAATAACTTTCAAACGAAAAAAGATTAGAGATATCCGAATGACTTTAAGGTAACATCCGGATTTACTTCACCGACATGGTACACCTTTCCTTCGGTCAGTTCGTTAATGGTAACTTCTGCCGGAGAGAAGAGTGACGTGTCGATCTGGTAAAAATCAAAGTTTGCTTCCTTGAAGATTTCGTAGAACGGCTTTCCATATCCTTTTGATTTGTTGCTTGGTATCTTCTCAAGAAAGTCGACAATATCGGGGGCTTTCATGGTAAGGCTTATCTGACCATGATAGATGGTAGCGTCATTGGTCGTTCCCATGGCCTTGGTTGCATCAGCCTTCACCGGCGGGATCGGAGCTGTTCCCATTGCTGCTGTTATCTTTCTCGTATCAAACCCGAGTTCATTCAGTTTGTATACGGCGGTCTCAACACACCGACCACAGACCTGAATGGATCCAACCAGTGATGCGGTTGGTGCGACGACGGCACAGAGGTTCTCGACATCAATGCCACAGTCCTTTGCGATCTTCTCCATAACTTCGCCATTGGGCAGGTGGTCAGACTCAAGGGCAATGACTGCGTCGTCACTCTCGTCTTCGTACCCGATGACTTCGTAGGTGTGTTTTGGTTTCAGGGCAAGTGCACGTGCCGGGCCTGATCCCATGGCAAAATAATTACCTGCCTTAACGGTCCATCCTGCCTTTTGTGCACCAAGACATGAGATTGCCGGGTAGTCGGTGGAGACCTCAATGAATGGCATGGGAACATGCTTTATCTGACCCATTCTGAAATTAACCTCACCAAGACCCCCCATACAGATCTCGGTAAAAGCCCGTCCTGCTGCATATCCGCCAGGAACTGACACACCACAGTCAACTATCTTTGCGCCGTTGTCAAGTTCATGGTATGCGACATTGAAATCTTCTGAATAGTTAGCAAGATTATCGAATATCTCAAGTGCTAATTCATTAACGCTAATCATGTTCGAACCCCCGTGGAGTACCATTACATCTCTGATGCTGCGGTATTGAACTCTTCGTTTTAGCCCTTCGGGGGATTTTTATAGATAGAACAGGATTTTATCAGGATCGTAGCGAAGATTAATAAGGCGCGTCCTCCCTCGTCCATCCCTGAATTCGAGGTTAATGAGGCGGAGCGTGTCCAGTTTTCGTAAGGCTTCGTAATAAATCGTATATCCGAGTTTGAGTTTCTTTTTTACAATGGTATAAACCTGACCGGAAGTCAGCTGTTCATCCTTTCTGGATAAATCCACGAGGAGACGCAGGAGATCCTTCTCTTCCCGACGCAGGGCCTGTATGGAATATTTAAGATGCAGGAACCGGGAAATCTTATATGCCTCATGAATATGCTCCTCGCTGATCTCCCGCATTGCTTCTTTCTCTGCATTCAGACCTGCCCGCTTGATCATATCAATGCCAACCCGCATGTCCCCTGACCGCAGGGTATGATCCACGATGAGATCCAGGTTCTTGTCAGAGAGGACTCCGGGATACAGCCCCTGCAGGACCCGCTCTTTTAAGATCTGAAATGTCTCTGTGACCGAGTATGGCGGAAAATAGACCTCGGTCGGTGAAAATACCGACGTAACCCTGATGTCAAGTTCGCGGGAGAGATCCACATCCATGTCAGATATGATAACCATGACCCCGATTCTGGTGCCCGGATATGTTTCATGTGATCTGAGGAGCAGGTACAGGATATTATTGAGTTCATTCTCGAAAAGGAGATAATTCGCATCATCAAGGGCAACAAGAAGTACCCGGTCCTCGGTAAGCAGAATATCTGCGATGGATTCAAAGACCCTTTTATAGGAGTTTCCTGCAGCGGAGGGGTTATGTCCTGCTATCTGCCGGTATATCTGGGAGAGGATCATAAACCGTGTATTCTCAACCTGGCAGTTGATGTGAACCGGGATCATCTTTGACTTTATCTCACTGATATCTGCAAAGATCTTCTTTATCGAGGTGGTTTTTCCGGTTCCGGGCGTGCCTTTTATTGTGGCGTTGAGCGGCCGTGATCCTTTGATCCCTGGCCGGAGAAGAAAAGCCAGTTCCCGCATCTGGGACTCACGGTAATTGAACTGATCGGGGATGTAATCTATCTCAAAAACATCCGGATCCCGAAACAGGGTCTCATCCCACATCAGCATATTCTTCAGGGTCATCCGCTTTTCCCGTATCTGACTCTCTTAGATAACACTTGCACTTCATAGATGCAGGCGTAAAAACAAAAATATTTCGTTCCTTTCATGAGTTCCCGAACATTTTCTCCCTCAGGTCATATCTGAACTTCAGTACATGGAAATAGCTTAAGAAAGAATAATATGGGCACGTATGCATATCAGAACATTTCTCACTGAATATCTGCCAATATTTGTAAAAGGGCTTCTCATGGGTATGTGTGATATCATCCCCGGGGTATCAGGAGGAACAGTCGCATTCATTACCGGTATATATGGCAGGTTGATAGCGGCAGTTGCCCATATCTCACCAGTCATCATCCGGGATCTTATCAGATGGGACCTTGCATCATTCAGGGCCAGATTTGAAGAGATGGATGTAGTTTTTCTCATCGTCCTTGCAGCAGGTATCGGTTCTGCATTTCTCCTGATATCACGGGTCATGCTCTGGCTGCTCCATGAATATCCTGTCCAGACAAATGGATTTTTCTTTGGTCTGATCCTCGCATCATCAGTCCTGCTCTTTGTTCCCCTGCCAGGTCGGTATCCGGGGAGTTTTATCTTTCTTATCCTGGGGGTTATCCTTGGCCTCGGGATTGTAATGCTCAATCCTGCTGCTCTTGGTCACTCATATCCTATCCTGTTTTTCACGGGATTTATCGCCCTGTGTGCCATGATCCTCCCTGGAATATCCGGTGCATATATCACGCTTCTGATGAACCAGTATGAATACATGCTCCATGCCGTAAAAACCCTGGCACTCCCTGATATCGGGGCATATCTTGCAGGAGGTATCATCGGTATTCTGACATTTACCCGGCTTTTGAAGTATCTGCTTAAATATTACCATGACCTCATCATTGCCATTCTGACCGGTCTGATGCTTGGATCATCAAAGTTGCTCTTTGACCGGGCCTGTGAATCAACCCCGCCAGGACTTGACCTTATCGTCAGTATCATCGTTGGAATACTGGTCGTAGCTCTGTTTCAGTATGTACAGACCGCGATGAAGAAGAAAAGTCTGAAAAATTAAGAATTTAGGAGATAAGAAGGGGGATGAGATCGGTTCCGGCAAGCAGGCCATACATCCCTTTCGCACCTTCCTTCTCTGAAAACCGTGTTGTATCGTCTTTGTCCTTTCCAAGGATTGCAAAAGGCACCGGTTCAGCAGTATGTGTTTTTATCCTGATTGGTGTCGGGTGATCCGGAAGAACCGCAATCCTGCCATTAAACTCCTTCATGATGGTACCAATCATCTCATCCACCCGCTCGATAGCCTTTACCTTCTCCTCAATACTACCCATATGTCCTGCCTCATCCGGAGCCTCGACATGTATGAAGAGAAAGTCAAGTCTTTTCAAAGCCTCAATTGCATATCTGGCCTTTGCCTGGTAATCGGTATCGATAAACCCGGTTGCTCCGGGGACTTTTATTATCTCCATTCCTGCATAGGTTCCAATCCCGTTCAGAAGATCCACCGCCGAAATGATTCCTCCGGTAAGCCCTGTCATTACCTGAAATGATCTCATCTCCGGACGCTTCCCTCCTGACCAGGGCCAGATGGAGGTAGCCGGTTTCTTTCCTTTTTTGACCCGGTCCAGGTTTACCGGGTGGGTGGCAAAGACCTCTGTGCTGATTCTCATCGCATCAAGCAGCCTTTCAGCATCAGCCCCTTTGGGAAGATAATTCCCGATTGACTGGCCGGTGATATCATGGGGCGGCGTTGACTCACAGCCATGACCTCCGGGGATGATGAGAAGATTGCGGTAGCTGATACCCGGATGGCAAACCATCCCTGAGAGATGATTATTCAGGGAGGCAAGGAGCTGTGCCCCTTCCTCACTAGTGATATGGCCTGCATTAAAGTCATCGAGGATGTCATTTTCGATGGTAACAAGGTTGCACCGGTATGCAACATCGTCATCTCCAAGAGAAATTCCCATACTGGCAGCTTCCAAAGCCCCTCTGCCGGTATAACAGACGGTGGGATCGTACCCGAGCACAGATAGATTTGCGATATCACTCCCCGGTGCAAACCCGTCAGGTACGGTCTTTAAGAGTCCCATAGCGCCTTCAAGGGCAATATAATCCATATTCGGGGTATGAGCTGCTTCAAGCGGGGTCAATCCTGATAGCTCTGCAAGCGGCTCATCTGCCATCCCATCGCCGAGAATGATACACAATTTCTCTTTCATATTACTCCAGGGCTGCCCGGACGGCTATTCTGACACTCTCTCCGCTTGTGATATCAGGGACATATCCAAGGTTCTTAAGTCTGC
The DNA here is from genome assembly GCF_000013445.1 of Methanospirillum hungatei JF-1. Lineage (NCBI taxonomy): Archaea > Methanobacteriati > Methanobacteriota > Methanomicrobia > Methanomicrobiales > Methanospirillaceae > Methanospirillum > Methanospirillum hungatei. Next base: position 521,056 of record NC_007796.1, read on the forward strand.
TGATATCAAGTTGCATCTTTGGCACATCACCGATCCATCCCCTGCTTCCGCCGGTATAGTGATACTGTGGTGAGAGTCCCATCTCGCTGCAGAGGATATCTGCTATCTCGGTGACTGATATCCAGTCCTCTGATCCGATATTGTAGGTATTGACCGGATCACGGGTATGACTGACCACATACATGATGGCTCTGATACATTCCCTGACCTCAAGGTATGATTTTGTCTGGTTCCCGTCTCCCAGGATCTCAAGTTCATGAGGGTTTTCTTTGAGTTTTCTGATAAAGTCAGTGATGACACCATGGCCTGATCGTGCACCAATAATATTTGCAAACCTGAATATCCATGATCGCATGGAAAAACTGTGACTGTATGCAGATATGAGTGCCTCGCAGGCAAGTTTTGATGCCCCGTAGACTGATACCGGTTCCATCGGAGTGTACGACTCCGGAGTCGGAATGACTGATGCCTCTCCGTACACGGTGGATGTTGAGGTAAAGACGATCTCCGGGACACATGCCTTTCTCATCGCTTCAAGAACCCGGTGAGTTGCGATGATCGTATTATTCAGCTGTTTTTCAGGTGCGACCGAGCTCTCCCGCACGTCAGGATCTGCTGCGAGGTGATATACCCGATCAGCACCAGAGAGGTATTCCTGCCATGAATCAGAGAGGAGATCTGCGCTTACCAGAGTGACTCGTTTCTCATCAAGATGGTTTTTTATTGAGTTCAGATCACCGGAAATCAGGGAGTCTATGACTATTACGTCGTCACCGGCACCGACCAGATAGTCTACCAGGTGTGACCCGATAAACCCGGCACCGCCGGTCACTATACTGCGCATCCATACTCATATCCCTTTCCTTCTACCTAAATGTATAACAGCAATGTTTGTCGGGATCGATCATGGAACCACTGCGATGCGTTTTGCCGGAGGGGAGAAGGTGTATAAAATCCCACGAGCTGACGCAGTTTCGTTTCAACTCTCTGACCTTTTGCATCTGACCGGAGGGGAGGAGATTGAAGGGTTTGCGGTTACCTATTCGATGGGTGATAATTTCTCAGACATCACTCCGGTTGCACACCTAAAAAACCGTGGTCTTGTCAGTCGTGAGGGAGCAGGAGAGCATACCGGAGGCGGGACCCGGGTATTTGATGTGATCAGGGAGAGTGGGATTCCGGCGGTTGCAGTACCTGGTCTGCACCGTGGTTCACCTACGGATCCCAGGTTTAAAGTTTACTCCCATCAGGCAAGTCCTGAGAAGATTGGCCTGGCGTATGAGGTTGTGTGCCAACTTGGCCCTACCTGCATCGTTTCAGATATCAGTTCCAATACCGTCACTCTTCTGATTCAGGATTACCGGATCGTCGGCGGATTTGATGCTTGTCTGTTTGCTCCGGGCTGGGTGCATGGCGCTCTGGACCTAGATGCCATCCGGGCAATAGATGCCGGGAAGATGACAGCGAATGATGCGTTTTTACATGCCGGTGTTCGGGATAGTCTGGATGATCCTGACCGTGAGGCTGCTCTTGCGATGTTTGCTGCCATGGAATGTGCATCCCTGCGGCTTTTAGCTCCTGAAGCACCTGTCGCGTTATGCGGTAGCAGGGCCGGGTCAGTAGCCGATGAGATCGCCCGTCTGCTCTCCTGTGATCTCCTCATACTGGATGAGTGGACGGCGGCAAAGGGACTCTCAAGGATTGCAGAAGCCGTATTCTCTAAAAATGTCACACAAATTCTTGGCATCCCGGTCAGACTGTAATTTTATATGATTAATCGTGTAAAATATTCTGGGAATATTCTTGAGAGAGTTGAGGATCCATGGGAGAGGTGGTCAGGGGTCGGTCACTGCAGCCGAACTGATCGCCGTTGCAGCCTTTAAGAGCGGAGTATTTTCACAAGCCTTTCCGGCATTTGGAGTCGAAAGGCGGGGTGCACCGGTCCAGGCTTTTGTCAGGTTCTCGGATGAAAAGATCCGGCTCAGAAGCCAGGTATATGAACCGGACTACGTTATTGTACAGGACAGCACCCTGATCAAGGATGTAAATGTCTTCTCCGGCATGAAGAAGGGGGGCATTATCCTCATTAATACCGGTGGAGATATTCATGGCACCATACCGGAAGGTGTCAGGTATATTCCGATCGATGCAACTAAACTTGCACTTGAGGTTCTTGGTGTACCAATTACAAACACCACTTTGATGGGAGCGTTTGCTGCAGCCTCCGGGGAGATAAGTCTGGAAGCACTGGAAGAGGCAGTCCGAGAACGGTTCTCCGGCAGTCTGGCAGATAAGAATGTGGCTGCCAGCCGGAAGGCATATGATCTGATCAAGGGAGGTGCATAAATATGGTACTTCGTATCGGATGTGCAGCAGCCCCTGGTCAGGCACGGGAGAACAAGACCGGATCATGGCGTGTCTTCCGCCCGGTTTTTGATCATGACAAATGCACGTCATGTGGGATGTGCCAGCTGGTCTGTCCGGAAGGATGCATCCTGACTGGTGATAAACAATTCAATCCTGACTATGATTTCTGTAAAGGGTGTGGGCTGTGTGCCCAGGAATGCCCGGCAAAAGCCATCACCATGGAAACGGAGGAGAAATAAATGAAAGCAATTCTCGAAGGCTCCCATGCAGTAGCAGAAGCAGTCAGGCTGGTAAAACCTGAAGTCATATCTGCATACCCGATCACTCCTCAGACGCATATCGTGGAGCGGCTTGCAGAGATGGTAGCTGATGGTGCCCTGGAAAGCGAATATATCTGCGTCGACAGCGAATTTTCCGCACTTTCAGCATGTCTTGGGGCATCAGCAGCAGGATCACGGGTGTACTCGGCGACATCATCACAGGGCCTCTTGTTCATGGCAGAAGTTGTCTTCAATGTTGCCGGTATGAGACAGCCAATTGTCATGTCGATTGCAAACCGTGCAGTCAGTGCTCCGCTCTCCATCTGGAATGATCAGCAGGACTCTCTCTGTCTTCGTGACTCTGGCTGGATTCAGCTCTATGCAGAGGACGTGCAGGAGACCTTTGACATGCATCTTCTTGCGTACAAGGTCGCAGAAGATCACCGGATCCTTCTGCCGGTTTTTGTCTGCTTTGACGGGTTTATCATATCTCACACCTATGAGCCGGTTGATATTCCGGAAGAGAAGGATGTTCTTGCATATCTTCCACCCTATGTTCCGTTCAATAAACTGGATGCTGATGATCCGCTGAGCATGGGGATGTACGCAACTCCTGAATATTACATGGAGTTCAGATACGAGATAGATCAGGCGATGGGCCGTGCTCTTGACGTTATAAAGCAGGCAGGAAAAGAGTTCAAGGAAAAATTCGGCCGTGACTACAGTGAACTTGTCGAAGCATACCGGCTGGATGATGCAGAGGTTGCCATCGTTGCCATGGGATCTGTCTGTGGGACCATTAAGGATGCCATCGATGCAATGCGGGCAGAGGGAAGAAAGGTAGGTCTTCTCAAGATACGTGCCTTCCGGCCGTTTCCTGCAGAGGATATCAAAAAGGCCCTTGCCGGTATCAAGAAAGTCGGTGTGTTTGAGAAGAATGTCTCAATTGGGTCACGGATGAAGGGTGCCGTTGGATATGAGATCAAGGACGCCCTCTCTGATTCTTCAGTACAGGTTCTTAGTTATGTCGCAGGACTTGGCGGACGGGATATCAGAATTGAGGATATTAAGAAGATGACGGATGCTATTGAGGCTGGAAAAGGGGATTGTTTCTTCGGCCTTCGTGAGGAGCTGATCTGAGATGGCTGACAGAACCTTAGAACTGGTAGATTCAGGGCACCGGGCCTGTGGTGGCTGTGGTCCTGCATTTGCAGCCAGATTAATTCTCAAAGGAGCCGGGGAGCGATCCATCGTCTGTGCTTCAACCGGATGTATGGAAGTCTTTTCAACTCCCTATCCTCAGACGGCATGGAAAGTCCCCTGGATTCACTCTCTCTTCCAGAATGCTGCAGCGGTTGCATCCGGTGTTGAGGCTGCCTTAAAGCGGCAGGGTCGGGATGAGCATGTCCTGTGTATCTGTGGAGATGGTGCAACCTTTGATATTGGTGTCCTCTGTATCAGCGGAGCCTTTGAACGAGGCCATAATATCACCTATATCTGCTATGATAACGAGGCATACATGAACACCGGTATCCAGCGGTCTGGTGCAACACCCTTTGATGCCAGTACCACCACTTCTCCAGCCGGAAAGAAGAGCTTTGGAAATTCCAGGCCAAAGAAGGATATGCCTCAGATTCTTGCCGCACATGGGGCCCCGTATGTCGCAACCTGTTCGATTGCATACCCGAATGATGTCATCAAGAAGGTAGAACGGGCAGTGAACACTGACGGGCCGTGCTATATTCAGATCCACACCCCATGCTGTACCGGCTGGGGATTTGACGGATCAAAGACCATCGACATTGGGAAACTGGCAATCGAGACCGGTCTCTGGGTCAATTATGAGATCGTGAATGGGAAGATTGAGAAGGCCAAGAAGGTCAAACGAAAACCGGTCGAAGAGTATCTTCGTGTTCAGAAACGATTTGCTCATCTCTTTAAACCCTCCGTCAATACTGAAGAGATTGCAAAAATCCAGGCAATAGCCGATGCAAATGCAGAAAAATTCGGTATTGATCTGAAGATCTAATTCTTTTTTCATCCTCCGGGATCTGATACCTAAACCTTATATAGGCTACAGGTAAATGCGTACCAATCTGAACGGTGGTCGCGATAATCCCCGTACTCTTTGTTGATGACAATCGGGAGCTCTCCAATATCTTCCAGTTCTATCTGGAGGAGACCGGATTATTCACTGTACATGTATGTCTGGATGGTCAGGATGCACTTGAATACCTGGATACCCATGACATTCAGGTGGTTATCTCTGATTTTGACATGCCTGACATGGATGGGATCACCCTTCTGCGACATATCAGGGAGAAATTCCCAAATCTACCGTTTATTATGCTCACCGGCAACGACAGCAAGGAGACAGCAATAGAGGCATTGAATTCCGGTGCAGATTTTTACCAGAATAAAGCTGAAGATCTGGAAATCCAGGTGCTGGACCTTTCCCACAAGATTACCATCCTCGTAGAGAAAGCACGGGCAGAGGCCGCTATCAAGAGAAAAGACCTGATCCTGGAAGTGATTGGAAGAACTGCCGGACGCCTCCTCAAGGGAGAGAATTTCTTTGCAGAGATGAAGACCACTCTTGGGGAATTAGGTCAGGTAACCGGGGCGGCAGGGGCATTCATTGGAGATCCCTGCAGTCATTGTGATGAGAGTGGAGCTGAAGGGCCGGATCTCATCACCTGGTGGAATGATGAGGGAGAGAAGACGAAAAGCGGGCTTCGCGTTCTCTTTGCAGAACTTCTCAGTGCTATGGAAATGGATCACACCGATTATCCGTATATGCTTATCAGTTCAGAGGATGCGTCCCCATCCGGACAGGAGGCTCTCAAAAATCTGGGTGTATCTTCTGCCGTATTTCTTCCGGTCTCGACGGGAGATGAGCGATGGGGATATCTGGCCCTTTTCTACACCGAATCAAAAAAGTATCTTTCTCAACCCGAACTCTATGCCTATACCATGCTGACTGAGCTTGCAGGAGCAGCCAGGTACCGGGCATACATGGAGGATTATTTCAAAAACCCGGTTGAAAAGTCACTTGTCGGTGTGTTTCTCATCAGAAATAACCGGTTTCTCTATATCAATCCACGTTTCTCAACGATATTCGGGTATTCACGGGCTGAAATTATCAGATCGAAATCTCTCCCTGGTCTTTTTGAAATGCCTGATGCAGAAAAGGTCAGGGAAACCGTCGACCAGATCATGTCCGGATGGAGAGAGAATGCCCATCTTGAAGTTACTGCTCTTACCAGGGAAGGTTCACGTGTTCAGATTGAGCTCTATGTGACCATATTCAGATGTAATGGATCCCTCTGTCTTATCGGAAACTGCCTTGATATAACCCAGAGAAAAGAGGCTGAAGAGAAGGTCCGGGCACAGGAAGACCTTCTAAAGCAGAATATGATGAGTTCACTCCAGGAGAAAGAAACCCTCCTTCGGGAGATTCATCACCGGGTGAAGAATAATATGCAGATTATTGCAAGTCTGCTTCGTCTGACTGACTTTCAGAGTGGCAACCCGGAGGTTCACGATGTCATCCGTGACTGCAGGAACCGGATCTTCTCCATGGCCTCCATTCATGAGAAACTCTACCAGACTGATGATCTTGCACAGGTCCCGCTCGGAAGTTATATCCGGGACATCGGAAACCGGATCATCCTTGAGTTTGAGATGGAGGAGGGGCGGATTCTCTATCATGTCGATGAAGATTCGCCGGTTTTTGTTGATATCAGCACCGGGATACCGATTGCTCTTATGATGAATGAACTGATAACAAACAGCATCAAGCATGCATTCACAGATACCGGGAATGGAATAATCGAGGTTTGGGTTGGAACCGAAGGAGAGGCCGGGGTCGTCAGATATCATGATACCGGTCGTGGTCTTCCAGATGGGTTTGATCCTGACAATCAGACAACGCTGGGAATTGAACTTATCAGGAACCTGACCGTACAGATCCAGGGAACGGTCCACTTTGAGTCTGGTTCTGGAATGACCTGCACGCTGACATTCCCGCTCAGAAAGACACCCGTCCCTGAAACCATCATCGGAGAGGGAATATGACATCCGGTCATCAGATTTTAATCGTCGAGGATGAGATGGTCATCTCAATGGAACTTGCACAGACCCTGAAGAGACTTGGGTATGGAATTGCAGGTCAGGTAACCAGGGGAGAAGATGCTATTCTAAAGGCTGGCATGGTCCGCCCTGACCTTGTCCTTATGGATATCATGCTGCAGGGAGAGATAGACGGAATAGAGGCTGCAGACCGGATCCATGATCTGTATGACATTCCGGTGGTTTTCCTCACTGCTCATTCTGATGAGGCAACATTGCAACGTGCAATCGCTGTTCAGCCATCAGGTTATCTGATCAAACCCTTCAGGGACCGGGAACTATATTCTACCATCGAGCTCTCGCTGCATAAACACGATCTCCGCAGAAGGCTTATGCCACATCTCTCTCAGCCTCTTGAACCAGAGGTCCCTGGTGATGTGCCCTGCCTCTTTCTCACTCCTGACTGGATAATCTCCGGGGGAAATGCAAACGCCTTCGAACTCCTCGATGTGTCACCAGATTCATGTATTAGAAGACGATTTGATACGCTCATCTCCCTGAATCCGTCACTCCGGGTTACCATGCCTGATAAAATTTACATCAAAAAAGGTGATGGAACACGCATCCCGGTCCTGCTCAGCCTAGGAGCCATCACCGGAGCAGGAGGGTCAATATCCGAGTATGTGGTAGCCCTGACTAGGAGGGATACTCCTGCCTGATGAATACACAGTTGAAACAGTGGACGATTGTAAGGTAGATGAGGTCCGTGCCCTTTTTCATGCAGGTGACTGGTGGGAAGATGAATGGGATGATTCCATCCTCTGTGAAATTGTCAGATCCAGTTATGCATTTGTCGCCGCAATCGGTCCGGATAACCGGTGGATTGGGATGGGCCGGATCATCTCAGACGGGGTTTCAGATGCATACCTGCAGGATATTGTGGTCCTTCCTGAATGGCGGGATAAAGGGGTAGGAACGGCGATTGTAAAGAAACTCATGACCATCTGCATGCATGCCGGCATCGGATGGATTGGGATTATCGCAGCCCCGGAGACTGAATACTTTTACCGCCGGTTCGGATTTGCAAAGATGAACGGGTATACGCCGATGAGATATGAAGGGCCGATCCCTGCCAGAGAATAATCCATCCTGTTTTCTCTGAACATGGCTGATGTGAAACGCCCGCTTATCACCGATGAAGGAATCCTGGTTTCTGCAGTATGTCCGGTCATTATCTCTGCCAGCAGAGCAACAGACCTTCCTGCATATTACGCTGACTGGTTCATCCACCGGCTAAAAAAGGGGTATGTCCGCTGGATCAACAGTTTTAATCCCCATCTCCCGTACTACGTGTCATTTGAGGATACCCGGGCGATCGTATTCTGGAGTAAAAATCCCCTGCCAATGTTCCCGCACCTTGACTATCTGGATAGCCTGGCTCTTGTATACTACTTTCAGGTTACCCTCACCGATTACGGGTCGGAAGGTCTTGAACCGGGTGTTCCTCCCCTTGATGAACGGATATCCACATTCATCCGGTTATCTGAACGAGTTGGCCGGGATCGGGTGATATGGCGGTTTGACCCGGTACTCCTTACCCGGACCCTTGACATAGATACCATCCTTTCCAGAATCACGTATATCGGGGACCGGATTGCACCATATACCAAAAAATTCGTCTTCAGTTTTGTAGATACGTCCTATTCAAAAGTGAAAAAGCAGGCCGGTATCTGGCATTTCAGGAATCCAGATTCTGTAGAGAAACAACAATTTATCGAGGGGATTGTCGGGATGAACCGGTCCTGGGGAATCTCTCTTGCATCTTGTGCTGATGAGGCCGGATATGGTCCGGAGATCGAACATAACAAATGTGTTGATGATGCCCTGCTCCGACTGATTGGTCAGCATGATCCTGCCCTTCTTCGATACCTTGATACTCATCCGGGTAAGGATCCCGGTCAGCGTCCTGCCTGTACATGTATTAAAAGTAAGGACATCGGGCAGTATGATACCTGTCTGCATGGGTGTGTATACTGTTACGCAACCGATCATGCAAAAGCACACGTGAATTATGAGAAGCATCAATCGAGTCCGGAGGCTGAAACCATAACCGGTGATGCCTTCGGTCAGCAGAGGAGAACAGACCGGGATATTCAGTCGTATTTATTATAATTACACATTCCGTCAACATGAAAGAATAGTCAAGATCTCGGGGAGAGAGTACCATGAAATGCATGTACTGCAAAAAGGGTAATCTTAAAAATGACTTTATTACAAAATCGTATGAAAAGGAAGGAGTTGTGACAGTAATTTCTGGAGTACCCGTCCTTATCTGTGACACCTGTGGTCAGGAGTTTCTTGAAGGAAAAACCGTGAAAACTTTGAAAATAATCAGGAATGGGAAAAAACCTTTGGGATGTAAGAATAAATTATGGATTATTCATTATGAAATGTGAAATATGTGGTGAGGAGATATCCGGCGGGTCTGCATTTACCTGTAATTATTGTGGAGGGGTTTACTGCCCGAAACACCGGCTGCCCTTTAATCATGCCTGCAAAAATCTTGCCGAATGGAAAAAATCCGGATTGCCGGGTAAGAAAGGCACCAGAAGAACCGGAACGGGTAAGGCTTCAGCAATGATCCCGTTTTATCAGAAGAAAGAGGTTCTTATTGGCGGGATAATCATTGCAGCCCTTGTTATTGTAATTATGCTAATATTCCTAAAAATTTAGTATAAATTTATCTAGTATAAATAATTTAAGGTTAATATATTATATTAATGAATGTAATTTCCATATTTCTTTCTTAATTTTTCTGATAATTTTTGATGTTCAAGAATATCTTCCTGAGTTATCTTGTGTATTCCCACAACCCGCACTGCATCCTTTGGAGAAGTATATTTTGTTTCCCAAATTTTTTTTGTTATCATAATACGCCCCCTTAAAGAGGCCGTTGCATAACTTTTAACTGTTAGTACAATGAGACAAAAACCAGAAATTTCATTAGCAATTTTGGTTCCAATCGAAGGGAAATTGCCGTCTTACGGAAACGACATTTTTGTTATGCAATATCTACCTTAATCTGCTCTAAAATTCGTCACAAAAAAATCGAAATTTATTTGTTTTCTTCAACCACAATCAAAATATGACCTAATTCGTAGTTCCGGTTGGTGGTGGAATTCCTTCACCAGTCCATTCAGATAATTTCCGAAATTTTGCTTGTTGTTCATCTTTCCTCGTTATACATTGGTTATAATCACTTTCATCTCCCTTGACCAGGTTAAATTTTTTTACACCACTCACCGTTTTCCCTGCATAAGTGGTTCCATCATATGTAGTATAGTAATCCATCATATCATTAAGATGGCTTTCAGCCCATACGGAATATTCACCAAGATTATAAACAAAATCACAATCACTAAATAAAGCTCCGGTATTCCATCCATCCGTTTTTGATGGATTTGAATGATCAGTGCCAACTCCTACCCAATACCATTTTTTATCGCCATCCGTCTCATCCACGGGGAGATTATGTAAAGAGAGTGATGCAGTATCAAGGCCGGAAACCTCACCCCGAAAAATTGAATTCCGAGGCCCTTCAATCATTAGGTTAATTGGTGCTTCATCATCTGTATAGCCATTTCGATTGAAAACAGCCCCTAAATTTGTATTGATAATGAAATTAACGATATGACCTCGGGGTATTGGTTCATCAGTTATTATCCGCTTCGTTGTCGTATCATAAACCTTTAGGGCTAGATAGGGTTCCCTTACTTTAAATGCAAGTTCTCCTTTTTGTGATCCATCCCAGAGAAAGAAGTCACCTGCATGCCCAATAAACAAATCTGGAGAAACAAAGAAATTTTCGGGTTCAGGAATATCAAGGATATGGTCTGGTTCCCTGTTTTTATCACAATAACCTGAACTGAAATAACCTGTTGGGGGCGGTATATCATTCGAACTTACATCATTATTTGTATCCTCCCTGAAAAATGAGGAGTCTACCTCGGTACATGGAGCATACCAGGCGATTTGGGTGGGAATATTAGTAATATCTGTTAGATCAAGGCCATTCTCCCCGAGAAATACAATATCTCCCGGAGATATTTTGTTCAAATTTGCTGAAACGGGGCATAAATTCAAAACAAGAAGTAAAATTCCAGCAAGAATCAACCAATAATAATTTTTTATGTCTAATTTATATTATGTAAACCAAGTTTAAAGATATGTCGAATTATTATTCCCTCCATAGAAATTGATATCGTTGTTTTGAGAAATGGTTGAATAATGAAATCCAATTGTAACAAAAGCAATTTTTCTTATCTTCACACAGTTGCTACCATTTAGAAAAAGTATTCAGTTTTGGTAAATATCCCGCTAATCAGAAAAAGTCATTCCTTAAAAGGGGTAATATTGACTGGATTAATATTGGAAAATGGAGAGACTATCTACTAAAACTGATGATTAATTCACAATCCGCATGATATCTTAAGTGTTTTCTCATAGATCATTTGTGAAACACGAAAGGAGATTCTTTGAACATTCTCTAAAATTCAAATTTAATCTCAACGAAGTGTGTTTATCTATCCGTCCTGTGTTTATCTGTTATCCCTATTTAACCTGACAAAACGTTATTTTGGTCATTGATAATAGGTGGGTAAAACCGATCAGATAGACCATTCCCAATCGAGATCACATACTCTCTCCCATACGGCCCGTCTTCGATCCCTTCAACCAGATCCCAAATCCTGCTGTCCTCCCCGCCCCTGACAAGGGCGATACCCAGAACAACCGCTGCAACAGTATCAGTATCTCCCCCAAGCTGTATTGCCTCTTTTAGTAGCCTGCAGGGATCATTCCCATATTTGGCCAGAAGAAAGATCACGACTCCAAGAAATATGCGTGATTCGGTATAGGGAACCCCGTATGGTGCGTACTCACCAAGGAGAATCTCCCGGTCAGGGATGACAAGTCCTGAACATCGGTCACACCAGAATATGATATCCGGGCTCATCTCACGCACCTCTTCACGGATAACAGCCCAAAGTTCTGAAAAGAGTGTTTCATGGTATATTCGTTCATGGGCAAACAGAGCGATAGCCACGGTTGCAGCAATAGCATCGGGATGACCATGGGTGATTGACGCACTCAGCACAGCCGATTTGATAACCGTCTTCCGGTCAGGGAAAAACCCAAGTGGTGGGGCTCGCATAGCAGCACCATCCGTTTTCCGCTCACTCCTTTCATGATCAGAGATACTTTTGAGGAATGACTGAGGGTCTGGTGAAAGAAGCATCCGGAGAGTCTGTCTTGAATACCCTTGCCGTGGATCTCGTACATAAGCGGTGAGAAAAGATTTTGCAAGATTAAATGGAGTTATCTCATCTCCGAATGCCATAATTTCTGCTATTGCCAGGGCCTGCTGGGTATCATCGGTGTATCGGCCCGGTATAATACCCTCAGCCTCTAATTTTTTCGTTGCATCCTGAAATGAGAGATTTTCAAATGAAGCTCCGCAGGCATCACCAAGGGCAATCCCAAGGAGCATCCGTGCTCCGGGAGAATAATATTCGGTCAAAAAAATCAGGGGATTTTAGCGCACTTCAGGCACTCGTGGTATCCCTTTTCCTTGATAAGTTTAAGAATCTCCCGGGGATTGCCATGGCACTTAAACTCACCGTTAATCATGACATGCCCTTTATCCACATCAAGGTAATCAAGAATATACCCGGTGTGGGTGATGACAAGACCACTGTTCTTCCGGTTTACAAACCGCTGGTTCTTCTGAAGCAACCGGGCGATGGACTCTCCCATGAGGTGAATATTTTCAAGATCAACTCCGCTCTCCGGTTCATCAAGCATGATAAAATGGGGATCCTGGATCATCATCTGTAATATTTCGCTTCGCTTGATCTCACCACCTGAAAATCCGAGGTTGATATCCCTGCCCATAAACTCCTCCATGTTCATCCTTGAAACCGCTTCAGATACATCCTCCGGCTTTTTATTCGGGCTTATGACATTCAGCATCTTGCCAAGTTTCAGACCAGGGATAGAAGGAGGACGCTGGAACATGATACCCATTCCAAGTCGTGCCCTCTCATGGATTGGCAAATGCGTTACATCGACCCCGTTAAATGTAATGGACCCCTTTGTAATAGTATATGCATCAATACCCATGATGCACATGAGTAAGGTTGATTTCCCGGACCCGTTCGGGCCCATCAGAACATGAGTCTCACCCGGTTCGATGTGAAGGGTGATTCCATGCAAAATCTCCTTTCCACCAATCTCTGCATGAAGATCTTCTATGTGAAGCATATTGTACTGTACCTTTTTGATTTATTGCGCCTGAATTCCTTTTCGGAATGGTTTAAAGGATCCGCTTCCCTGCTTCAGCTCCCGGCATACACTCATACACTTCGGTGATTTTCAATATGAGAAGTGATTTTGCCGGCAGGTTCGGTTTCTTCTCATGGATCATAGCTTTCATTTTCGCATGTTCCTCACCACTGGTCTTCACCGTGACATCAGCTTTTATCTGGTAACATCCCTTTGCGCCGGCACCATATACATATAATGCAGCTTTTGGATTTTCGAGAACATTTGCAAGAGTTTTCTGCATGAAATTATCTCCTATCCAGATCGTCTCATCATCAACTAAAAATACTGAAGCCATGGGTGCAACATTCGGAATTCCCGACTTTGATGCCGTTGCGAGAGGAAACACTTTAATAGCTTCCAAGGCAGTCTTTATCTCAGGAGTCAGTGCAGTCATGGTACTTGAGTTTCTCTGGTATCATAAAAAGGTTCGGGTTTTATGTCTCGTTGCTCATCGCTGCAGGGAAGATAACCCTGACCACCGCACCACCATCATTGGCAAGGGTCATGGTCCCGGATAGTTCCAGTGCAAGGTTTTCGATGATAGTAAATCCGGAGGTTGCGCTTCCGGTTCGGATAATTGACTCTGGAAAGCCCCTGCCGCTGTCCTGAACCTGATAGATATACCAGTCTTCTTCACGCCGCAAAGAGAGCTCAATCCGCCCTGGTTGGCCGGGGGTGAAAGCATGACGTATCGCGTTCAGGATAACCTCCCCCGTGATAATTCCCAGAATGGCAGCATGTTTCTCACCAATGGCATCGTCAATAGCACAGGAGATGACAATCTCAATGTCTTGCATCTCCTCAGCGAAATCTTCTGTAATACACCCGATGATAAGCCGGATATATTTACAGAGATGAACTCCGGCTCCCCTTCCCCCGCCCGCTTCGTAGAGCTGCAGGATAGCTTCAAGGAGGATCTTGCCATACCGCATATCATGTTCAGGTTCAGCGGCTATGGACAGGAATTTCTGGCTGAGGACATTTCTGACGATCTGCAGGAGGGTAATATAGGTGTGCCGGACCTCTCTTGATTCAGAACCGGTTTCGGTACCTGGTTCAGCATCATCCCGTGACTCCGGACTGATGGTCCAGATGATAAGGTCCCGATCACCGCTCTGAATTTCCCTGGCAACTATCCTGACCTGTTGCCATCCCGCCCTGGTATCAGGCAGGTCGACCTGGTCTGCGATGGAGAGGCCTTCCCTGATCTGTTCGATGACATCCCTGCTGATGAGACCGCTCTCACGAAGATCTACTCCGGTCTGTCCGAGAGGTGAGTATGATGAGGCATAGGCCAATGCAGCATGGTTCATCTCCTGGATTCGGAGATCGGACGCGGTGGTGATAATTGCGGGGACCGGGTTTCGTGAGAAGAGATCATGGTACAGGCTGTCCCGGCTGAGAGAGATATCCTGCAGTTCATCAGTCCGTGACGCACTCAGGATCATGCCTGCCATACCAGAGGGTTTGAATAGTCTGACAAGGATAGAACGGATCTGACCATCCGGAAGGTTTACATGAAACCGGGCACTACTCCCCCCACCCGCGAGAACCTGGGTTTTAAACTCATCAAAACGCTTATGTTCCTCTGCAGGGAGGAGATGGGTAAAAAGAAGACCGGTGACCGCCCCCTGATCATACCCCATGATATGAGAGACTGACGGGGTTACATATGATATCTGTCCATCAGGACTGAGTAACGCGATGAGTTCCTCGGTATGCGAGAGAAGCTGCAGGTATGTCTCCGGAGATAAGAGGCCGTTTGTGGTGTCTGGAACCGCTTGACTGAGTATTCTGATGATATATCCTTCCAGTCCGGAGAGTGCGAGCGGACCTTTAAAAGATCCGGATCCGATCAGGATTCCCTCTGCGGGGGACCGGTCCTTTACCTGCAGTCTGGTAAAGATAACAAAGGATCTCTTCTCATTCAAACCAGTCTGGATAGTCTTTCTGACCGCATCGCGCTCCTCCGGATGAATGAGATCGGGCAGAGAGATAAGACCGGTGTCCACCAGTTCAGCAGGAGTATACCCGCACACATCCCTCGCCCCCTCGTCTGCATAGGTTATGGACAAAGCAGCGTCAGCCTTTGCCCGAAACATCATCCCCACTATATGTACTTTATTTTCCATGGTCCCCCCGGACAGAACATGTTGATTATCAGATTTCCTGTGATGTATAATAAGAGGCGGGGTATAGTTTTATTGATCCGTGAGGTACACAAAGAAGGATTCATTGGTTGAAACCCGTGTATTTAAAAGATCACTTCCTCCTGTTGCTGCTCCTTTCCCTGACTGTGATGCTGGTCATGGCCGGGGAGTCCATGCTCACTGCCGCTCTGCCGGAGATTGAACATGAATTCTCCGTTCCAGGTATCTATGAGTCATGGATTCTCCCGATTGTCCTGCTCGTCGGAGCGGCAGCTTCACCCTTTGTAGGAACCGCAGGGGATCGGTTCGGCCATAAGCGTCTTCTTATCATCTGTCTTGTGATATACTCTGTCGGTCTTATCAGCGGACTTGTGGCCCCTGATATCTGGGTCCTCCTCTTTGGTCGTGCCATGCAGGGGGCAGGAATAGCTGCCTTTCCCCTGGGGTATGCGATCATCAGGCAACGGCTTTGTGAGACTGGGGCAGATACCGGTATTGGTATTATCAGTGCCATGTATGGTGCGGGAACATTCATCGGGGTGATAACCGGGTCGTTCATAACCGGTCTTTTCTCATGGCGGGTGACCTACATGGTTTTAATCCCGGCTACCTGTATCCTGCTTCTTTGCATCTGGAAGTATATCGGAGATGATGAACCGGTAAACGGGCATGGTTCACTCGATTTTGCAGGATTCTTCTCTCTGCTCCTCTTCCTGCTCCTCTCCCTGGTTTTTTTCTCCCTCCCGACAGAAGACCAGATCGGATTTTTCGGGCTGCTCTTACTTGTGTCTGCCGTCCTCGTATTTGGGCTTTTTATCCGGATCGAGAGGCGGGCGTCTCATCCCCTGGCAGATATTCAACTGATGAAAAGACGCCCGGTTGCGGTGTTCATGGTGATCGGGTTTCTGACCGTATTCACCTTTTTCGTACTGCTTCAGATGATGCCCTATATCATCCGGCTTCCTACCGGACTTGCCCTGTCAGCCGAAATGGTCGGATTAATCCTGATTCCAGGGACATTATGTGATATGGCTGCAGGGCCGCTGACCGGACGGATGATCCCGGTTATCGGGTGCCGGCTTCCCTGCATTACCGGCTCTCTTCTCCTCCTCAGTGCGGGATGTCTGCTCTTTCTCTTTCCGGTAACGCTTCCTGTCCTGGTGATTGCCTGGATGGTCTTCTCATTCGGAATGTCCATGCTCGCTACCGCTGATCTCATCGGAGTGCTGGAGTTTATCGGGGAGGAGCGGACTGCTGAAGCGACCGGAATAATCCAGAGTATGCAGACACTTGGGGGGATGATCGGTCCTATCGTTACAGGAATTATCCTTGCAACCTCCCAGGTTAGCACGATGTATTTGGGAGAGATATGGGAGATCCCTAAAACCGGAACTTATTACCAGGTCTTTCTGGTGGTGATCATCATCAGTTCACTTCTCCTGGTAATCTCCTGGATATATGTGAAGGACAGACGGAAAGAAAGAAATGAACATACTCATCCATCTGTGTGAGAAACCATAGTATGACAAAAACAAATCTTCGTTGTCCCTTTGATAAAGAACCCTGTATAGAGGAACGATGTGCCGTCTGGTCTGAAGTTTTTGCCTGCTGCAGTTTTGCAATGCTTCCGGACCTTCTCAGAAAAAGAGCATCTGACCATGAGAAACCGGTAAGACCCGGAACAGATATATCATCAGGCTCAGGGAAGTACCGGACTCTGCTCTTTGATTAACGGAGCTATGGCATCTCTTCAACTTTTATCATATTTGTCCGACCTTCCTTTCCGGAAAAATTACCCGCGATTATTACCAGCTGATCCTTGGATGTGGCAATACCGGTAACCTTTGCAATTTTTACCGCAGCCCTGAAGAGTTCATCTGCCGACTGGATAGGATCAAAAACGACCGGCTGGATTCCCCACCGGAGGAGAAGTCTTCTGGCAACAGCCGGGTCAGGGGTCAGAGCAAGGACCGGAGATCGTGGTCGGCACCGTGATACACGTTCAGCAGTCAGACCTGATCTTGTAAATGCAACGATTGCAGGACTTTCCAGCTCTTCAGCAATGTAACAGGCCCGGTAACTGATGATACCTTCTACATTCTTCTCATGCCAGTCGGATCGTTCATTGAGGATACGAAGGTAGGGAAGGTGTTGTTCAATCTCGATCGCTATCCGGGCCATCATGACTACTGCCTGACCCGGGTATCTTCCGACAGAGGTCTCGGCGGAGAGCATGGTTGCATCGGTTCCGTCTACGATTGCATTGGCAACATCGGTTACTTCCGCCCGTGTCGGTCTACCCCTGCTCACCATTGATTCCAGCATCTCGGTTGCGGTGATCACCGGGATTCCCTGCTGGCTGCACGTGGTAATAATAAGTTTTTGAATGTACGGGACTTCTTCAAGGGGAAGTTCGACACCAAGATCTCCCCGTGCGACCATAACTGCGTCAGCATGCCGGATGATGTCATCAAGTCCTTCAACCGCCCGCCGACATTCTATCTTTGCAATAAGCGGGATATTTCCCATTCCTTCACGGGTGAGGAGGGTTCGTGCATCCCTGATATCCTCTGCCGACCCGACAAAGGAAAGGGCAATGTAATCAGGCCTGAGTGCTGCTCCCTGCCTGATATAGTCGATAAACCGGGCACCTGCATAGGGAACATCCGGCCTTCTTCCCGGAATCACCACCCCCATCCCCTCCCGGATGGTTCCGCCTGATATGACGGTTGTGAGCATCGGGGGGCCGGGTTTTAAGACCTGTAATGTGACCGCCCCGTCTCCTACCAGAACCACGTCTCCGGGGCAGACTTTTGGGATGCAGTCCGGGGGATGTACGTGAATGGCACCAGACGCATGCTCATGCTCAGCGGCGATGTGAATGGTATCTCCGGGAACCACATCTCTGGGCGGGGAGTGAATCAGAACCCTGAGTTTGGGACCGGGAATGTCAACCAGGATACCTATCTCCCGATTCAGTTCATCTGCCAGTGCTCTGATTTGCTGAACCGTTTCTTCATGCCAGGGTGGTGATCCATGAGAGAGGTTCAGGCGTGCAATATCCATCCCTGAAAGGATCATCTCCCTGATAATCCGAGGATTTGATGATGCTGGTCCTATTGTTGCGATTATTTTAGTTCTTCTCATGGTGCAGGATATGCCGGGATCAGAAGGACTGGCTCGCCTCTTCATGATATGGGAGATGTTGAGTTTTCGAAAGATAAAAGGTAAACTCTGCATGGTATGATCGGGGTGGGCTATAAACCCCTGAAACGATAACAGAATACTGCGATGGATGTTGCAGAACGAGAGGATACGCTTCTATCCTTGATGCGCCAGGCACGGTTGACCGGACAGGGGGGAAGGCCGGAAGATATTGCCGGTCATACCTCTCTCTCTATTGAACAGGTCACGGAGGTACTCACTAAACTTGTCATGAATGGTGAGGTCACCTACCAGAATGACGGGGCGTATCACTTAAGTCCTTCCGGGATTCGGGCTGCAGAGGCGATTATGAGACGGCACCGTGTTCTAGAGACCTTTCTGCAGGAGATGCTCGGAATGGAACATGAACTGGCTCATGCACAGGCCTGTACCATGGAGCACCATACAACAGACGACACCATCAACCGTCTTCGAGGATTTCTCCGGGGTAACCGTGATTGCCCGGTGACTTGTCATGGTCATGTCAGACGATGTTCGTTTAAAAGTCTGGCAGATTGTGCTCATGGCGACGTAGTTAAAATCGATGCCATCCGGGGATGTGGCAGGGGCGGACGACTGGCAGATCTCGGTCTTATTCCGGGAGAAAAGGTGATGGTGAAACAGCGGATGGCAGATACCCTTCTCATCAGGGTGAAGGATTGTGATATCGCGATAAGTCCGGAGATTGCCCGATCAGTTCTGGTTGAGGTGGACCAGTGAAGATTGGGCTTATAGGGAATCCAAACGTTGGTAAATCACTCATATTTTCACATCTGACCGGTATCGGGGTGGAGGTCAGTAATTATCCGGGGACAACGGTTGATATCCTCTCCGGAGTATCCTGTATCAATCGTCTTCCGGTTGAGATAATCGACCTTCCTGGTATCTATTCGCTGGATGGTGAGGGTGATGAGGAACGGCTGGTCAGGGATATGGTCCTCTCCCATAGCTTTGACGTGCTGGTTGTCATCCTTGATGCGGTTCATCTTGAACGAAACCTCTATCTTTTCTTGCAGGTTCTTGAACACCGTATCCCCATGATCGCCGTCCTGAACATGGCGGATGAGGCGGAAAAGCAGGAAATTCAGATCGATACACATGCCCTCTCACAAATTACCGGAGTCCCGGTCCTGCTGACCTCCGCAACACTTGGGAAAAATATCGCAGAGATAATCCCTGTTGCAACGACAAGAGCCTCGGTCGGGACCTATCAGGTGGCATATGACCGACATATTGAGGCTGCGATCAGGACTCTGATGCGGGTATCTGATTCAGGGTCATCACGGGTAGCGTCACTTCTTGCATTACAGGGGATCGGGACTGACCCTTCCCTTCTGGAAGCAGCACGAACCATTGCCGGCGAACTGGAAGAAGAGCACCGGATGCCGGTCTCATCCCTCCTTGCCGGTAACAGACACCATGCAGCGTCAGAGATACACCACCAAGTTGTGTCAAAAGCCTCCGGGAAAGAGATGCGCGGCCTTGACAGCTGGCTGTTGACGCCGTTTCCCGGTGTCCTGATTATGGCCGGGATCCTGCTCTCTATGCTTCTCGCTGTCTTTTTCATCGGATCATTCTTTGAAGAACTCATCGTTGAGGCATGTGATATCTGGGTCCTGGGTCCCCTGGCCGGTGCTTCTCTGGACCCTCTCGTGTATGAACTCATCTTCTCCTTTGTTATCGCCATTCAGGCCGGTCTTGGGATTGCATTCCCTTTTGTTTTCACCTTTTATCTCCTGATGTCAGTTGTGGAAGATACCGGGTACATGAGTCGGATAGCATTTCTTGCAGACCGGATCATGCACCGGTTTGGTTTACATGGCCAGGCAATTATCCCGATGGTGCTGGGGCTTGGATGTAATGTACCGGCTATCATGGCTATCCGGCAGATTGGGACAAAACGTGAGCGACATATTGCTGCATTTCTGATAACCATGGTCCCCTGTTCTGCCCGGACGGTTATCATCGCAGGAATTGTATCGGTCTTTGTGGGGCTTTATGCAGCCCTTTCAATTTACCTGATAATCTTTTCCCTGATTCTGCTATCAGGGCTTTTTCTCTCCAAAATTACACCTGGGACCCAACTGGGGATGGTTCTTGAAGTCCCGCCACTCCGGGTTCCGTCACCTTTAATGGTATTGACACGGGCATGGATTCACATCAGGGAATTTCTCGTTATTGCAATGCCTCTCCTGATTGTGAGCAGTATTTTCCTTGGTCTTCTCGGGTTTTACGGTGTTCTGGATGTCATTGAAACAGCAACAGCCCCGGTTGTTCAGGGTATCCTTGGCCTTCCCCCGTTTGCATCAACTGCCCTCCTCTTTGGTGTTCTGAGAAAAGAGATGGCTTTTGAGACTCTGGTGGTGCTTGCAGGGACTGCAAATCTGACCGAGGTGATGACCCGCATTCAGCTCTATATATTCGCCCTGGTCAGCACCCTCTTTATTCCCTGTGTCTCAACGATTGCGGTTCTCTATCGGGAACAGGGACTGAAGACAGCGATACAGATATCTCTCTATACGGTATTCCTTGGATTTATTGCCGGCACTGTTGTTCACTGGATCAGTACCCTTATCCCCTTGTTTTAAAAACCAGACCGTCCAGGTACAGTATGGATCCCCATCCCCTAATTCTTGGAGGGACAAACCGTTCCACTCCTTCCGTCATTCCGATTTCAAATCCATACTCACTGGTGACCTTTGCGGAGGTCTGTGCTGCCGGGCCTGATGAGATTGAAGAGGCCATACGAATAGCTGAACAGGGAGCAGTTCGGATGGCGGCTCTCCCCGCCCACAAACGGTCTGAACTGCTCTTTCACCTTGTACGACTGATGGAGGAGGAAGCTGATATCCTCACCGATATCATCGTTCGTGAAGGGGGGAAGGTGAGGAAATTTGCCGCAGCTGAAGTTGCCAGGGCAATCGGGACGATCCGGATATCTGCAGAAGAAGCGGTCCGTATCCATGATCAGATGGTTCCGATGGATGGATACCCGGCAGGGGAAGGGAGAATTGCCATGATAATGCGGGTGCCGGTGGGAATTGTATTAGCTATTACTCCGTTCAACCTCCCGCTGAACCAGATATGCCATAAAGCAGGACCTGCCCTTGCAGCCGGAAATTCCTGTATCATTAAACCCCCGTCTGCGACCCCGCTCACCGGATTAAAGTTTGGTGAACTGCTGATTCGTGCCGGGTTTCCTAAAGAGGCCGTCAGTGTCATCCCCTGCAGGTCAGATATTGCTGAAAGGCTGGCAACCGACAAGCGGATCTCATGTTTGAGCTTTACCGGCAGTCCGTCTGTCGGCTGGCATCTTCGATCCATTACTCCTGCACGTCATGTCACGCTGGAACTGGGTGGTAATGCTGCAGTGATTGTGCATGATGATGCGGACCAGACCCTTGCTGCAAGCCGGATCATTGAGGGCGCATATTCCCATACCGGGCAGGTCTGTATTTCAGTCCAGCGGGTTTTTATACAGCGGACTATTGCATATCGCTTCATCTATGAACTGGTATCCCGTTGTAATGCCCTCGTTACCGGTGATCCCGAAGATCCGGCAACAGATGTGGGTCCGATGATAACCCCAGACAAGGCAAAAGAAGCCCTCCAGAGGATTGAAGAGGCGGTCAGCCAGGGGGCACGGGTTTTATGCGGGGGCAGGCTTTCCGGTCACCTTCTGCTTCCAACCATCATTGCAGACACCACACCTGACATGGCCGTGAACTGCGAGGAAGTATTTGCCCCGATTCTCACGGTAACGCCATATGAATCATTTGAAGATGCGATTGCCATGGTAAACGACTCACGGTTCGGCCTTCAGGCAGGAATATTTACGAAAGACCTTGGCCTGGCGATCCATGCTTCAAAGACCATTCAGTGTGGTGCGGTACTGATAAACGACATTCCGACATTCCGGATAGACAGTATGCCCTATGGGGGTGTAAAAGAGTCAGGAATCGGAAGAGAAGGCCCCTATTATGCCATCCGGGAGATGACCGAGGAGCGGCTTGTCATCATCAGATCCTGATATTTTCTTAAGGAGGAACCAGAGAACATAAATTCCAATACTGAGATATTCTGGTATACTATTCACCGGAAAAGGGGTCCGGTGATATCACTTCAGACGGGGTCATTCATGAAAGTCGAGAAGAAGCTGCTGATGATCATAACCTTTCTTGGAGCGCTTGTAGTTCTTCTTCTCATATTTTATCTCATCACCGGGTTTCAGTCCGGAATCAAGGATCTGATCGGTTCGGTATACTTCTCCCTCTGGGTTACTGCCGTGATGGGTCTGTGGCTCTACATTATTGATCCATATCTGAAAGGGAGGCCAAAGAAAAAGGATCAGAAAGGGACGAGATCAGAACCGGTCAAAACCACACCGGTGCAGTCACCACGGTCAAACCTCCCGCTCCGCGACCGAATCCGTGAATATGTTGCCGAACGGAGAAAGGAAGAAGGCTTACCTGTTCCCGAACCACTTCGTCCATCCCGATCCTCAACCTCCTCCGGTGCTGGTTCATCATCCGGTTCTTCCACGGGGTATGTGCCCGTCGCTGCAGGAGCCGCAGTTGCCGGGGCCGGTGCAGCGGTATCGGCAGGGGACAGCGATCTTCCCTTACCTGATGACTTTGATGAGAGCGGGGCCGCAGATCTCTTCGGCGATGAATACCCTGAAGATGAAGAAGGCGAGGCATCACTTCCCGGAATTGAGGATGATGACTTTGGCTCGTTTGATGAACCCGGCGTGGATGAGCAGCCGGTCACCGAATCAGGGGATCTTCCGGATTTCGAAGGGGACCTTGAGCCTGACGTGTCTGATTCAGGATTTGATGATTCAATTGAAGATGATCTCTCCGGCAAGGATGAGGGATCAGAGTCTGAACAGAGCGGTGGGCTATCTGATGAGGGCCTCTCGGACTTTGATATGCCGCTTGATGAATCAATGATGGACGATGATCTTTCAGGTGATGGTGACCTGACCGATATCGAGTTTGAAGATCTTGAACCGGACGAGGTCTGACTTTATTTTATTCACCAGAAACATGTTTTTTCTGGACATGGTACCTTTGTGATCCGATGAATCATACCCTGCCACACTATCAGGATATACCTCTTTTATTGATACTCGTTCTGCTCCTGATTTCTCTTTGTTCTTCCACGAGTGCGGTATCGACCGGTCCGTCTTTGGAAATTACCGGTCTGTCCGGAGAAGAGATTGCCCATCCCGGTTATCCCTATACCGGGACCGTTACCATTGCAAACAGGGGGGATCAGACGAGCGGGATCGCCTCACTCTATGTCTTCTTTCGATCCCCAGGAGATCCGGATCTAAATGCGACCATCTGTGTCATCCCGGTTGATCCCATGCAGCCCGGACAGAGTATAAGTCTCCCCTATATCGGGACGGTTTCTTCAGATCTTTTTCCTGGTGAGTATCAGGTTTATGCGTACATAAAAGCGACCGGGTCCCGGGATCCTGAGAAGACAGGGATACTTGCACGAATCCCCTCCCCTGTCTCCCTGACTTTTCAACCTCTCCCGAACCAGTCAGTGATCAATGACGAAATCATCGCTACCATCCGTGAAAGTACAAATGAGAACCGGATACACGAAGGACTCCGGCCCCTTATCTGGGATGAGGATCTGGCGAGGATTGCTCAAGCATATGCACGTGAATTAGCCCGTGCCGGAAGACTCTCACACACCGACAGAAACGGGGACGGGCCATCTGAACGGGCTTTGGCATTTGGGTATCCGGTGACAAAGGATATCGAAGGGGGGGTGCGGATAGGCGTAGCAGAGAATCTTGCCTATATCGGGACCGGAATAGTCACCGGAGTCGGGTATGTTGATCCCACCAATGGCACTGCAATTGGCACGGCCCTCATGGACGGATGGATGAAGAGTCCTGGCCACCGGAAGAATATCCTTGATCCGCTTGCCGATAGATTTGGTTCAGGTGTTTTCTGGAATGATGAGTATTATTACGCAGTCTCTGAATTCTGGTAACTATAAAACCAACACACATAAGCGGATGAAATCAGAACCTATATAGACTACCTGTACGATGCCTTCATGCCGGATACTATGGAAGATACTACAAAACCAGACAAATCCCACAAATGGGAACTTCTTCTCAAGCCGGGAGTTTGCTGGTTTATCTGGGTGTATGAGGACAGAATTGAGTTCTGTCTCCCCTCCGGAGAGATATCCTCCTCTTCTGAATATATGGATATTGAAGGGAGTTTTCCCCCCGATATCGCATTTCTTCTCCATGAGATCATCCGTGATGCCCAGGAGATGGTCCCGGGTGATGCAAAAAAGATTGTGCTTGCAATCCCCGGAACTGATTCAGGCTGGCCCGGGCATCTCTTCCGCCTCTCATCAGGGCGTTTCTCTCTTGTATGGACAAAGAACGGGAATGGTGGGGCTGAACCTGACTCCTGTGACCTCCTTGATCATATCAGGAGTGAAAAAGCGGTCAGGAAAGCGAACGAGAAACTGAATTATTTCAACGCTATTGTCCGTCATGATATCATGAATCTCATGATGGGGATAAACGGGTATATTGATATCATCGATGAGATCGTGGATGATGATGAGGTCCATCTGCTCATCAGGAAGAGCCGGGATCTTGGTGAACGGATTTTGCGTATTGCTGAGCTGACCCGGACATACCAGGATCTCGGAATCCGCCCCCCCTCCTTCATCGAGGCAGGCCAGGCAGTGCAGAGGATTATCAACCGCCATGAATTCTCAGGAAAAATCGTGTCAGATGTTCAGCTGAATGGCCTCTTCTTATATGTAGACCGAATGTTTGACGTGGTCATCTATGAGATCGTGAGAAACAGCCTTCAGTATGGCGGAGAAGGGGTTACTATAACCGTCTCATTAGACAAGGTGCCTGAAGGTCTGGCGTTGGTATTTGAGGATTCAGGACCAGGTGTTCATCCTGATTTCAAGGAGAGAATATTCTCCCGTACGTATGCAGACCGGAAGGGCTATGGACTGTATCTTGCCTCTGAGATTCTTGATTTAACCGGGATTGGTATCAGGGAGACCGGGATATATGGCAAGGGTGCCAGGTTTGAACTGGTCTTCCCGCCTGATACCTACCGGTTCGGGCCATGAACCTCAGGACCGTATCTGGTGTAAGCCGGTAATGGAGAGCAGGTCTGAAAACCGGTCAATGATGTGGTCTGGGGTACATTCAGGATTATTTTGTGCAAAGTAATCCCCGTATCGTGCATAGATTGTGACAAACCCGAGTTCCTGTCCGGGGATTACCTCTCTTCTGACTGAGTCACCGACCAACCATATGGTCCCTGTTACCGAGAGTTCACGAAGTGCCATCCGGAAAGGGGTATGATCCGGTTTTCTTTTTCCCGAACGGTCAGGAGTGATGAGCACTGGGAAATAGCAGTCGATGTCACATTTTTTCATCCGTTTCCTGGCCTGCTCTGATCCTGCATCGGTGACGATGGCCATTTTAATACCGAGGGATGCGAGGTGCCTGAGTGTATCATGAACCCCGTCATAGGGGTGTATGTGGGCGATCTTTACGTCTTCAAAGAGCCGGGCGGCATGGTCAGCAGATGCCGGGGTGTATACTCCTTTCTCTTTCAGGTAGTCAAAGATGTGGTTTGGATCTTCAAATGAATGTACTGGCCGAAGGAAATATTGAAAGAGTTCTGTTTCATCTCCTGTCCCGATATAGTCCGTGACCGCACGGCAGGCTGCATATTTTGCATCGATGAAGGTACACAGGGTATTATCGAGATCAAAGAGGATTGCATCTGGGATACAGCCGGATGAGGTGTTCATGGGCGTGTACATGTTGCGTTCGGGTACCAAAGTATGTTTGTCCCTGATAGGGGTGCGTAGCTGAGCGATTTTCAGGGCCGGTATCGGTAAAACCATATTCAAGTATCGCTCATATTTTCATTCGCGTATCAACGGAGGTGTGCAGGACATGGGTTGTCCTGGATAACATGAGAAAGGATCTGACAATATCTCTTGATGAAGAATATATTAATGCACTGCTGGAGATTGCAGAAAACCAGAAATCGACCCTTTCAGCACTTATCCGCGATATATTCTCGTCATATATTCAGGCAGTTACCAGGGGAGATACCCCGGATTTTAAGGACCTGACCAATGCTGAAGGTGAAGTCGCTGGGGTTCTGACTGTATCCACGGACCTTTCCGGGACGGTTGCTCGTCATGCGGCACTGATTGCCGATCTCGAACGCCGGGTCGGTCTACTTGAAGGACGGACTCTGAACTCTCCCTACCAACCACAAAAACCCATGTTTGCCCCTGATCTGATGGCACTGACAAGTCCGGTCGGGATCTCATCGTCTGCCGGAGTTATTGATTCTGATATGCCTCCGGTCGGCAATCTTGCTGAGGAAGCCCTCGTTAAGGTGCAGATGCAGCCGGTTGCCCCGGTGATGGATGCGATGGAGATGGGTTCGATGAAGATCCGAACCGATAAGGAGTACAGCCAGACCGAGGCAGCAGTTGCTTTAGGGATATCCGTTACAACGATGCGGAAGTATATCAAAGAAAAGAAGATTGCTGCACGGAAGGTTGGCCGATCCTGGCTTATTCATGGGCGGGATATTCTCGCTCACAAGGCTGCAGCACAGGGGTAAACCAGAGAGTTTTTGTGCTGCGCCACTAACATACTGTATACCGGGCATTCTCCGGTGTGACTGGTGGGGTTTTTGCACCGGTGTATGCCCTGGGATGCTGCATGCAGGGGGAGCATGCGAATAATTCATCATATTCTGTTTCCTGTACTGTTTTTCATCCTGGTACTGCCGGTTATCATTCTCCCGCCTCAGTTGTCAGGAGATCCTGATGAGATCATTCCAACAAGAAATCTGATGCTTCTTGGTGAGTACCCGAGTGATATTCCGGTTGTCAGGGAAGAGCCCGGTCCGGTTCTGATTTTTTCAGCCGAAGAAGCGGAGCGCCCCGCACCGTCCCTGAATGTGACCGCCCCGGTTCCTGTCGGAATTATAGCGCCGAACGGGAAGATGGCTCCACTCACGGCTGAGGGGCCTGAGAAGCCGATGGGAAAAGGGTGGGTCCAGGTTAGTCTGTCCACCTCGGTTGACAGTCCGACCGAGATGATTGAGGATCGGCAGCGGTACATGGCATCCGGTCTGTTTAATGTGCATGTATACCACAATTTTGCCGGATAGAAATTGAAAATCCTTATATGTTCTGAAGTATACCTTGTAAGGCGCACGGGCCTATGGTCTAGTTGGTTATGACACCGCCTTTACACGGCGGAGGTCGCCGGTTCGAATCCGGCTGGGCCCATAATTTTTTATTGTTATTTGTCTCATGAATCTTACTTGTTTGGATTATTTCTTTAATTTCATTTAGGGACTTCTCGATTAGTTTGTGTGTGTAATAATCTGTTGTTGCAACAATTCAGGTTTTAGAAAGTAATCAAATGTCGCGAAATATTATCCCATAGGATAATACCTCAAAAATTTATTCGGGTTTCATCTTTTTTATGGGGGAAAGAAATTAGGATTTAAAACACATGCCAAAATTGGTAATTGCTCAACTTCCTAAAGTTGAGTGGTTACAAAAAAAAGTTTTTTAGGAGCGTATTGGGGTTTCCAAGTTCAAAAAATCGGATAATTGTGGTATTTTTAGATCCTCCTATAGACCGGAATCAACTTTGTCCATTCGTCCAGCATTATTCAAGTTACTGGTACCGTGATTCTCATTCAGTGGGGACAGGGGCAAATCTCTTTCCTTCTGCTAAATTTAACGATCCTAGCGGTTCAACATTTGTTTGTCCATGATACTTTTCCTCGACAGCTTGTCCCAATGAGACTATGGGAATCACCACGTTGTTCCTGCAGTTTCGCACCCGTTTATTGCTAAACATGCACATGCAGGTAGGGACGCCCAGAATAGATTGGGTGGCGTTTCCGGTTTTTAATCGGGTTCGCAATCCGATTTACTGCTTCTAGTCGCACTCAATAATAATTATTCTTGGTATGCACTCTCCTGGTACGTCAGATGATGACTAAGTACCCAAAATATGGCCATTAACTATAATACCTCTTCTCATCCAATATCAATCAGAATGGATATCAAAGGAATTGAAATTATTTGCTGTATCGCTCTTTTTTCGCTCATGGTGGTTGGATCTGCTGATGCAACTTTCGGGTATAAAATTCTCTTAGAGGGAGGAGAGAGCATTATCACAGAGAATGAAGACGGGAGTATGATCCTGACGATTCAGAATGTAGTCCCGTATGGAGTTATTTTTGACGATCCTGAGTATATTACTCTCCTGGAAACGGTATTGCCAGATACGAATTCCACTATGAATGCCGGTGTGGTATTGAGTAATCCGGATGGAGACAATACGTCACTTGTTCAGGTTTCACAGCTGGATTATTCTGCTGAAACCAAAAATCTGACCTTCGTTATTCATCCTCTGGAATTCTATGAGGGGAGTATTCTTGCTGATCTGAAAGAACGGTCAGAAAGTTTGAATCCTGATATCGTCAGAAATGCACATGTCACCAGAATTTATTTAGAGAAAGGATTGCCAGTTTCTGAAAATTTTGGTGATATTAACCGGTGCATGGATGATTGTGAAAGATATCATGAAAAACCTACCCGGTTTTTTTGTGAGATGAACTGTGCGAAATAACAACCTTAATTGCCGGGTTACTAATATTTTACTCTTATTTCTTACATTTTTTTAAAACAGATTGGAAAACATAAGTTCCCCGATGATAATCTGGCATGTAAATTGTCATAATGAATCAGGGTAACATCTGTACATGCATGCCTCTTCCAGTGGTTCCGATGAGGAATGGTTTGAGAACGAATCCTTTTGGGAAGACTTCTATACGGTATTATTTCCAGACGAACTGTTTGAACAGGCGGAGGAAGAGATAGAGAAGATCTTGGATCTCATTGATCACCCGGTGAGTTCGGTCCTTGATCTCTGCTGCGGCCCGGGACGGTTTGCAGGTCTGCTTGCCAGAGAGGGATATCAGGTAACTGGTGTCGACAGGACGCCATTTCTCCTTGAGATAGCGAAGAGAGAGTATGCTGATGCAGGAGAAGTGGAATGGGTTCTTTCCGATATGAGGGAGTTTGTCCGGAAGGAATCATATGATCTGGTCTTAAACCTCTACACCTCTTTTGGATATTTCAAGGATCCTGCAGAGGATCTCCTGGTTTTGAAAAATATCTCCCAAAGTCTCCGGCAAGGGGGGTCATTTGTTATTGAGGTGATGGGAAAAGAGGTGATGGCCAAGGATTTTGAACCGATTACAGCGTCAAAGACCGAAGACGGACTATTTGTCCAGGCTCATGAGATCCTGGAGAACTGGAACAGGATTAAAACGGAATGGACCCTTATCAAAGAAGGGAATATCAGAACCTTTACGTTTGAACACAGCCTCTATGCAGCCAGTGATCTCATCAGGCTCTGTGAGTTGGCAGGTTTTTCGGATATTCGGGTATTTGGTGATTTTGATGGGGGTCCCTATGATCATTCTGCATCGCTGCTGGTAATCACCGGGAAAAAGAGATAATCCTGACCATATCCGGAGTCTGCTGGTTTGGCGGTGGGGAGAACATACAACACCCTTACCGTACAAGAGGCTAAAATCATTAATTTCGACATTATTCAATTTATCGCCTTTAAATGGAATATAGGAGGGTGATATTTGCCGTTTTAAGATCTTCTCATAGCCGGCCGGTATTGTGTTATCATGGAAAAGTCTATACTTTATATAGCTATGATCCGGAACTTGATAGCGGCCTTTGAGTGAATTGGTTTCCGTTCGATTTTTACGATTTAGAGCGACATTTGCTCTCCTTTATTTTGACATTATCCTGATAATATAAATATCGATAATTTAGGTCCTAAATCTAAAAATAACCCGAATATAGATCAATACGAGGCTGAGAAAAGAGATGTCCGAGTATTCATGAAACGAATGTTCACTCCTCAAAATAATCCATATCAATCTTTTTCACAATATACCGCGATTCATCTGACACTCCTACATTATGATCTATCATAAGTTCAGCTAACGTCTCTCCATCAATTAAAACCACTTTCTGTTCGATTCGCTGGACGTATTCCTGGGCTTCCCTTGAGAAACGGGAAGTGGTAATAAAAACTCCTTTTCGTGCCCGGTTCCCTGCAAGACTACCCACAAATGCCTGTATCTCTGGTCTTCCAACCGTATTCTGCCATCTTTTAGCTTGAATACATACGGTATCCAACCCCAGTTTGTCCTCTTTTATAATCCCATCAATCCCATCATCACCAGTCTTTCCAACCCTCTCCCCAGCTTCACTCCGTGATCCTCCATATCCCATGGAGACCAGTAGATCAACGACCAGTCGCTCAAAAAACTCCGGTGAGCTATTCATAACCTGTGATAATAGTTCATGTGCCAGTTTATTTCGAACATCCTGATAACTATTCTCAAGAATCTCTTGCGGGGTCAGGGTGCTCTCTGCAGTACCTGATTCTTCTTTTAATGGTGAATGATTGTCTGTTCGAAAGTCTTTAAAATCCAGAAATTCTGGAAATTGTTTGAGAAAGTTTTGGTCGATGCGTTGTGGATTCTGACTGAGTACTGCTAACCCTCGTTCGGTGATTTTCACCTTCCCCCGTGAAGGAGTATTAACTAATCCTGCTTTTTTCAGATATGTCTTCGCCCAACCGACCCGGTTATGATAGGTAGACTGTACTCCACTTGGGAGTTTTTGGTTCAGTTCTTCTTCAGAAAGATGAAATGAGGATGCTATTTGACTATAAATCTCCTGGACTGAGTGTTCTTTTCCATCTTTTACAGCTAACAGGACCGGAAGCAAGAATGTCTGATAATCAGGTATTGCCATTATCTTATGGGATATTTGTATCAAAGAGCGATAAGGTATTCGAAATAATTCTATTTGAAAAACACGGATCTCCCGAACCCAAATTACATAAATTTAACTTTTATTGACATAAACATGTGAGATATGTATCGTAAGGGGTATGGATTCACCCCTCTTTGTATATTCTGTATCGTTCTATGTTCAACCTCATCAGCACTCAAATTCCCTGATAAATTTCAAAATACTAACCCTATCATTGCTTCACCACAGGAAAACACCGAAAAAATATCTGTTGGAATTTTGGTGATGCAGAGTGGATTTGTATCAGATAGGAGTTACGCAGTTAACTTTTATTATATAAAGATCTATATATATTGACAACGCCTATAATATACGTGCCTATAACGAAGCAGCCTTCAGATGTAGATTATATCAATTACCTCATCGCAGCTCGATGCGACGTTTCTTGTGTAAAAGTCGCTGATTGTTATTCGACGTCTGAATTCTCGATATCACATGATACCTTCAATCGATTCCTAACAAGACAGTCTCTAACTCCTGAGACGTTGTGGGCTGAAGTTGAGGCATATGTTGACAGAAAAAGGGGCTGGTTGGTTCTGGATGACACTATTCTAGATAAAAAACATTCCAAAAAAATCGAATGTACATATTACCAGTGGAGTGGAAAAGAGCACAAAGTAATCAAAGGAATAGGATTGATTGCCTTAATTTGGACAGATGGAATCACTTCATTTCCAATTGATTATCGAATTTATGATAAGGATGTTGATGATAAGACCAAAAATGATCATCTCCAAGAAATGGCCTTGACAGCTTTCAAAAGAGGATTTACTCCTGCCTTTGTCATGTTTGATAGTTGGTATTCCGGAAATGAAAATTTGAAGTTGATTAACCGTCTTGGATGGTTTTATTTCACACGAGTTAAGAAAAATCGTATGGTCAATCCCGATGCCAAAGGTAATGTTCAAGTGTCATCATTAAATATACCAGAGGAGGGATTAGAAGTCCATTTAAAGAAATATGGATTTATTCGTCTTTTTCACTCACTAAATCGTAAAGGTGTAAGTAGATATTGGGCAACCAATTTTTTGCCGATGAATAATGAAGATAGGCTGGTTTTACAATCTATTTGCTGGACAATCGAGAATTATCATAGGGCTATCAAAGAACTATGTGGTGTCGAAAAATGCCAAGCTAGAAAGGGAATTATCCAACGAAATCATATTAATTGCTCACTTCGGGCATATTTACGATTCGAAGTCAATAAATTTTTGAATGGTGTTACTCCGTACGATGCTCAATGGCAAATCATAAAAGTTGGAATTTCAGAATATATTCAGAACCCAAAATATGCGCTATAAATTTTTTAGAGGTTGTTCTGCGTAACTCCTATCAGATATTGGTGAAGAATATGAAAGGGCTTTTGAGATGGTAGAGGAGGATCATCCTGACTCGCCAATTCAGCCAGTTATTATCGATGCGGGAAGCAATGTGACAACGGCAATTTCTGCATGGAATACCTTGAAATCGGAATACCCTGACCTTTTTATTGTTGTAACAGTTGCCAGCTGGACAACCAATGTGGTGTACCCTGATGCTGCAGATGATGGGAAGGTCCAGATTGCTCTTGGGAGTGCCGTCGTAAACAAGAGTCGCTTGAATGGCAGACTTGTTCGGTTCACTCCTGGGGTGGAACAGGAATCTCCAATCCTTGCAGAATACCTGTCTCAATATGACCGGGTGGCAATCCTGGGTGGGGAGAACGATTATGCACGTGGGTATATTAACGCCCTGAATTCCCTTATCCCGGAAAAAATCGTAGATATTGTGCAGTATGATCCTGATACCCTGCCTGGCAGTCTGGACCTGACCCCGGTCAGAGACAACAATCCTGATATAATTCTGCTACTCAGTATGTCAGAAGCCGAATCGGTTGCGGAAATGATAAGAAATTGTGGCATATCTGCACCACTTGTTGGAACACGGGTCATAGAACGGAATACTCTTCTTGAAACCCCGGTCGCAGATGGCCTCATCTTTACCATTCCGGCACTCAATCGTTCTTTTCCCTTCTTCTCCAGGTACCGTGAAGAATATGGGGAAGAAGCAACATTTTACGGGGCAGAAGGGTATGATGCCATGAATATCCTCTATGATGCAGTTGAGACCTGTGGGGAGGATCAGGAATGCCTCTCATCCTGGTTTACCGCAAATCAGTACCCTGGTTCACTTGGCGACGTTCAGTTTGATGAAAACCGGGTGGCCTTTTATCCTATCGAATTTAAAATCATCAGGAATGGCTCGTTTGAACATTATGAAGGGAAGATAGCCGTTCAATGAAAAACCGGCCTGCTGATAATTTGAATGACACTTATATTACATAAATATTATAAAATTAAATGATATCCAGAATATACTTTTCTTTATGAAAATTGGCTTATATTAAAATGAGGGTAGGTATTGAATTCAAAAATGAAATTTAAGCCTATGTAGCAGTTGTAACACTTGTAGCAGATCCAGAGAAGAGACCTGTCAGTTTTTTTTTATTTTAGAGGAGACATAATCTGATTCGAAAATACCATCCCTCTTCCCTGAATGAAAGAGAATCTTATCTTATGGAAAATGATTCCTCATTGTGTGGTATTATGTTATATATGCAAATACGTGGTAATGATAATACGAAATGGAACGATTCAAACTGCCAATTGGTATCCAATCTTTTAAAAAGATTCGAACTGGCGGGTATGCATATGTTGATAAAACACGTTTCATTCAATCGTTAGTTGATAACGGATCATATTACTTTCTTTCGAGGCCACGCCGGTTTGGAAAAAGCCTTCTCCTTGATACCATTGATTATGCTTTTTCTGGTAAAAAGGAGTATTTTCTAGATCTTTATCTCAACACACCAGAAGCATCATGGGATTTTTCCAGTGTTTATCCAGTTGTCAGGATAAGTCTTGGACAACGTATCAACAGGAATTCTGATGAACTGGGTGAATATCTGACCCACATACTCTCTCTTGAAGCTGAACGGTATAATGTAGCCTATGATAGATCATTATCTCCCGGTTTCCAATTGGATCTTCTGATTAAAAATCTCTATGCAACCTATCAGATGCCTGTAGTCGTTCTTATAGATGAGTATGATAAACCAATTCTTGATGCGATTGAGGATAGTGAAACCACTCGTATATTACGAGATGAATTGAAAAGTTTTTATGGCATTTTAAAAGATCTGGACCCTTATCTTAAATTTGTTCTCCTCACCGGGGTCTCAAAATTCTCTAAAACGGGTATCTTTTCTGGTCTGAACAACCTTGATGATATCACTCTTGATCCCAGGTACTCAGCTATCTGTGGATATACCCATGAAGATCTTGAGCAGGTATTCAGTGAATATCTGATCGGCTTTAATTCTGAAGAGATAAGGGAGTGGTATAATGGTTATTCATGGTCAGGTCAGACTGTGTATAATCCCTTTGATATCTTAATGCTCTTTTCCAAGAAGATGTTTCGTTCATATTGGTTTGAGACCGGTACCCCTTCTTTCCTCATCAGATTATGGCAGAAAAATCCACGGTTCCCTGGCGATTTTGATGGATTGATAGCTGGTGAAGATCTGCTTGGATCTTTTGATGTTGATAATATAAGGGTTGAGACGTTATTATTTCAGGCTGGATATCTGACGATAAAAGAATGGACTTCTGACCCGGTACGTGGATTTCAATGCACGTTAGGATACCCGAATATTGAAGTGCGAACATCATTAAACCTGTTATTTTGTCAGTCCTTATCAGGATTTTCTGTATCCGGGATGCGAAACTTGTTATTTGAGGTTTTGGAGAAGAAAGATGGAGAGGGATTAAAAGAGTTTTTTCATTCATTTTTTGCTTCAATTTCGTATGAATGGTACCGAAAAAACCATTTATCGTCTTTTGAGGGATACTATGCAAGTATCATGTACACCATTTTCGCAAGTCTTGGATATCACGTGATCGCAGAAGATACTACAAATAAGGGACGCATAGATTTGACGGTAATTACGGCTCAGGCGGCATGGATCTTTGAATTTAAAGTGAAAAGAGATGAATCTCACGGAGAGAAAAGTCCATTGGAGCAGATAAAAAGGAAAGGGTATTCTGAAAAATATAAAGCCAAGGGTCTGAAGATATGGGAGATTGGAATTGTATTTGATCCGAAAACCCGCAATATAATTCAATGGGATCAGAGATCCGATTAATTTTTACTACCTGGATGTGGGGGAGTGAGAGGGTATAAAAAAAAGATTACCCTCTGTACCAATAGAACTGCTACACGTGCTACAACTGCTACATGGGGTTTATTTTAACATTCAGTCAGCATTTCCTGCTAAAATTCAGTACTGGTGAATATGCTGCAAAAACGAGGTGCCTCATGCAGACATATCAACATAAAATATGGAGATGGCGGGAAACATCCCTCTCAATCCTGTTCGTTCGTCAGCAGAAACGAATTTATAAACCGTTATCATACTTCCCACCCTCATATCCGCAGAGACCAGTACGGGGGGAGTTACATATTGGA
Organism: Methanospirillum hungatei JF-1; assembly: GCF_000013445.1. Classification (NCBI taxonomy): domain Archaea; kingdom Methanobacteriati; phylum Methanobacteriota; class Methanomicrobia; order Methanomicrobiales; family Methanospirillaceae; genus Methanospirillum; species Methanospirillum hungatei. Next base: position 556,976 of record NC_007796.1, read on the forward strand.
AGCAGGTAGCACTCGTCCAGGTCTTCATCAGAACTACAGTCATCACAAAGCACGGTAAAATCATCATTTTCAATATAATGATAACTGGCTGGTTTTCCACATTCAGTGCAGGGAAATTCCAGTTTATCATTCATACCAGCCATAATGATCTTCTCCTTTTCCTTATGCCATGCAATGGATTCAGCAACCTTCAGCCTGAGTTCGGTAGTTGTCCCAAAATCGTATTCATAGAGAAATGTCATGCCCGGTACCAGGACTTTCTGTATCTTTACCTTCATCGATTTGGCATCACCAAAAAAATCGTCCATACCTGATTCAGAACATCTCTGGTACTCGACTCCCGTAATAGTAAACGCACTTAAATGACCACAACATTCAACCCAGATGTCCCGTAACGATCTATCAAGATCTTCAAGCGTTGCATTAGGTTTGACAAGAAGAACCATCCAGTATGGAGAGGAATACGGGGTATCAACCATAATGGCTAATCTCTCCTCACCCGTGTCCGGAGCATGGTTTTTCTTCATATGCGTAACGGCGGTTCGTTTGGTTATCGGTTCCTTGCAGAGGTAACATGTTCCAGGTGCAGCAGCTTGTTTAGCCATGAAAAGAGTGTTGGAACCACATGATGAAAAGGGTATTTCTTCTGGTCCATCGACCATAGAATCCGAATTTTCTCATGCCATGTATATCGAATATATTTAATCTTTGGAAATCAACCTAATCAAATTAGGAGTGTAGGTATATGAAAATGTTATTTATTTGTGCATTACTCATTGGATTAGTAATGCTTCCTCTTGGAGTTATGGCCGAGGAGGGTACTCTTGTTGAGGATGAAACCGCCGGGGTAAATATCAGTGAAGAGATTGCCATTGTAGAAACAAACACACCGAATCTGGCTCCAATGTTTGGAAAAGTACACCAGACTCTTCTGATGGCTACAGAAGAAGCATTTGGATATCTTCTGACCGGTGATATCGCTGAGAAAGAGGCATTTTTCAAAGAGCTAGCTCTGTCAGAGGAAGCAATGACTGCGTTTGAAGGAGCAGCATCTGGAGCAATGGAAGATGAGCAGGTTATTGTTACAGGATTTGACGAGGTCAAGACCTCTTATGCAAACTTGACTGCTGCAGCTGATACCATGTTTGTTTCATTTGAAACGGAAGGAAAACCCGTAATGGATGATGTTATTGCCTTTGAGGCGTCTGTGGATATAGTTTTTGATACAACTGACAAGGTATGGGATGAGTATAACGTTGACGGTCCTGCAACTGTTGATGCCAGTGTCCGTTCTCTGTATGGCCGGTTACTTGCTGCGGTACAGGAATCATATGCCTATCCGGTCCTTGGAGATATGATTGAAAAAGAGGATGCTCTTGCTGACTTTGCCGATTTTGACACTGTTATTGCACAATATGAGCAGAAATATCCTGACGCATCATATGATGATATTAAAGCAATGAAGGCGGAGATACAGGCAGCAGCAGAGGCAATGTTTGCATCATTTGAGGAGAATGGCACGGCTGATCCAGCGGATGTAGCCGCTCTTGAAACCCTCGTTGAAGAAATGAATGAAAAGGCCCTCAAACTCTTTGACACATCATCTGAAGAGACAGTGGTCATCGAAGAGAGTTCTGAAATTGAAGAAACAGCAGTGAATACCACTGCATAATTTTTTTTCTTTTCTCTATTATCCTGCCCATCGTAACCGGGCAGTTGGAACCAGCGTTAATTGACCCTGACGAACCGTTATCAGGTGGGACCAGGTCATGTATCCGTCATGAGTTATCGTAATCTCATGAGTTCCGGCAGGAATGCCAGCCCTCTCGAGTGGCGTGGAACCAATCATCTCACCGTCAAGGAATACTGTTTCGTTCTCCGGTGTTGAATTGACCATCAGCACTCCGTTCGGTAAGGTTACATATTTTTGACCTTTCACATACCTAAGAAAGAGAATGAACATATACCTGCGAAACGGACTATTTGGGCTATTACTTCTTATTTCTACAATAGGAATTGTTGTTGGTGCAGAACCTTCAGGATACACCGTGTATGTACAAGGTGCAGAGAGCAGTATTGACAGAACCTCGGATGGGATATATAAGATAACGATTCAGGACGTCATTCCCTTCTCCACGATTTTTGAAGGGGATGAGAGGCTGTTGCACAAACACAAAAAAAGCTTAATATAAATTATTAAAGCTTAATTATATATATTATTAAGATCAATATATTATATGTCTCATCGCTATAACATGATTAGAGGATATGGTAATGAACAACAATTTTTACTCCCTGTCAATGCGATGGACTGGCTATCTGAAAATGATATTACTTATGGCATATTAGAAATTCTTTCGATTCTCGATATTAGTCCATTTATTAATAAATATCGTGACGATGGTCGCGGTTCTGCCTTTTTTGATCCTCGTTCAATGCTTGGAATAATAATTTATTCAATGATTCGTGGAGAAAAATCTAGCAGAAAAATTGAGATGTGCTGCCATTATGATATTGGATATCGGATCGTCGCCAATAATCTTACACCTGACCATACAACGATCTATCGTTTCAAGAAGAATAATTCAAAAGAAATCAAATCCCTTTTTAAACAATTATCTCAAATTATCGTAGAATCCGGGATAGCAAGAATCGGTGTCCTAGCCCTCGATGGATCAAAATTTGGCTGTAATGCCTCTTTATCAGCCAATAAAAAATTAAAATACCTTGAAGCAGAGCTAGGTCGGCTTTTTGATGAATCACAGGAAATTGATGAGTTAGAAAACGATGATATAAATATTCAGGATATGGAGATTAACCGACTACCTGAGCATCTTTCAACAAAAGAAAAACGAAAGGAAGTTCTTAATCGGGCTAAAGAGAAATTAATTGAACGACATGATATCGAATCTAAAAAACAAGAAGAAAAGATTCTGGACCGCGAAAAAGAAGAATTAGAATCGGGTAAAAAGAAACGAGGTAGAAAGCCTTTAGAGCCTAAAAAAGAGCCATCTTCAGATTCAAAAGTAAATCTCACTGATCCTGAAAGTCAGATAATGTCAACCACCAATGGCTGGATTCAAGGGTATAATGGGCAGATTATCGTTTCTGAAAATCAATTTATCCTCGCTGCAATGATATCAGATGAGCAAAACGATAAAAAATTATTAATACCTATGCTAAATGAACTCGAAGACCTTTTTACGGGTATTCATCCATCAATTTCGCCTAATATACTACTATCTGATGCAGGTTATTTCTCATACCCGAATTCTTTAGCAGAATTGGATTATGGCATTCAACTCATCATCCCTCCTTCTAAAGAAAGAAAAATTCCAGAATATTCAGATAATGATGGGTATATCTCACGAATGGAAATGATATGTCGGGCGATTTGTATGGGAGAAATAATCACATTTCCGGAATTGCAAAGTATCGGGACGTTTGTTTGGCAATCTTTTATGAACAGAGAGAAACAAGCAACAACTCAGGAAATTTGTAAACGAGTTATGGAAGTACGTGTGAAATCCCCCACTGGTAGAGAGTTATATCGAAAACGAAAATACATGGTCGAACCAGTTTTTGGTAATATGAAACATAATATGAGGTTTAGGAGTTTCTCTCAAAAAGGGAAAGAGAATTGCGAGGGAGAATTCTTTTTAGCTGCATTAGTGCATAATATAAAAAAACTTATCAGATTTGAGGGTATAGTTAAAATTAAAGAATTTGCTACGAATATTATAAAACCGTCAAGAGGTTCAGGTTTTTCCTATATTTTTGCAAACACAGTATGTAAAGTGGGAATTGATACATGCAGGTTCATACATCAATTAGTCTATTTTGGTTGATAGCTTAAGGGGTAGAGATCGATCATTTGTGATCCTGCATGATATTGATCATTGGTGCAACACCCTCATGAGCTGTTCCTTTTCCAGACAAAACATATTGTAAATGAAACCAATCCGATGAATGCAGTTCTTATACTGAGCGGTTCTGAAATGGAGCTGAAATCTCTGATTGAGATATCCAGTATCTCCATGGATACAGAACAGAATATCATTACCTTCCTGGCACACCCCTTGGAGTTCAATTCAGGGGAACTTCTCAAACCTTTCCTGAATGGTATGGGAGATCTGGATATGGCAACAGGAAAGAGAGCAAATCTGACTGCTTTGTATCTTGAAATTATTCATCCGGTTGCTGAAAATAAATGGAATCCGCAGTTCCCGTGTTGTGTTGAGGGTCCTGGTGGTCAGTGTTATATGAAGTGTTAATATTCTGATACTTTTTTTTTTCATCAACTCAATTGTTCATTATGAAGCTTCTTCTGGCCAGTGAAGAAACTTCATGATTCAGCACATCAGATATCTGGTATTCATATCTTCTGTGGGGGAGTATCCATGAATTTTTCAGAAAAAAATATCCTATATGCAGGAATTGGAATAAGTATCCTGCTGTGTCTCCTGATACCATCGGTATGTGCAGGACCGTCTGATAACTGGTTCCCTGACAATCGATGGATCCAGCAAATTTCAGGTCAGAATTATCAGAATACCATCCAGATATCTGAAGAACATGCACCTGACCGGCTTATTGTCCGGTATAAACCAGAATCGATGAAAAGCCAGTCTGCCATGATGTCGGTACAGGCGATGGCACATGCAGAGGCAGGATCCCGGGTAGTTCGTGATCTCAGCACAAGCGGGGTTGTGGGGATGCAGGTCGTACAGGTGACTGGAACGAGCCTTACACGTGCCATGGAGATCTATGAAACAAATCCTGATGTCCTGTACGTGGAGCCCGATTACCGGATATCACTTAGTCCGATTGAAAAAACCGGGACATCTGCTCCAATTCAGGCCCAGAGTTTTCGTGCAGCAGGAACGGGGTGGCCAAATGATCCTGGATATTCCCAGCTCTGGGGTCTTGAAAATACCGGTCAAACTCCCTTTTATGGAAAAACAGGGGCAGATATCAAGGCTCCTTTAGCCTGGGGGGCAACAACCGGATCATCATCGGTTGTGATAGCGCTCATTGATACCGGCGTTGATTATTCCCACCCGGATCTTTCTTCTAATATCTGGCAAAACCCGGGTGAGTATTCAAACGGGGCTGATGATGATGGAAATGGGTATATTGACGATATCAGGGGCTGGAATTTTGTCTCAAAAAATAATGACCCTATGGATGATAACGGACATGGAACACATTGTGCCGGGACCATGGCAGCCGTCGGGAACAATGGAATCGGCGTGACTGGTGTTAGCTGGAATACAAAGATCATGCCATTGAAGTTCCTTGACTCCAAGGGGTCCGGGTATACATCCGATGCTATTTCAGCAATCCTCTATGCAACCCAGAAGGGAGTCCCCATCATCTCCTGTTCATTCAGCGGTCCGGGAGAGTCCCTTGCCCTCAAAGAAGCGATAGATTCCTCTTCTGCACTCTTTATCTGTGCAGCGGGGAATGCTGGTGCAAATTCTGACATTACTCCCCAGTACCCGGCTGCATATCCAAGTTCGCAGATAATCTCCGTTGCAGCCTCTACCTATCATGACACTCTGGCTACGTTCTCCAATTACGGAACGAGTTCAGTTGATCTTGCCGCTCCGGGAGTCAGCATCTACAGTACGACAAAAGCCGGAGGGTATTCTTATCTGAACGGTACGTCGATGGCTGTTCCCTATGTCACCGGAACAGCCGCCCTGCTCAAAGCCAGAAATCCCTCAATCTCTACACCACAGATGAAGAGTAAGATTCTGGGTTCATGCGATGTTCTTGCATCCCTTTCAGGAAAAGTTGCGACAGGCGGGAGGCTAAATGCGGCAAAAGCGCTTGATGTGTCCATTCCTACGCCGACTCCGACAATCACTCCTGTTCCCACGGTAACCCATACTCCAACTCCAAGCCCGACTCCGACATTTACTCCTGTTCCTACGGTGACCCGCACTCCAACTCCCAGTCCGACTCCGACATTTACCCAGATTCCTACGGTGACCCGTACTCCAACTCCAAGCCCTACTCCGACATTTACCCCGGTTCCTACGGTGACCCGCACTCCAACTCCCAGTCCGACTCCAACGTTCACTCCTTCACCAACACAAGGGCCGGTCCCTCCGTGCGGCGTTTATAAAAAAGATATCCAGTCTGGTTTTCTCAGGCAGGGACAAGCAGCAGTGTACGGTTACTATATTCCGGTTGATGGACGGTCAAAGATTGAGTGGTCATTAACAGTCCGTGGAACATGTGGTGCTGGTCAGGGGATTGCAACCGCAGCAAAAACAGGAGGATTGAAGGATAATAACAATGCATGTGCCGGTTCATCAGTATTTGATCTGTATGTGTGCAGGGATTGTAATCCGCAGAATTCACGGTGTTATGCTAATTATTATGCCTATGGGCCGAATGCATACACCTCCATAACAAAGCCGGCGTCTGGTTCAACGTACTTTGTGATGATCTATGCCAGATCCGGAAATGGTATATATGACCTGCAGATGAACAGTTACAAATGTACAGGGAATACTCCCATTATTGTAGCCTCTGCTGAACAGGGGATGCAGATGGCCGGAACTGACAGTGGGGCATCTCCTGCTTCCATCCCGGTCCCGACAGCCGAGTTTGTGTAGTTATGACTTGACTGAACCGTACATATACACTCTTTTTTTGGACAATGCACCGGTTATCCCGCTCATCATACAAACCTTAAAAAAGTCAGACCAGTGAAATGGTCATGAGTTCAAATCTTCCATCCTTAAATCCCCACCGGTCCATAGCACTGGTAGGTGCATGATTCATATCAAAAATCTTCGGGCCGGTCACCCCATAGTATCTGGAGTTATCAAGACCCTCTTTGATCATTTCAGCCGTGATATTCTCCTCTCCGTTTCCATTCCTGAATGCATCGGCGATAAGCATCATGGAATCATACCCATATCCTGCAAGGGTTTTCGACGGATCATTCCCAAATGCCTCCTGGTATGACTGAACAAACCGGTCAGAGTGGTCGCCTGGCACGAGATTTGTGTAGGCAGAGATGGTAAACAGGGGAAACCGGGAGAGTGCATCAGTCTCTTCTTTCTCCAGATTCTCAAGGCATGATGATTCGGTCAATAATACCTGTCCCCGGTATCCTGCTTCAGAAATATTCCGGATAAGAGGAATCTGCCGTGTATCATACATGATGATGACAATCGCATCCGGAGCTTTATCGAGGATTGTCCGGGTAAATGATGAAAAATCATTCTCCTCCGGGAGAACCGGGTATGTCCCTGAAATCTGGAAATCTTGCTCTATTAGGCCCTTTAGGATGTGATTCAGGACCGATTCTCCGTATTTATCCTGAACATACACCAGGGCAGGACGGTCTGATGTGTAGGCCAGCCATTCTGAAACAAATTGTGCAAGGGCGAATATCGGAGGGTTGACCTGGTAAAAGAGCGGTGATATGCCATAAAGAGATTCTCCGTTCGCCTGGGGGGATATGAGGAGCGTGGTATCTGATTTTCCGGTTTCCCGTGCCATCGGAAGGGTCAGGGTAGTTGTATAGGATCCGATAACCACAGGAATAGAATCGGTCTGCATCTCCTTGAAAAGAGTCAATGCTCTGTCCGGGTCTCCGGTATCATCAGCAACCTGGAGATCTACCTGATATCTGCATGTTTCGTCAGCGTTTATCTCATCTGCTGCAACCTGAATACCCTGAAGAAGATGAGAACCGGCCACACTATCATCGCCGCTCAATGGAAGAATGACTCCGATAGTAATTTTTGCCTTCTCTGGTTCAAGAGCAGAAACCGGAACAATGCAGCAAAGCAGGATGAGCATAAGAAAGCCGGCAACGGAAATATGCCTGCAATTAATATTGATATCTAAAATACAGGATTGCTTCATTCCGGTTGTTCCACATTGGATGTTTGCATGAATTTTATTTTGTTTATTCGGATGCATCGTATGTTCCTCCAAAGAAGAGAGTTAAAGGTAAGTCAATTGACTCACACCCCCTGGATATCGTCGGATGGGATGATCTGACATTATAATAAACATTCTGGTACAAATGTCTGATCGATCCGTCAAATTCGGGCTCTCTCAAAATTGTAATCAACCGGGAGGTAAATTCGTCTGAAAGCCAGTTTGAGAGTTCTGAGTCATAAGTTGCAGCCTTTGATGTCTCATCCGGTGCAGCAGCAGTTATTATGACCACTCCGGGAGTGGTAATCTCTGATGCAATAACTCCGGAAAAACATGACTCAAGGACTAAAAGCAGCTGTCCAAACCTCCCTGACTCTTTCATTTCTGTCAGGGCATCGGCGAGTTCTTTCGGTGAGATATATTTACTCCCATCTCCGACGACAATATCTCCTCCCGGTTGTCCATGAGAGGATAGGTAGATAAGAACGGTAGAGTTTTCGTCGGATTTGAGCAAAGGGTCTCCGGCCTGTGAGCCCTTTCCGGTAAGGATGTCAAGGAACATGCCTTTATTCACCAGCTCTCCCGTAAGGTCAGGAATTGCATCCTTTCGAACTTCCTCAACAGATGGAGTATGATACACCTCCCCGGGCTTTTTGTTTCTTGTATCGGTCGGAATGTCATCATATACGAGCAGGGTAATATGATCATCAGGCACTCCCTGGTCCCGGATATACTGGTACATGGTCAGGGCATCTGCCTGATGCCGGTAATTCTCCCAGTTATGGGATAGGCTTCCGATAACTGCCCAGAATTCACCGGGTGGATGAGGGGTTGGATCAGGAGCCGGATCTGGAGATTCATTCAATCCGAGGAGTAGTCCGACATCAGACTTTGTTGTTCTCGTGTAAGCAATCGGATCTTCACGGACCATTCCCTCCTGTATCTGATAGGTTTCGTACCAGGGAATCAACCGGTCTGTACCTTCTTCCCTGAAGGTAAGAGGGCCGGTTGCTCCGGTGAGGATCGGTATATCCCCTGCAAGAATCTCATCCAATGCTGCCTGAATACCCTGCACTGTTCGTGGAATTGAATCTCCCGTCCCTTTTGTCAGGACGGTCATAGCAGCAGTCTTTGGGGATATATCCGGAAAAGCCATAAACCGTGCCATAACCTGTGCACCGGCAAGAACCGCATCATAGGCCTCTGGGACATATCCGGAGGTGTCGCCATGTGCGATTGCCTGATACTCTTCAGAAAATTGTAAATCCCAAGGCTTTTGCATAAGGATAAGGGTGTCATCAGGAACTTTGGTTGATACTGTACTGACCGTGTCAATCTTCCAGAGTCCGGAGTCTAAAAGAGCCTGTAATGTCTCACTATCTGCCCGCTCCCATACCCGGCTGTCTGAATCGATATCAGGATAGACCAGATACAGTTTGGGCGGGGATGGCACATTTTTGAGAGAACTGATGACCTCACGTATCTCACTTCCTTCTCCTGAATGGATGAATATCAAAAAATCCGGATTATCTGTCAGTAATCGTCCGACTGCATCAGGAATCTCCTCCGTGGTGTTATATGTTTCTGCTCCCGTAACGGCTATCCCCTGTTCTATGGCCCAGTAGGGAATCCAGTCATAAAATGTCTCTCCATATGAACTGTTTATGGTGAGGATCGAGACATACTTCCCGTCATGGGCTTTGATATGCTGCATCATGACTGCAGTGGTCTCCCCGTCATTTGTTATGGTCCGCCATACCCCTCCGGTTCCTGCATAGGCACGATACATCTCATCAGATGAAGCAGTCGGTGAGATGAGCACCCTATGATTTTTTATGAATATTTCTGATACCTGAAAGACTTCATCTGAAGTATATGGGCCGATAACCACCCGTATCCTGGGATCACGGACAAAATAATCCGCATACGTCATGATATCACCAAGCCGTGTATCCCGGAGAATTAACTCAAGCGGTCTTCCACCAATTCCTCCTCCTGCATTGATCTGGTCCCTGGCAAGGGTTATGGCATCATATAAGGGCTGCCCCTCCGGTCCGGAAAGGGGGAGAAGTACTCCCATGTATATTGGTTCAGTATCGGCACAAGCCGTCGATGAGCAGAGAATGAATAAGAAAAAAAGTTGAATGCACCAAAATGAGGATATTATAACTGATTTATTATGCATAGATGGTCCATTGTCTTTCATATAGTAATGCGGACCTTTCAGATAAATTTCCCTGTTTTACATGATTATAAATACATGGAAAATATCAGAGAAAATAGAAAATAAAGAAGAGTCAGGGATTTACCCCCTTCATCGGGCGATGGCAGTATACTGCCCACTATCCTCATCAGGTGTAACGACAACCCTGATCGTACGCTTACTCCCGTCTGCCGTCTGTTTTGGTGAATAATATCCCAGCGTGTATGTATGTGTAATAATCCCCTGGATATTGTTGAGAATTGTTGAAAATTCTTCCCCATGAATGTCAATAAAGAGACCACTTCCGCCGAGGGCCTTTACCAGCTCCCTTTTATCATTCTGCTCGTTAAATGCACCAGAGACGGTCGTCGGCCCGACAAGGACAAAACTTGTTCCGTTATTGAGCAAATTCTCCGCAGTTTCAGAGATGATATACTGTGAAAATGGAGAGCCATCACCCCGGTAGTGGGTCAGGTCATCGGTTATATCAATGATCATATGCTGTGCATCTGACCTGAATCCCATCTCCAGGGCAGCTTCAATGGCATCAAGGTTTGCTTCCGGTGCATCAAACCCTTCGCTGGCATGTAATCCGTCAACGGCCTGCTGTATGACCAAGGGATCGGAAGTCCATTCCTGGTTTATGGTAACCGTGTCTTTAAAGCTGATGAGTGCATACCTGCAGTCAATCCCGGCGAGAGCGATACTTTTCGTCAGCCCCATAACTTTTTCTTTGGTTTCATTGATCTCGTCACTCATACTGCCGGTATCGTCAAAGAGGATGGCAAGATCTAGTTTTGATGTCGTGGACTGGTCTGAAAACGCGAATGAGGTGATATTCATGAGTTCATTATCCTCAAACACCTGGAAATCCTCCTGTTTGAGTGCCCCGTTCTTTCCTGCAGTGCTGTTAACCGTGACATAGGTCATGATATAGGGAAAGTTCACCCCGTTAATGCCGGTAATGTCTACAACAGAAGTTCCATACGTGCTGATGTCATCAATGTCCCGGATTTGTTGCTGGCCCTGCATTCCTGAAGTGTCTTTGGTCTCTGACGGTGCAGGAGAGAATATACGGTCTTTCTGAACTTTGAAAAGTCCGGTTGCTGAATCTGCACCAACTCTGATCTCAAGGGTGATTTTCTGGTCCTCGCCATACATTCGTGGAGTGAAATAACTGATGGTATAGGTATGGGTGATTATGGACTGGATTCTATCAAGGATGGTGGAGAATTCATCTCCATGGATGTCGATAAAGAGACCACTGCCTCCAAGTGCTTTCACGATCTCTTTTTTATCGGTATGCACGTTAAATCCGCCTGATACTGATGAAGGCCCGACCAGAATGTAACTGGTTCCGTTCTGCAGCAGGTGACTTGCGGTTTCAGGAATAGTATACTGAGAAAATTCTGTTCCGTCGCCCCGGTAATGGGTTATGCTGTCGGTGATGTCAAGGATCATGTGCTGGGCATCAGGCCTGAACCCTGACGAAAGGGCAGTTTCAATGGCATCAAGGTTTACTTCCGGTGCATCGTCTCCTCCATCCGCCTCAAGACTGTCAACAGCCTGTTTGATAAGACTCGGATCAGACGTCCATCCCTGCCGGACGGTGAGGGAATCGCGAAAACTAATGAGCATGTACCTGCTGTCAATATTCGCACTGTCGATGGCATCCGTCAGTTCATTAACCCGTGCTTTCATATCGGCAATCTCTTCGCTCATGCTCCCGGTCTCATCAAAGAGAATGGCAAGATCCAGTTTGGTCCGTGATGAAGTATCCGGAAACTGAACGGAGGTTATCTCCATCAGATCACCGTTTTCAAAGACCTGAAAGTCATCTGCAGTCAGGCTCCCCTCTCTTCCTTCCGGAGTGTTAACCGTGACATAGGTGATCACGTTGGGGAAGTTTACCGCGTTAATTCCGGTTATGCCAAGAACCTGTGATTCAGTGTCATTTGATCCTTCAGATGCAGCCACAATATGGGCTGTACAGGCAAGGATGCAGAGTCCGATGATAAGTATGATACGTGCTGCCGTTTTTTGATGCATGAAATACCTCCTTGAATTACAGGAGTATTGCATGTGGGCTGCATATATATTTCGAAATCATCCTGATGATCAATCATATAAAATTTAATTTTCTCCGGATTTTTTAAGATTCGAATGAAATTATAATTGTTCGGGACACTAAATATTATGCATGTCACAGGGCATCAGGTATATACAACGTCTTCAAAACTATAACCGTGCCCTTTTGATGGTACAGGAAGGGGTTCAATCATATACCTCGCGTCCTCTATCAAATATGGAAAAACAGGGGTTCATCAAATCCTTCGAATTTACGTATGAATTAGCTTGGAATCTGATGAGAGATTACTCTCTCTATCAGGGGCATCAGGAGATTCGAGGTTCTCGTGATGCCATCCGGCTTGCGTTATCAATGGATCTAATTTCTGATGGTGAAATATGGATGGATATGCTTGAATGTTGTTATATTACCTCACATACATATGATGAAAATACCGCAGAAGAGATTATGCAAAAGATAGCTTTCCGGTATTTCCCTGCTATGGTAGCATTTCAGGAGAAGATGAACAGGATTGCCAATGAAGGATAAATCTTCTTTCGGATTATCAGAGATCCAATTAGAACGAATCCGAAATTCATTAGCCCGATGTCCCCGATTAAATCAGGCCTTTATTTTTGGTTCACGGGCTCTTGGAACATATCGGAACGGTTCTGATATTGATATTGCCCTTGATGGAGAGGAACTGACGTTTGAGGATATACTCAGGCTCCATACCCGGATAGATGATCTGAATCTTCCATACTTTGTAGATCTTGTCCATATTCAGCGAATTGAAAACTCTAACCTTCTGGATCATATCAGGAGGGTTGGGAAAAAAATATTTTCTCGGTGGCCGAATTCTCATGATTGCCTATGAATATTTGGTTTTTTTGGGAGTGCTTTTTTTGGTAGTCGGGTCTGATATTCCTAAATTTTCTTACCATTTCCTATACGCTCATGGAATGTGTTTGGAATTATCTGACTACATCTGGCATTTTTATCACCATAAGGTATGGCTGCGTCCTTTTTGCATATTCAACATATACCACAGTCTCATTAGAGATATCTGGCCATGCCTCATTATCCGGTCCTGATGAAATCTGGTATTCTTTCCGGGAAGAGAGATTATACCCATACATATACCAGTTTCCATTCCGCTCATCAATCCAGACAACCTGATCCCCCGATATACGGGGCAGCCACTGTCTGGAGGGATCTGTTGTTATTTGTACCTCTTGTCTGGTGGTCAGATTCATATCGAAAATATCAAAATTTCCATACTTTTGCGACTGCCAGACTACCCATTCTGATGAAACGCCCGGGAACCAGTCTCCCCAGGATGTATCGGTGACCTGTACCTCTGTCCTGGTTGGAAGGTGAAAGGCATAGATATCTCCCCGTGAATGGGCACCATCTCGCCAGTCCTCCCAGACTATCCAGTCTTTATCGATATCCGGCTGCCATTGAATATCAGGAACATGACTGATTATCTCCTCTTCACCGGATGAGAGGTTGATAAGGACAATGTCTTCATAACCGTATAGTTCATCCACGAACACCACATTATTACCCGATACATTTTTCTTCAGGGGGAATAATAGTCCAGACATCAGACTTTCTCAGGCTTTCCTGCGTCATAATTCTGGAAATTGCAATTAAATGAGCTTTGTTTCACTATCTAAAAAAGGATTCAATCAGATATCTTTGTCAGAGAACCGTATCGTTCCATCAGGGCAGATGATCTCAAATCGTGCCCCTTCATTGAAAACACCAGTCTCTTCGATCATAATACCGGTGATGGATAGTATCTCACGTGAAAGAAATAATCCCTGACCGGTGTTTTTCCCATACTGATACTGGAATATCTTTTTCTTTTCGTCTGATTCTATACCAGATCCGTCGTCTTCACAGATGATCCGGTTGGTCCCGTTCTCTCTCTCAAACCTGATACATATTTTTGAGATCTTGCCTCCATATCTGACTGCATTTTCAATGAGATTTGAAAAGACCTTTTCAATGAGGGGATCTGCATATATTTCCAAATCTTCTGGAATCTGATTTTCCAGATGTACGTGATGCAATGAGGTATGTTTCAGCGATTTAGAGACAAGGTTCTTGCAATTATGCCATATCGGGGTTTTTATTCCGATCTCCTGATATTCCTTGGTGAATTTCACCGTATTGACGGTCTGTCCAAGAATTCCCACGGCTTTGTCAATATAAGACCATGCCAGATCAGGATTTTCTTTTCGGTCCATGGTCGCCAGCTCAAGATATCCCTGCAGTGAGTTAAGCTGATTTAAAAGGTCATGCCTGGTGATACTTGCCATCAGTTGTAGTTTCTTATTTGCATTCCCAAGAGCCGTCTCAACCATCCTTCTCTCATGGTTCTCGACTGATAGGTCATGGTTACTTTTTTGCAATTCTTCAAGGGTTTTTTGCATTTGGTCATTCAGATAATGAAGTTTCTCCTGGGCTACCTGCAGATCTGAATTATTCTTAATCGCCACCTCATAGGTTGAGAGGAGAATGTTTATTATCTGCAGACGGGTGGCGGTAATGGTATACGATCGATCAGAAAATATTACATTAAGCGGTGTTGGTCGATCATTCGGGTCTGGTTTATTAATGGCTTGCAGAATGCTTCCAATGCGGGTGTGGATAACTTCGGGCGTATAGGGTTTGATGATAAAATTGTCTGCGCCAGCTTCCAGACCCTTGATGACATCCACCGGATTGAAAAGATGGGTGACCAGGATGACTGGAATATCTGATGTCGCAGGATCATTTTTTATTGCTGAACAGAGTTCATACCCGTCCATTTCAGGCATCATGACATCAGTCAATACAAGATGGGGACGGCTTTTGCTCATAGAGATGAGCGCCTCCTTCCCGTTGGTAGCAATGGTTACCGGATAGCCCTCTTTTTCGAGGACATAACGCAAATACTCGCCCTGTGTTCGGTTATCCTCTACCACGAGTATGGGGACCGATGAGTTTTGAACCATATCAGCCATATCTATCCTGAAATCAGACTATTCCGGTCACAGACCATGATCCTGATTACATTATTATTGTGTACTAATAGATGCAACCCTGTATGAACTTTAGGATTTATGCTAATAATCCTTTCACCGTCCTGACCAGTTCACTTCGTTCAAATGTGCCTTTCAGAATGTACGCATTTGCCCCTGATGAGAGCCCGTGTTCCCGATCTTCCCTCGAATCAAGTGCGGTGACCAGAACAACAGGCAGATGGGAGAGCCGTTCATCATTCCGAATCTTCTCGGTAAGGGAAAACCCGTTCATCCTGGGCATATCCACATCAGAGACAACGATATCCACCTCTTCTTCAAGAAGGATACTAAAAGCCTCCATTCCGTCACTGGCAGTTGTCACCTGAAAACCGGCATTCTCAAGGGTCCTGCGTAAGAGTGCACGGGAAGTAACCGAGTCTTCAACAATAAGGACCTTTCCGGATGTCTTTCTTGGCGGCAGGGGGGCAGGTGCCTGGCCTGATAACCGCAGCCCTTCTTGGATCAGTTCGGGAGGGTCAAGGACCAGTGCAAGTTTTCCATCTCCAAGGACGGCAGCTCCGGTGATCTTCTTTACTCTTCGCAATTGTGTTCCGAGCGGGCGCACAACGATCTCCTGAACCTGGATTACTTCATCTACGGCGTATGCGATTTTTCCTGCACCATACGCAACTATCAATACCGGGATTTCTTTGGACGGGTCATCTGTCCCGAAATCCAAAACCTTCAACGCTTCTGAAAGTCTGATTATCGGGAGCATCTCTCCCTTATAGTGGATCATCTGTCTGACGTTCTTTTTGTGTTCCTGATCCAGTGGCACCCTGATAACCTGGAGGATCTGCTGGACCGGAACGACATAATACGATGTACCGCTCCTGATAACCAATCCGCGTAGGGTTGCAAGTCTGATCGGGAGAATGAGTGAGAAAGTAGTTCCTTTCCCCTTTTCAGAGGTAACTAGAACCTCTCCTCCCATACGGGTGATGGTATCTTCGACGATGGCAAGACCAAGACCCCGTCCGGAGAGGTCAGTGATCATCGGGCTGGTGGTAAGACCTGACTTAAAAATCAGCCAGATTGCCTCATCATCATCAATGGCGGTTCCTTCTTCATCGGAGAGCAGCCCTTTTTCAATAGCCGTCTTTTTGATTTTTTCCCGGTCAATTCCCCTGCCATCATCAGAGAGGGTAATTTCAACTTTACTACCAGAATGAGCCGTAATTTTTATGCGGATCTGGCCTCGTGGTGGTTTCCCGTTCGCCTCCCGTTCATCAGGATATTCAATCCCATGATCAACACTATTATTGATAAGATGCATCATGGGAACTTTCAGCATGTCCAGGAGACGACGATCCATCTCTATCTCGCCCCCCTCGGTCTTCAGATCAACTTCTTTTCCAAGACCCCGTGAACTCTCACGGATCTGTCCGGATATCGGTATAAGAATGCTTGAAACGGGGACAAGAACCGCATCATGGATAAGATCTGCGATCTCGGTCGTGCTGGCTTCAAGAGCTGATCGGTCAAGGTCAGTAGCATGAATATGGGCAGCAAGGTCATGCTGCAGGTTGGTAACAAATTCCCTGTCATATTCCAGAAAATCACAGACCCGTTCAAGAAATAACAACAGTTCAGGCGGAAGGGAAGTCCGGTTTAACCCATACATGGCATCCCTGATAAGATGCATATCATTAAACACAAGGCTATGATTCCATCTCCAGAGAGAAAACCTGCTTATCATCTCCTCAAGTTCTTGCATCCGGTGAGTCAGAAAGAGCCGTGTCGAGAGGAGATTATCAGATCCGATAATCAGGCGGTCAAGTTTTTTTGCTGCTATCCTGACGGTACCGGAATCGGATGCTGGCGGGCCATGGTAGGCATCACTCCCATATTGTGCAGAATGAAGGGCTGGTTTTACTTCAAGAAAAGTACTGGGAGCAGCAAATACGGCCGGATCAGGATTCAAAGGAATAACCGGTTTTTTCTCTTCACTCCCCTGCCTCATTATTGATGGGGTCTGAAAAAAAGGTCCTTCTTCAGTCTGAACGGAAAATACTTCCTCATTCTTTTCTGTCGGTTTTCGTTCTGCAAGTGATGCCCGTAGTTTTTGGATGATATCAACCGGCTGTGGACTTTTCTTCTCTCCATCTGAAAGGAAGTTTCTGATACTTTTTACTGCATCATGAAAGAGATCAAATTCTGCTGCAGAGGCAAAAAACTCCTCTCTCTTCATTAACGAGAAGATATTCTCCAGATTCAGACAAACCGATTCTATCTCACGCAGATTTACCGCCCGTGCTGCACCTTTCAGACTGTGTGTCTTTCTGAACACTTCTTCTATGAGGAATGGTTCAGGATGATCCTCAGCCTGCTCCAGTTTTATCAACCCGTCAGTTATACCGGTGAGCAGTTCTTCTGCATCCTCCCGGAATGTTGCCAGGAGGATTGCATAAAACTCATCATCTGAATCTGTCATGGAGGAGGTTATACCTGGTACTGGAGAGTTATCTTCTTAAGTCTGATACCCAGTTCATGCAGATCTTCTGCTGTCTTTTCTGCTTTATGGGTGATTTCAAGATTCTTTTGTGCAGCATTCCTGATATTTTCAATTGCTTCTGATATTTGATCCATACCGGCTACTTGATCCTGTATGGATGCTGTAATCTCGATCGCCTCGTGTGAGGAGTCTGCAATTGACCTTGTCAACACTTCTATGGCTTTTCGTGCATCAGTTGTCAGCCGGACTGCATCAGCGACCGTATTTGAACCACGCTCGGCTGATACCACGGTGGATGAAACACCACGCTGGATATCGGTCAGGATAGTTCTGATTGTTCCTGTTGCCTGCTTTGACTGCTGGGCAAGATTATGAATTTCATGAGCAACCACGGCGAACCCTTTCCCAAAGTCTCCGGCCTTTGCTGCTTCAATAGACGCGTTCACGGCAAGAAGGTTGGACTGCTCTGAAATGTCAGTGACGGTTGCGATAATCTCTCCGATAGCCTGGCTCTGCTCGGATAATTTCACAACATTCATACTGATCATGTCCATCTGTCGCTGAATATGATTCATTCCATCAAGGATCTCCTGAACCGACTGCTGACCGGTCTCTGAAACCTCTATGGCCTTCATCGCCTTTTCTGACATTGATTTTGTCTTCAGGTTGACGAGATCGGTCTTCTTTCTGACCGTCTCTACCGTGTCAGATGTCTCATTAACGGTATTTGCCGTCTGACTGCTAGCAGAAGAGAGCTGGGATGTGACGGTCAGAATTTCACTGGATGCAACTGACAGTACTGATACTCCCTCAAAGAGTTCCTCGGTTATCAATTTCATGAGTCGTGAGAGTTCGATACCGATGGTGTTTAGTGCATCCCGATATGCCACAAATTCCCCTGCAACCGGGATCTTCTCATCAAATCTCGCGGTAAAGTCACCTGATGCATAACAGCCTGCAAGACGCATGGCTTCATTAACCGGTTCTGTGATCGTCTCAAGGGTTTTATTAAATCCGGCAATAATTCTCCGGTAACCGCCTCGGAAGGCCTTCTCATCGCCACGTATGGAGAGATCTCCGGCCCGTGCTGCATCGGTAAGTTTTATGGTCTCTTTATGCAGGTGATCAAAGGACTCAACCAGAAGCTGCAGGGATGGACGGATCTGGTCCAATTCATCGACCGGCCCGGTGAACTCCTGAATATATTCACCATTTGCAATCTTGACAATATTTCCTACAACATTTTTCTGCAAGTCATCGGCAAATTCATCCATAGTGGTGGCCATGATACCGATCTCATCTTTTCTCCTGATGTTCAGTCTGGCTGATAAATGACCATTCCTGAGCTCTTTGATCATGACGACGACCTGTTGAAGGGGTCCTGCAATTGATTGACCGAAGAGGATGGCAATGACTGCACCGATGACTATGGATGCGATAACAATGGCAAGGATGGTATTTCTGATAGTGTTAATCGGCCCATCAAAATCTGACATTTCTGCCCGCGATACAATATACCAGTCAAGGGGCTCAAAATAGGTATATGCATCAAGGATTGTTGTTCCATTAACCTGATGGATGATGGCTCCTTCCTTTTTCTCCATCATCTCCTTGACATATTCCATGTCCGACCAGTTTACATTATCAAGTGTCGGATGGACAAGGACCATTCCATTCCCGTCAAGAACATACATGTATCCATTCTTGCCGACGACCGTATCACGGATACTCTTTTTTACGACATCAAGGGTCTGTTCTTCTTCAGTCCCGACAAATAATACTCCGATGACCGTGCCATTCCGGTCCCTGATTGGTTCATACGCCGTCACATAGTTGACTCCGAACAGATCACGTCTGCCATAATAGGTTTCACCCTGCTTTACCGCAACTTCATAGACATTATCAGTAAGGTGGGTCCCGACGGCACGTTCCCCATCAGTCCCTTTGACATTTGTGGATATTCTGACTGCATAGGTGTTATTGTATACCTGAAAAACCGTTGCCGCCCCGCCGACCAGATCCCTGACCCCGTCAACAATTTCAAAATTATCATTGACAACAAACTCTTTTCCGTTTTTGTCGATAAGGGTCATATTATTGTTGATAATTTCAGGTGTCCCTTTCGCGTAAAAGTTCTGTCGCAGCACATTCAGGTCACTGTTAACCTTATTCCGCGTAAGTTTGTAGACATCATTGGTCCATCCTTTCATATCCTGGACCTGTGTTTCGAGCAAAGTTTCAATCTGCTCGTTAATTACGTTGACAGAACTGGAATATGATATCAGTCCCAGAAGCAATGTAGGGATAATTGCCAGAAATAGTGATATTACAAGAATTTTTGTTCCAACCTTCATATCCGAAAAAAACTGAATCATAATGCCTCCTTCATGCGGCGGACTCTTCCATGCTTCATACTGTACGATCTTTGAGACGAGTAGAGATTACCCGTAATGTGATCTGTGTCAGGTTTCCGTGTCATCGATTATCATCCTGGGATCCGTCAATAATGCCTGTACATTCAGTACATGAAGGGAATCGATCGTTCCACAAATGTAGTTCTGCCATGCAGTTTGTTCTTTCCTGACTGTCCTGACAATATCCCCGGTCTTGAGTGTGCCAATACCGGTTATCTGATCTGCCAGGAGGCCGAAGGTAAGATTTCCGTCGGTAAGAACAATAACCCGGTTCAGATCAGTCAGTCCCTTCTCGGGTATGGAGAGCAGAGTCCTGAGATCTACAAGTGAGATGATCTCACCCCTGACAGAGCATATCCCTGCTATAAAATCAGGTGTCCCGGGAACCGGGGTGATCTCTGATGTCTGGATCACCTCCCTGATGTATTTCATATCCACAGCAAACTCCTGGTACATCAGGTTAAACCGGATCACCTCGATTACCGGAGGCCGTTTCACCTCTTCTTTCGGAAGTGCAAGTTGCTCTGCACGCTCCCTCAGCACCCGGTCAATTTCCTGGTAATCGCGCACTGATGAAATATGGGGGGTATCATTGCCTCCCGTGGGGTCAATAAGAATGTCAATAAGCCGTGTCTGGCCAATTAATCCATAATCCAGGAATTCAATAAGATCAAAAATGACTACCAGGTCTGATGTGATGATCCGCATCCCGGGAATGATTGTCTGCAGATGCTCATTCATAAACCGGTCTTCAGGTTCCAGATCCCCACCCTGAATGACATATGTCTCATCTACCCAGAGGGCAACGTTTTCAAGTCCTTTTCTGACAATGATGAGGTTATCTGAAGGGAGGGGAGGGCGCTCTTTGAACCCGAACAGTTCCCGTATCGAATAGACCTCTAATATCTCTCCATGAAGGTTAATCGTGCCGGCTTTTCCTTTTCCATTCCTGTTTTCTGTGTTGATACTAACCATTCTGATCATAAAAATCGCATCTGAAAACGGTATCCCGCACCTGATATGCCCGACAGAAAAGAACAGGTAATGATCCATGGCTGACCAACTATACAGATTATTCAGCATTTGTCTTTTTTCATTATAATACTGCAGTATTTGTTGCCTGCATATCTGATCTTTGAAAAACCCTTTAATTTTATTAAATGAGATAAAAATGGAATTTTATCTCCTTATAGGGGAAAAAGTCGAGAAAATTTTAAGATAATCGGGTGACCGATATAATAATAATATAATAAAAACAATGGAATGAATCAGGGATGGGGATGGGTCCGGATACAGTAGTTCATCTTTCGGATACCGATATTGAGATAATTGATATCCTTTCTGACGTTGGTTTGAAGAGTGGGGAAGCACGGGTGCTGGTTGTGCTCTTTAAGGGGTATGACCTGACCTCGCGTGAGCTTGAGCGGATATCTGATCTCCGGCAGCCAGAAGTCAGTATCGCAATAAATCAGCTTATTAAACGAAGCTGGGTGTATGTTACCAGTCATATCACCGAGAAAAAAGGGCGTCCGGTCAAGGTTTACAGTCTTCAGCGTTCGATTGATGAGATCCTTGATCAGATCAAAGGTGAGATTGAAGGAGACTACCGCAGAAAGATTGAGGTTATTGAGCGGGTCAGAGTGATGGTCCGTGAGGCAAAAGAAACCGAATAACTTTCCCTTTTCAATTATCTCCTGTATCGGGGAACAATACATTGATCCGGATTAACCGGATACCCATTTTTTTGCAGATCATAATACGATATATCCGGGGAGTTTCTTCCACCAGAAATATCAGGGACTGATGTCATACCATACTGCATATATCTGGTGATCATCTGTGAAAATGGCGTTCTGGGTAGCATCCATCATTCTTGTTCTGATCTTTTCTGCTGGTGTGGTCGCTGGCGAAGATATGACCGACCGGATTCAATATGCTGAATACTGGTATCAGCAGGGAGTTTCTGAGTTCCTCTTAAAGCACTATGACCGGGCGCTCTATCTGCTGGATACTGCTGTCGCCCAGGATCCGGATCTTGCCGATGCCTGGTACTGGCGGGGGGTGGTTCTCAGTGCTCTTGGTGATAGTGCGGGTTCAGCTGAATCCATAGCAAAAGCAAAAGCCATGAACCCCATGATAGATGATCCCTTTCATCGTCGTGTCGGACCTCTTGCAGAGCTGGTTATTACTCCTGTTCCAACACCCCGGACTGTCAGGGATGAAGAACAGCCACAGATGGTGGAGACAAAGATTGATCTCTCCAAGCAACCAGATCCGACCGGACCTGATATGGTTATGACTTCATTTACCCCCCTGGTCAGGGAAGGAAATCCACAGCTTGAGGTGAAGGCCACTGTTGTAAACCAGGGATACCGGCCATCCACGGACTTTTTCATTACGTTCTATGCGTCAGATGATGCAACCATCACCCGGGATGACACGCCAATCGGGTATTATCTTATTCCGAACCTGAAGCAGGATATGGAGAAGAAACTTATCGGATACTTTCCGATGGAGCGGATGCAGCCTGGAACCTTTTACCTTGGGGCCATTGCAGATCCGGCAAATGAGATAATGGAGGTTTCAGAGGATAATAATGTGATAGTTTCAGCCTCAAAAGTGACCATTCCTGATGTGAAGAGTTCGGCATTCCTGGTCACAACCGGTTCTGTGCCATTTGTGTCAGAAGAGACAAACGAAGATACACGATTTACCATTACTCGGCCGGATCTTGTGATCAGTAAGGTAACCAGCCAGCAGTCTGCAGTACAGGGGGGAACCCTGAATGTCAACACGACGGTGAAAAACCAGGGTTCAGCCTCTGCAGGACCATTCAGGATCTCGCTTTATCTCTCACCAGATGCCCTGATTACTGAAAAGGATCGTGAGATTGGATATGGGGAGGTTACGGATCTCGGGGTTGGGATGCTCCGCGACGGAACCGCCATTGCAACCATTCCGGCAGATCTCATCCCCGGCACGTATTACCTGGGGGTGATGGTAGATTCAGGGAAAGTCATATCTGAAGAGAATGAAGCAAATAATGTCCTCTTTGCCGATAAGATGGTAAAGATCTCCGCCGGGACCCAGCCGGTCGTGACAGAGACTCCACAACCACTCACACTTCCGGATCTTACCATCCCTGATATCAGTTCAGATACTGAAGGAACCCCGGGCGGAGTTATGAATGTCTCCACATCAATACGAAATGTTGGAACAGGTGATGCAGGTTCCTTTATTGTAGAGCTTTATCTCTCCACTGATGCTGAACTATCTGATGAGGATATTCTCTTAGGTATGGGTGAGATACCAGAACTCCCTGCAGGGACTCAGTCTGATGGGAATGCACCAACCCCGATTCCGGTGAACATGACTCCGGGAATATATTACTTCGGTATCCTGGTGGATGGTGAGGATGATGTCATCGAATCAGATGAAACCAATAATATGAGGTTTGCAAAAATCCCGGTAACTATCAAATAAAACCCTCAACTTTTTTATACTATTGAGGGGGAAACACTATGCAGACGAGTAACAATAGTGTGGGAGTTATAATGACAGATCAACTTCGTGATATTCTTATACACATCCTCTCTGACGATCCAAGTCCCGATATTCCGGGTACTGACATACTTCCAGGAGAGGGTGACCGCGAGCTGTTAACATCGTTCGTACAAAAAAGGGCCGTTCTCCAGAAGAAAAAGAACAGGATGGATGCTATTTTTGCTCATAGTCCCCAGCCGATACTCATCCTGAACCCAGAGGCACGGATAACCGAAGTAAACCCATCATTTCTCCAAATCAGCGGATTTTCTCCAGAAGCATGTATCGGAAAACCGATCCAGACCATAGTGCCTGGATTTGTCCTTCCTGGTCATGGATATAATGAGAGTAGGAGAGATTCAGAAATTTTCACTCTGGATTTCCCCCATGGAAGGCGAATACTTGAGCAGTATCCTATCCCGGTTCGAGATGAGTCTGGCACTCTTACTGAGATAATCCTTGTCTTTAAAGATATCACTATCCGGGTTCAGGCAGAACAGAAGGCAGAGGAGATACGGGAAAAACTGGCACATGATTATGGTGAACGTGTCAAGGAACAGAAGGTTTTTTACTCGGTTGCATCACTTATCCAGGAAGATACTCTGTCTGTACCGGATGTGCTCAGCAAAGTGGCATTTTTAATTCCTCCTGGCTGGCAGTACCCGGAAGAGACCGTTGCACGCATCCTGTATGGTAATGAGGTATATACAACTCCTGATTTTATCGAAACCCCCTGGATTCAGCGGGCCCTCTTTCAGACCCGGCGGGGGACAGAGGGCATCATCGAGGTAGCCTACCTGTCAGAAAAGGCTCCAGAATATGAAGGCCCGTTCCTACTTGAGGAGAGAAATCTCATTAATTCACTTGCCGAGATGCTCAAGACCTATATTGACCGAAAGGAAGGTGAGCAGGAACTTGAGAAAAAGATGCATGATCTTGGCGAGCGTGTGAAAGAACAGCAGCTTTTCTACAAAACCTCATCGCTTATACAGGACGATTCAAAGAAGATAACCGAAGTTTTGCAGGATGTTGTTCTCCTCCTTCCTCCCGGCTGGCAGTATCCTGAGATCACCGGCGGCCGGATTCAGTACGGCGATACTGCACTGGCAACCCCTAATTTCCGGGAAAGTCCATGGATTCAGACATCGTCATTTATTACCCGTGCCGGGATGACCGGAAAGATAGATGTTGTCTACCTTGAAGAAAAACCTCCGGAATATGAGGGGCCATTCCTCAAAGAGGAGCGCAATCTGATAAATTCTCTTGCAGATATGCTAAAGACCTATATTGATCGCAAGGAGGGAGAACAGGAACTGGAACGTAGGATGATGGAGATTGAGGAGCTGGAACACCTGAATAATACGATAGTCCAGCAGATCCCAATGCCTGTGCTGCTTATTGATGAGAACCAGCAGATTCTGGTGACGAATGATGCATATATCCGATTAACGGGATATACCAGGGAAGAACTCCTCCATATGACCCCCCGTGATATTACCGTCCTTGAATATTCAGGAGAAGGTTTAAAGGAGTTATTATCCACAATGAAGCCCACTTTTGGTGAGCTTACATGCAAATTTCCTCTTGGGATCAGGATTCTTGAACAGTATGGTATCCCGATATTCTCCAGGTCAGGATTGCTTGAAAATTACCTGATCGTATATAATGATATCACCGAGCGAAAACGGCAGGAAGAAGAGGTTCAGAAATTACTGACCGATTCCAGAACCATGTCTGAAACACTCTCAAAAAGTGCTGAGGATCTTGAAACCGGTATGGCACGGATGGCAGAAGGAGATCTCAGATATCGTGCACCGGTCATGGAGCAGGATCCCCTCTCAAAGATAAAAAATGATTATAATACCGCTCTTGCTGCCATCTCGCTTCTGATAGAAGAACTTGAAGGTTCAATATCTCTCCTGACCGGAACATCAGAGAAAACACTTTCGCAGACTGATAATATCAAGAAGGCAATACGTGATATTGCAGATGACGTCCAGAATTCAACTGCCGGAGCACGTGAGCAGATGGAGGAGACAAGGCGGATATCTGATGACATCCGACTCCTTTCTGAACGTATTAGTCAGATTGTTGATATCACCACACGGCTCATGGAACTTGCGGCACAAACAGCCAGCCAGGGAGTAGAGGCCGGACAAATAGGGGGTGTTGCCAGTGAGAAGATGGAGTCGGTCGGGAAGATAAGTGCAGATAATATGAAGCAGATTACCGGACTGAATGAACAGATGGCAGAGATTGATAAGATAGTCAGGCTCATTTCAGATATCTCCAGTCAGACAAACCTTCTTGCACTCAATGCGGCAATAGAGGCCGCACGGGCCGGTGAACATGGCAGGGGGTTTGCCGTGGTTGCCCAGGAAGTAAAAAACCTGGCTGGTCAGTCAAAATTAGCAACCACCCAGATTGAAGAACTTATCCGGACTATCCAGTCAAAATCGGCCGATACGGTTACCTCAATTGAAGCAGCTTATAAGGAGATCCATGAGGGCATTGCAAGTGTGAATAAGACGATTGATGTTCTTTCCTCAATAACATCTCATGTGACCGAGATATCTGATGGTATCAGCCAGGTTATGGTTGCGACGAAGGATGAAGAGGTACTGATGAATCGTGTCCAGGAAGGTATCGGGGTAATGAACTCAGAGAGTGAGAAGAATCTGGCACGTATGGAAGAGATATCACACCGAATGGATGAGAGCAGGCATGCCACGGATGATATTGCATCCTCCTCACTGGAGATAGCCCGTCTCTCTGGAAATCTAAAAAAGCAGGCTGACAGGTTTTTCCTTTAAGAGGAGTACCCTTATATTGAACCGGGTGAAACCTTCAGGTATGAACATTCGAGTCCTTACCGGGTTATGTACCCTTCTTTCTCTTTTCATCCTGGTACAGATCGTATCAGCCGGGCCGGCTCTGACTGATGATGACACGGCATTTCTTTCTGACATTCTCACCTCCGGAATCCCGATGTTATACCAGACTCCGGAAGCGATGAATATCGGGGTTTATTATGGACGGGATTCCGCGATTGCCGACATTGCATCCAAAAAGAGTGAAGCACTTCTTTCTTTTACCGAGAAGATTAAGGGGTATACTTTGAGCCCTGAAACGACGAAAATTCGTGACTCCTGGCTTATTGCTGCTGATAAACTGAAAGCTGATCTAGAGGAGTATGGGACACTTATCCCAGGATGTGGATCCTGTGTGGCTGCAATGAATGAGATGTATCCTGATCTGCTTGCTTCCGCTTCATCATTCCAGAAAGAATTCATAGCATTTTATAAGAAAAATCAGGTTACTCCCTGATTCTCATTCTATTCTTTTACATAAGACTTCGATTGCTTCCTGAAATGTCCTGCTGTCAGGTCGCACGATTACGACCGGGATGTCAACGATCCGCTCTATCAGGGTTGCAAGAATGGGAGCACAGATGATTCCACCTGCTCCTTCTTTTTCTGCCCGGACCGCTGCAACGATGCAGTCTTCCATGGTATTGGCAGTATATCCTTTGATTCTGATCTTTCTCCCGTTCATTTCGATGGTCCCGGCCCCAATTTCATCAAGGAGAAATTTTGCAGCGATTATGGCGATCATGTCCTGTTCATAGGGTTCCAGTGCCTGCACAATGGCCCGGACCGTTGATAACCGGGGATCGCGTTCTCCTGAGGTTATCTTATACAGGGTCGCTGGTGGAATCCCCGCAAGTTCTGCAAGTTCCTTCAGGCTCATCTGACGGCGGTCAAGTGCCTCTTCAAGGGCAGATTTAAAATCTTGTCTGAAGACGGAGCGGGAGAACATACTTACAGGTATGAGTTTTCTCCTCTATGACTGTTCAGGTAGGTCCTTTATATACTCAATAATTCTGATATCTGTTCCAGTTCCTGATGAGTATCTTTTTCACGTTTCAGGTTGACTTTTGAGAGATTTATGCCCGGGAAGAATCCGATAGCAGAGAAAATTCATGAGCTGACTGACCGCGATCTTACGTTTATGCATGTATGCGGAACGCATGAGGCCGCTATTGCACGTCATGGAATCCGAAGCCTTCTTCCAAAGAATCTGAAGATTGTGATGGGACCCGGATGTCCGGTCTGTATCACTCCACAGGGAGAGATAGATGCAGCCCTTGAGTTTGCGGAAAAAGGGTGCATCATTGCGACATATGGTGATCTGCTCAGGGTGCCTGGTTCAAATGTTTCACTGGAAAGCTCTGGAGCCGATGTCCGTATTGTTCAGGGTGTGCATAAGGCTGTTGAGATAGCAAAGAATACCGATAAAGAAGTGGTTTTCATTTCGGTCGGATTTGAAACAACCGCACCAACCGTTGCAGCAATGCTTCTGACAAATCCTCCGAAGAATTTCTCCATATTGAGTTGTCATCGCCTGGTTCCCCCCGCAATGGAGTGGTTGCTATCCCAGGGTGAGGCAGCACTGCACGGATTTCTCCTTCCCGGCCACGTACTGACCGTTACCGGTCTTGAGGGTTATCGAAGGTTTCCGGTCCCCCAGGTGGTAGCGGGTTTTGAGCCTGATGATATTCTGCTTGGTCTTCTTATGCTGGTACAGCAGATCAGGGAAGGCGTCGCACGGGTCGATAATGCGTATCCACGAGCGGTTTCTGATGAGGGAAATCCGAAGGCCATGGCGGTGATGAATATGGTCTTTGAACCATGTGATGTTGAGTGGCGGGGATTCCCGGTTATTCCTCAGTCAGGACTCCGGCTTCGTGAAGAGTTTTCTGCGTGGGATGCCCAGAAGAAATTTGATGTAACGATTAAACCGACGAAGAAACAAGCCGGATGTATCTGTGATAAAATCCTCCGGGGTATTGCAACTCCGGTTGATTGTAAACTCTTTGATAAGACATGTACGCCACGGACACCGGTCGGTCCGTGTATGGTCAGTCATGAAGGAGCGTGCAAGATTTGGCACCATTACCACATTCGGAAAGTTTAATTTCGATATTTTAACCATGACTCGCGTGTCATGATCTCTCTTTTGTTTTTTGTGAACTCTCGATGGACCTCTAACACCGAGGGGGCAGTACCGGTAAATTTACTGCTTAATTTTTGAGCGCCTGTCTGGGGTGACGTATGAGGGCAGGTTCAGATCAGACGATCATGTTACTCACATGGACTGATCTTAGATGTAATGTCAGTTTTCCAGAGACGGGCTGATCAAGCAGTTGTTAGAATTTGAAAAGTACACACCTGAATAGTTAGAATACGGGGCACAGTCTGTCGGGTATTATTAAAATATGAACATAATTCAACCGTCACGGAAAACAAGGGGTGGCTGCTGTGGAAAAAAATCTCAATAATATGAAATCTTCATTTATTAGAGAATAATTAAGACTATATGATACATTGGAGATAATAGATTATTATGGCAGTCACCGTATCGTTGAGCGAATCAGACTACAAATTCGTTCAAATACTGAAAGATCGTGACGATGCATCAACTGATGGCGAAGTTCTTCAAAAATGCCTCATAGACGCAATCGATCCTAATGAAGCTGAAATCATCGCAGAAATCATGGGTCAGGCGAACGAACCGGATGAGCCTATTAATGAGGAGACTATGGAGGGAATCCGCCGGGGGCTTGAAGATGTGAAGCAGGGAAGATACCGGCCTCTTGATGAGATTTCCAAAGAGATGGGGATCTGATTGCATTATCATGTCTCTTTCTCTTATTAAGCAGAGAGCAATCTAAAACAACTTCAGCGGGATATTGCGATAAGAATACGAGATAAAATCAAATGGCTTGAGAAGGTAAATAATCCCAGAAAATATCTGCGGAAGGTTGAAGGAATTAGTGACGTTCCAACGTATAGATACCGGGTCGGAGACTATCGGGCGTTTCTTACTTTTGAAGATGACAAACTCATTATCATCGTTAACGAAATCGGCAAACGGGAAAATATTTTCACAAAATAGTTCTCTCCCCATAATAAATGTTATGTATTAATTTATTGAAATAAATTCGGGCTTTTATCTAATTAACAAGTTGGATAAAAATTTTTGGAGTTATTCATATTAATATTCAGAGATATCAGCCAATGTTCCGCGTGTTATATCAACGGTAGAAAATTTGTCTGATATGGTGGTAGTCATTCAATTTTTCTCTCTAATTATCGCTGAAAAATCATTGAAAAACCAGAGCCTTTATCTGTGTTTAGTGAGTATATAGTAAGGTTGCCCCGGTAGGGTAGAGGATATCCTTGGAGCCTCCGGAGCTTTAGACCTGGGTTCAAGTCCCAGCCGGGGCGTAAATATTAAAGTTCAAATTCTCTGATGAAACAGAGTGGTTTACTTTTTCTCTTTTCTGATATCTGTTTTCATGTGTTGAAAATTTCTGGTATTGTCGTATGGTCACGATGACCATGCAGCACTTGAGAAAAATATCATTTACACAGAAGCTTCAGCCATGATAAGTATCGTCTGAAAAAAATAACGCCTTTTAGGTACCTTTTGGTGAAGTTTTTTGGTGAGATGAAAGAAAAATATCATTCCATCCCTTTTGACTGTCTGTAATATTTTCCCTCTTCAGTTATTCAGGCAACATAGGGACCAAACATAAGGGACCATGCGAAGAGCATCGTCAAGTAGCAAACCACCAGGGGAGATCAGGATAATCGAAAAAACAGTGGATACTGAATTGTATCACAACCGACATGACAAGGATAATGATAATACTAACCGGAAGAATGGAAAGCCATACGTTCCATGGAAACTTTGAAAACCTTCTCTTTATCCGATACTCGGCAGCAACGTGTGTCGGATTACAGATGGTTTCTTAATATTTTTCATGAATCATTATAGAGGTTGTTGCACAACTAAAATGTTGGTTCCTCAAGAGCATAATTTCCATTCGGTTGGAAGGTTAATTGACAATGAAATTTATGGGATTTGCCTCATTATACTATCGGTTTGAAGTTATGCAACAGTCTCTATAAGCCAATTTTTTTACGAATTAAATTCTTTTAGGTAAGCGGATGCCAAATCATATGCCCTAATCACCGTCTCTTTCTCAATGTTTGGGACACCACATGACACAATATGAATTGTTTTCGTACCCGGAGTAATCTTCGTTCCATCCGAGTCCCGGTAGGGATACACTGCAATAATCTCTTTCTCATCTATAAGGATTACCTGGTTGCTTTGTAGGTTGATAGGTTTCTCCATCCCTATCCCCAGAAATTCCTCACCTTCCTGTGCAAATCGCATCGAAAGCTCCCCATGGAGGAGATCAGCATCAAAGGCTCCAATTGGTACACCTGTCCGGATTGATGCCAGATTATATGCATCCACGGCAGTATTGATAGAAGGGAGCGGTTTTCCGGCAAGAATCCTTCGTATCAGGGCTTCAGAAGCAGGCCTGGTCTTCGTCGGGTCCACTCCGACGCTCCAGAAGAAATCCCGGTAAGCCCTGAAGAGTGGTTCGTCTTTCACCTGTTCCAGAGTGTATCGTTCATTCACTTCGGTGATGATCGTTTGTTTCAACATTTCCAGGTTTGCATTGTTCTTTTCAATAGAAACCGGCCCGACATCTCCTTCGACGACGAAGAGACCCGGAAAGGTAGTAATGATATCCTCGTGAAAAATCATATAATGTACTGAGCCGGGCAGGATAATAACCAGCTCGTGTAGCGAATAAGAAAGATAGTATAATATAATTGAGGATATAAAATAGGATTAATCATGCGATATATATCTTCAGCAGAGATCAGATCAAATCCTGCCCTGTTATGGAAAGAGGGTGAAGATAAAGAGACAATAATTACCGTAAATGGTAAACCTAAAGTGATAACGCTCACATTCAATGGTGATCCTGAAAAGGTTCTGGATCTTATCAGAAGACTCCGTGCCGAGCAGTCAATTGAACACATGTGGGAAAAATCTATACAGTCAGGTTTGAATATGATGACACTTCCTGAGATAAATAGTGAGATCAATAATGCAAGAAAAGAATTAACAAATGAATAACCTTGTCATCATCGATACAAATGTCCTAGTATCAGGTCTTTTAAACCCGAATGGAAAACCAGCAGTCATTATCCGGATGATGATAACAAATTTCCTTCGGATCGTTCTTGACAACCGGATCTTTCAGGAGTACCGGGTTGTTCTTTCAAGAACTAAATTTCAGTTTTCTCCTGATGACATAGAGCCCCTGCTCTCATTTTTTAAAACCAACGGGTTGTGGATTCTCCCTCCTCCAATGTTGTTACATCTTCCAGATCCTTCAGACCTGCCTTTTATTGAGTTAGCTCATCATACCCATGCACCGGTAATTACGGGCAATAGAAAGCATTTTCCTGATGATATTATAGTTATGACACCGTCTGAATTTTTACAACAGAAAAGCATGAATAATACCAAATAACCTTCTATGGCCCAAATTCTTTCAAATGATTATCAAAAGCAGATTCAGAAATTTTCTCATAACAATACTTTTTAATAATCTTGATTTATGTATACCTGAAAAATTTATCCGATGTCATGATAATTTATATGCTTTATCAGTTCAATACAGACGAAAAACGCCGCAACCAGACTGATGATGATACCCAGAGAAGGGCTGATGGAGGGGTAAAGTAGAATAATACCTCCCCAATGAAGGTATCTGGGAGCAGAACCGTTGCAAGGGCTGCTATTACTGTCAGAAGGATTACATACCCGGAAGGCCAGGTTGTTTTATAGAATGGTAGTTTTGTCCTGATAGAGAAGAGGAAAATGAGTTCGGTGAGGATACTCCCGATAAATCAGTTCGTCTGCAGGACATTGTCTCGTTCGTGCATGAAAAATGCAAAGAACATGAGATCAAATACGGTAACGACAACACCAAGCAACGTTGTAACCAGCATTATCTCCCTGACCTCATACTTTCTCGGTTTTTTGACCTCTGTAGAGTCCACCGTATCGGTTGCGATAGATATCATAGGAAAATCTGACAACAGATTGACCAGGAGTATCTGTATCGGGAGCATCGGGAGAAATGTGATGAACATGGAACCGATTGCAATCACGTAAAAAATGGCTAAGGAAAAAGTGCAACATTGATAGGGGCAAATCCCACGATGATTGCTGCATCGATCTGCTCCCCGATCGCAAAGACAATACATGCGGTGGCCAAGAGCAGATAGATAAACGGAGAGGTGAATGCCGGATTGCAATCTCCCATTATCTGACCTGGGTGGCCGATATCTCCTTCAATTCGTCTCTCTGAAGGATTGCTACGGCTTTGTTTTCTGACAGGCCTTCTGATAACGGGGTGTGAAACTTCTCCTGAATATTTTCAAGAGTGAATGATGCAAAGGAGAAAATATCCTGTGTTCTCTGTGTATCAGGGTCATGATTTTTCACAGTATCCCCTGGCCAAATGAAAAATCCGGACACGTTACGAACAATGATAGATCCCTCCTTCATGGTTCGCATCCGGAAGGAACGAAATCCGACTTTCTCATGAAAATCGGGATCAAGTAGGTTGACATGAACCATTAATTCGCATAATCTCCTTACCTTCCTCTTGAACAATTATCTCAGCTCCCCTGGACAAAAGCTGAATAATCTTTGCGATTCCAACTCTCTCAATTTTTTCTGGAAACTTGGGTATCTTAACAGTTTTCACTCTAGGAATTCCATCTTCAAATATTTCATTATTGATGAGAAGATGCCAAACAATCCGTAAAATCTTACGAGCAACAGCAACAATTGCTTTTTTGTAACCCTTTCTGGGTAAGAGACCGTTGAAATAGTCATTCAATTTCCCTGGTCTTCTAATTGCAGAGTGTGCTGCTTCAATAAGAGCCCATCGAAGATATTTGGAACGCTGTTTCGTGATGGGTCCAGTGTAATTGGTATTTGCAGACTGGTAAACAGATGGGGTAAGTCCTGCCCATTTGGCTAATTTATCTGCGGTTGGAAAATCATGGACATCACCTATTTCTGCCAACAAATTAGATCCAATTACTATTCCAATCCCTGGAACTGACATCAAAATACGTAATTCATTCTCTTTATCCTTGAGGTAAAATTTGATTCTTTCCTCGATCCTTTTAATCTCAACTTGGAGGTTGTCATATATTTTTAACATCGAATCTATGAGGAATATAGCTGAATCAGGAATATACTCAGGAATCTGCTCAAAAAAGACAGGTGCAATCTTTCTTGTTTTAGCGGGTAATGCTTTTACGATCTCATCCTGAGTTTTTCCCATGAAAAAAAGAAATGGTCCATGTAATCCTGATATATGATCTCGTATCCTGGAGAGTTCACCTGTTCCCTGGTAATATTTTAATGGAGATGCCAGAACTCGTGGCTTCACTTATCTTTTTCCTTTCTAACGGGTGTACCCTTCTGGTTGATATCAACTGTGAAATGACTGAAAAACCCTGAGTATAGATTTAAGAAGAATAAGAGTTCAGATGAAAAAGAGATTGGGGGATATAAGCAGTGTTATGCACATCAGACGGTTGCGATCGGAAATTCCATTCTTCTTTGAAAGCCTTGAGAGTTTCCCGGAGTAACAAGCCAGGTTGTACTGTTTGAGTAACTGTATCGCTCAATGGTGAAGTCAGGACAGATTTCTGAGAGTATTGCCATGTTAGTTCCGACTTCCTTGGAAGATAAGCCAAGCTCTTTTGCTATATATTTGGACTTCAGGAAACATCTTCCGTTGTGAAGCTGTGTTTTCAGATAGTTGATAAGGGTTATCTGGTTTTCATTGTACTTTGTGCTGAATCTGCTTTTTGTTAACATTTTTTACCTCTGTTCTGATTAGGGGTGGAGCGTTCAGAATGCCCAGTTTGTAGGAGGAAAGCCTGACATCCTGCCAGGCCATGGGTGTTTTCTGTCTGTTCCGGTGCGAATTTTGTGGGAGTAGTAACGGGCAGATACCCGGTTTGTCTCTCCGTTAATGAGAAGGGTTCTGATTATTGCAATGTAGGAGGACATGCAGAACGCAGGTCACATCTTCTCATCCGGAGAGTGAAGCACAGATGATCCAGACCTG
Organism: Methanospirillum hungatei JF-1; assembly: GCF_000013445.1. Lineage (NCBI taxonomy): Archaea > Methanobacteriati > Methanobacteriota > Methanomicrobia > Methanomicrobiales > Methanospirillaceae > Methanospirillum > Methanospirillum hungatei. The sequence goes on from NC_007796.1 coordinate 591,682, forward strand.
AACGCCCGGAAATGTTCTATGCCTGCTCGGTCTCCCCGTGACATATCAGTATTGAATGAAACAGTGTATAAGATCTGTAGATAAAACCGTTTAAAAACAATCTGAAATTATTTTCGTATGAAATTATTCAGATAAATGAAGAACCATGAATCCTGCGAATGAATCCGGGGGAATCCTTACGTTGGTGTCTGTTGTTACTAGTCCGGACAGAAGAAAGTTTATCGCAGGTTCATCGTCTGCACTGATTCACTCCTGGTGAAATAACTGAAATGAATAGTTGCAACCGGTTGCAACTGGTTTTTGAGAAGTTTTCGATGAGAAGATAATATTTCTCTGCCGGTACTGATGGTGGGGGCGGTTTACTTCAGTGAAGAAGAATCCTTATACTGGGAGTCTAGAAATGGTGTCGTTGAAGAGAAGAAAAATGCCGACGGTGAATTGTCAGATGTGTCTCGACCCTTGCAAGTACTTCTTATTGTATTACCAAAATTGATTTGTACAACAGCCTCATGTGTAATTAAAAAATAGCTTTTACAAAAGGGCCGGTGCTATATATCTTCATCTGATTTCGTCTCTATCAAGGTCCCCTTTTTCACCAGATTTTCCAGACAGAACCTGATATTCCACCCACGGTTCTGATTCAGTCCTGTAATAAAATATGGACGATCACGGCCGTCAATGACAATTTCAACTCCATCCGGATTCATCGTAAGTTTTGTTATCCGTGCATTGAGGAAGACAAATGGGTATGTGCCGTCTGATTGAAGTGGAATTATCCGTTCTGATGAGACAACCACTGTCCCCCGATAGATCTCATAATACTCCCATTCGGTCTCTTCACCAGCTTTGGCATGAGAGTAAATCCGATCTCTCCCCCAGGTCAGAGTAAAAAGTTTCCCGGTTTTTTTCTTTTTGAACACTTCTTTCTGATCATAAATTATCATGGTGTCAATGTAATGAATCATCTCTCCCGGTTTTCTGATCTCCCGAAGGCCAACCGGTATTTCAGTACACCATCGTGGTAATAATCCGGGTTTGGTAGTAAATTCTTTTAAATACCGGGGATAGAAAGTCTCGAAAAAGTAATTAGTATCTGTTGGAATCTGAAGGAGTTCTACAAAATATCTGACCAGTCCGAGTGTTTCTTTTTGACCGATGTCGGTTTTTACTTGAAAAAATCTGAAGAGGAGATTGTATTTTTCCTGGTCAGTCAGAGATATTAAAAATGGGATTTCATTAGAACTAATCTTCTCCAACCGGACTGCTTTTTTAAAAAGATATTCCTCAACGAGGCATTTATCTGATTCCATCTTCTGAAGGCATGAGTCACATACATGGGTATGTTGAAATAATTGCGATTTTAGTTTAGCATTTCCACATACGGGACATTCGTGTCCATTATGAGTCTCTTTTAAAATTCGCTGCGATGTATAGTAATCTGAAAGAATAGTTTCATATGAACGACTTTCATCTTCAGAAGGTTCATTATGATGAGGAATGTGCATGATATCAGAATCTGGTTTTGTGATCGGACCGATGATGACGGATGAACCGGATGCACCTACCTTCGGAAAATTATTTCATCCATAGGTAATCATCGGACACATTTCGTAAATTATTAGTGTCTGGGTATTATAGATACCACCTATGGGTATGCGTGATGAATTGTTCTCCAAGTGGATCGAAGCGATGAAAGAGGTAAAATTTCCGGTATCATCCGTGGATGAAGTCTATGCCGGATTACCGAAGGGTGCAGAAAGCAATATTTCTGTCGGCGGACTTGTCGTCTGCAATACCGGAGACCTGTTTGGACGGTTCATAAAACCCACCGATTTCCCAATCGAATCCGCCCAGGCCCTTGCAAACCTTATACTGGATCGCGCCGGTCTGTAATATGGCCGAATAATCACGAATCAATCATGGAAAAAAAATTGGAATTCAGCTAAAAAGGGTTTATTAATCCCGACGTTCCACAATCCAGGATTCATTGTCTTCCCTGACAAAAAGAACCGGACTGTGATTAATCCTCATTGGCTGGGGGAACTTTCGAAACCGGACTTCTCCTGAGTCAATTGATCTTCCGTCAAGTGAATATACTGCAGGAATTCCTGCATCATGAATCGCAGAAATCTCTGCCTGACCCTGCAGGGTTCTGATCTTTCCAACCTGTATATATCTCCCGTCTGATCCACCTGCCGCCAGGCCCACGGCTGCAAGAGATCCGATAATGCCCCCTTTTGTGCCATCAAGCCCGATGAGTCGGACTCCTGTGTGTGATGCCATTGTAATCGCCTGGTCCTGGGTGAGGACAGTAGATTTTGCTTCTTTTCCAAAGAGAATGAGAGCTGGTGTGACAGACTCATGGTCAGTCATACAGACTCCCGGATCACTCCCCTTCGCTGCCCGGGATTGAACAAATTGTGCTACCTCTTCAAAAAGTGCATCTCGTTCTTCATGAGGAACTGCATGAACATGAATGACTGCAGCACTATTATGTGACGTGTATGGAATGTCCGGGTGAACATAGAGCTGGTGCCGGGTAATCCCAAGAAGATGGTATCGATGTTCGAGCAGACTGAACAAATCCCTGGCAAGTCTGCCGGTTCCCGGGCTGTCAGGCATATCGGTATCATCCAGTGCAATATATACAGTCATGTTATATGTCCTGTCACCCGGATGCGTGGGTGATAATTCTTCTTACAGGTACACTGAGTAGGGTATCATTCTTCTGATTTGAATCACGAAAAAATAGTTTAGACAAGGAAAGACCATTAATATGAGTTCTGCAATATCAATTGGATATCACTTGATATATTCTTATTAACTATGTTTGTAAATGTAAATAATTTTCATGTTGCCTGACACAGTATAGGTGAGGATGAGAAGTCAGAATATGGCTCTTGAGATCCATCGGGAACCGGAACATTACAATCCGATCCACTTTCCGGACTTTTTGGGTTTCTTCTCACTCCTCATTTTGTGACCTTTAATATTTCATCAAACATGGCTGATCCAATCAGGGATGCACTCTCTTCCGGATGAAGATCAGACATGACTGAAACAATTTTTTGGGTCCCCTTGCTGGTTGTCAGTATTCCCACCCGCTCAGCTCGTGTTACCAGTTCCTGTTCTTCCATCATGGCAAAGTACGGTAGTATATAGTAGTGAGGTACCTCGAGGTACTCGGCAAGGCGCCGGGTAGTTGGAAACCTGATATGAATCCCTTCTTTAGAAAATGTGATTGAAATCGCGTTATCTTCGAAAAGGAAAATTTTTACTGCAGATTCGAAGAGGCCTTCGATTGAGAGCGATGGCATATAATAAGTTTTAGGGTTCGAGCTATAAAGAATAGAGGAAAGAAATTAGTGTTTTTTCTTCTGGTCATCAGGGACAGGCTCAAGCCAGACAATTTCAGCGCCGACTTCTTTTGCAATCATTTCAAGTTCTATCTTTCTGAAATGGGTTGCAACAACCTGGATCTGTCCACCGGTAACTGCCACAATCCGATACTTCGGGCTTTTAACTCCTGCCCCGACCTTTTGTCTTTCACGTACAAAAATTTTCATTTTTGGTCACCTCTTGGAACCAATTGATATATGCTCAAGTGATATACCAGTTGGTTTTCAACAATTTATCTATATGATCTTCACGTATTTATATATTGTTGTGGTGATCCATGCACGAGCGACATGAAATTTTTAACAAACTCCAGGGCGAAACTCTGGTTCGAAAAGGATTATTTGACCGGTATAATGAGCGCCCGCTCATGCGAATTCTTCCTGAACTGAATGTCATCAAGATCGGCGGACATGGGATCATTGATTATGGCCGCGATGTTGTTCTCCCCCTGGTAGATGAGATTGGTGCTCTCTCAAAGGAACATCAGGTGATGATCATCACCGGAGGAGGAGTCCGCGTCCGGCATATCATGGATATCGGGCTTGACCTTGGAATGCCAACCGGGGTACTCGCAGAACTGACCAGTAAGATCTCTGAACAGAACGCAATGATGCTTGCAACACTTCTCGCGCCTTACAAAGCGAAACGAATACACACCAGTGATCTTCTGGAGCTCCCGACACTTCTTGGCATGGGCGCTCTCCCGGTTACGCATGGAACTCCCCCTTATGGTTTGTATGAACACCCTTCAGAGCGCACGAATGGTGGTATCCCTCCCCACCGGACTGATACCGGTGCCTTTCTTGCAGCAGAAGTCCTCGGGGCGAAAAGCTGTATTCTTGCAAAGAATGTAGACGGGCTCTATGACAAGCATCCCCTGAAATTTCCTGATGCAGAACTCATTCCTGATATTTCCGCAAGTGAATTGATTGCAATGGATATGGAAGATCTTGTTCTTGAACGAAAACTCGTCGAACTGATGCTTGAGTGTCGGAATGTCAAAGAAGTTCAGATAGTGAACGGACATAAACCCGGAATGATAACCAGGGCAGTCAAAGGCGAAAAGGTTGGAACCATTATCCGTGCTCAGTAATAGACACCTGGTGTGTTACCCAAATCGGGACTATTCATAGTCCATTTTCTGAACCTGCGGGTATGCCGGTTCAGCCATCAGGTGATGTTGATTGATGATTTCATTTTTAATTCTAAACACTCCTATAAGCGTAAGGAACAAATATCTGATATGGATATGCTGCTCTATACCGGATACATCGGGGGGATATGCACAACAATTGCATTTCTTCCCCAGGTTGTCAAGACATGGAAAAGCAGGTCGGCACATGACCTCTCCTGGGGACTCTTATTCCTGCTTCTTATCGGTGTCTTTCTCTGGATGATTTACGGAATAGTCAGTGCCGATATTCCGGTCATGCTTGCAAATGGAGTAACAAGTGTATTCATCGTCTCAATCGTGGGGATGAAATGGTGGTTTGATCACCGGTTGGCTGGGAAAGCAGGTAAATAACTACTGCTGTCTCGTTTTCAGATGTTCTTTTCGGTATATCAGTATCCAGGCCAGAATCAGCCCTGCACAAAACCCTATCGCAAGACCAAACAGGACCGCTAGTACCGCAATAAGGCCGGTAATCCAATAATTATCTGTTTTTAGTCCGTGCTTTGCAAGTTCAACGGCAACCACAATGAGAAGGACTCCGAACATCCCAACAGGAAGGGCATCGGTAATTTCCGGGTCTGCACAGAGTATTCCTATAAGAAAAAGAAGTATTCCCCCAAGTATTAATGAAAGCCCGCCCCTGGCACCAAACCGGTAATGGGCCGCCAGCCCTCCTGCTCCATGACACATGGGAAATCCTCCGAATAGTGATGCTGACAGACTCATCATGCCGACCGTTTTACAGATTTTATCCGGGTTCATCTCTCTTTTAAACAAATCATGTGCCAGAAGAGATGTCGCAAGTATTGCATTTGTCAGGGTCAGGGGGAGCTGAGGAGGAACAAAATGAATTGTTGCATTAAAAAAATCTTCAGGTGATGGAATCTGAAGATTGGGGACAGGAATGGAGATGAAGGTTGGAAATCCTGCACTGAGGAAAGCTACGATAAAGCCTGAAATAATGATGGTCAGCGCAGAGAGATCCGGAATTTTTACAAATCTCGTACTAATTAAAAATCCGGCTACAATCCCTACCGATATGAGTGCAAAAGGTATATCCGGGAGAATAAATCCCGGAATTGCGCTTTTAATGAAAATCAGTGCCAGGCCCAGCTGAACTCCCCTGATAACCGGTTCAGGAATAATCTGTCTGACACGGTCCATCCAACCAAAAAACCCGATGCACAGACATATGATACCCATTACAATACCCGACGCTGCTATCAGGTGAGGGGTGACAGACTCAGCAATGGCAATGGCACCGACTGCTTTGAGCGGTTCAACCGGGATGGGAATTCGATAGTAGAGCCCCGTAATTATGTACCATGCAGCAGCCCACAGAAGCATAAGGGAGATATTCATTCCGCATGATACCGAAACGGCAAAAAGAAGTGGAAGGACAGTTCCAAAATTACCTGCCGAACCGGCCAGCTCTGAAAGAAAATATGAATATCGGGGAACTGACTGATCAGAGACAGGCATTATCGTTCTCTTCCGGCATGATGTGGACTGACGGAGCTTTAAATGAAAGCACAACCTCCACCCCTGGTTTCAGGTCCAATTCACGAATTGACTGCCAGGTTACCTGAACTGAAAGGGCAAGTTCTCCGGATTTTACACTGATAAGGCTGATAATACCAAATGGTCGCACTGCATCGATTGTTCCAAAGAGAACATTCCGGGCACTTGACCATCGGTCCGGGCCGGTATGCAACGTGATCTCTTCGGGCCGTATGGCCATCCTGATCTGGGTTCCTACGGGGATGTCACCAATTGCATGGATCTCGATTCCATGTGACAGAATAACTGACATTCCCTCTTCCTTTCTTATGACTTTTCCAGGGAGAATGTTCCCCATCCCGATAAATTTTGCAACGTCAACAGAACAGGGACGGGTAAATACATCAAAAATGGTCCCGGACTGAATAAATCGTCCATTCATCATGACCGCGACCCGATCAGCAAGCCGTTGCCCCTGCATGAGGTCATGGGTAGACATGATGACAGTCGTGCCAAGTTCCTTATTATAATAGCGGATGAGATCTTCGATAATATCGGTTGAAACAGGATCAAGGTTGGCAGTAGGCTCATCAAGAATCAGGATATCAGGTTCGGTTACCATTATCCTGGCCAAAGATATCCGTTGTTTTTCTCCACCGGAGAGGGTCGTTGCTTTCCGGTTTTCATACCCTGAAAGCCCGATTTCATCCAGCTTCTGCAGGATTTTCTCATTTATCGCCTCTTTTCCAAAACCCCGGTACCAAAGACCGATCGCGATGTTATGGTACACCGATTCCCTGAAGGCAATAGGATTTTGAAAGACCATACCGATGCGTCTTCGGACCGGGTCAGTCTCCGAAACATGGGTGAGGGATTTCCCTTCTAACAGGACCTCTCCTGATGTTGGTTTTTGAAGAAGTCCGAGAATTCTCAGCAATGTGGTTTTTCCCTGTCCTGAAGGTCCGATGATTGCAAAGATCTCTCCTTTCCTGATTGTTTCAGTTACACCGGTCAGGACGGGATTTCCATCAAATTCTTTCGTGATATTTCTGATGTCAATCATCTCGTTCCTACCTGTTCTGTACCAGTCCCATGAAGAGATTGATAATAAGCGCAATGGCCAGAAGAATAATTCCAAGAGCCAATGAAAGATTAAAATTTCCCATTGATGTCTGCAGGGATATTGCGGTGGTAAGCACTCGTGTATGACCTTTAATATTACCACCAATCATAATTGCTGTGCCGACTTCAGAAATCGCCCGTGAAAAACCCACAATAACTGCAGCCATGATGGCAAATCGCGCTTCACGAAGATGACTTTTTAAAAACTGGAACCGTGATGCTCCAAGTGATCGGATGGTATCGGTAATAATCGGGTCTATCGCCTGAAGTGCTGCAATTGTGAGGCCGGCCATAATCGGGATGATAAGGATGGTTTGACCAAATATCATACCATTCGGTGTAAATAACCATTTTAAATCTCCAAGTGGTCCGGATCTTGAAAGAAGCATATAACAGAGGAGACCAACAATGACCGTAGGAAGTGCATACAGAGTTTGTATAACACTAATCAGTGCCTTTTTTCCATGAAATTCCCTGAAGGTGATAGCTGCTCCAAGCGGTATTGCAATAATGGTACTGATCAATACCGAAGAAAAGGTTATATGCAGAGTTCTGATTGTTATGTTCAGCACTTCAGGATCTGCGGTCAGTATGAGATGAAATGCAGTCTCAATACCGGTAAGCAGATCGTTCATAATAATAATTGTTGTGAAAAGAAAAGAACGGTGTGGATTATGCCACCTTGTCGGTGGTCTCTTCCACGGTCACGCCCATTACTTCTGCACTACCCCGTCCGGGGTTAAAGTATGGTACCCCGTTCTTTTCGACTCCATAGGTCGAGAGGATATCCTGGACTTCATCACTGATCATGAAGTTGATCCACTTCTTTGCCATCTCAGTGTTGACATCCGGACATTTCTCTTCAGATACACGCATGACCGCATAGACATTCAGGAAGTTCTCATCATTTTCAACCAGTGGGACAAGTGAGAGGTTGCTCTCGAAGGTTCCCCAGGAGGCTGAGTCAGTTAAGGTGTACCCCTGAAGTTCGTCTGTCATGGTAAGGGTTGGGCCCATACCTGCGCCAGCTTCACGGTACCATTCTGAGGAGTTGATCTCTGCATAGTCATACCCGCCCCATTTCCACAGGAGTTTCTCACGTGAATGGGTTCCGGAATTATCTCCACGGGATACGAAAACGACGCTTGGATCCTCTGCAGTTGCCTTCTCAATTGCCATGAAGGCTGCTGTTCCGTTCAGTCCGGCTACCTTTGCCGGGTCATTTTCCGGTCCGACTAAAAGGAAGTAGTTGTACCCGAAGACACGACGATCGACACCGAATCCTTCATCAATAAACTTGTCTTCTGCAACACGGTCGTGAACCATCACAATATCTGCATCACAGTTTTTTGCAATTTCAATAGCCTGGCCGGTTCCAACAGCTACATGTTCTACTGTTGCACCGGTCTCTTCCTTGAATTTCTCTTCAAGAAGATCAAGAAGCTTGGTTGCGTCAAGACTCGTTGTGGTTGCGATGAGAAGACGGTCTGCACTATGTTCTCCGAGATTATCAACCTTTTCTGCAGATACTGCCCCACAGAAAAGCATTGCCCCCAGCACAAGAGCAATGATCCCAAACGATAATTTACCGATCATGCAATACGAGATCGTCGTGTAATAATATATATTTGTTTAATTGTCCTCTTGAGTAAAACAATTGTTCAATCAACTGTAATACCAATTGATTTTAATGTCGGGTGACAGAAAATACCGAATAATTCTCCATATATTCTTCATATTTTCCCGCTCATTATGAATTCATGGGTATGGATCATTCCTGCTCAATGAATAAATTTTTATTATTCCTTGTTGACTGGTATTTCATACCGAAAAAGACATCCTGTTAAGAGGTATTATGAGATACTCTGGAAAAAAATTCATGCGTTCTATTGATATTATAAATTTCTTTAAATTATAGTATGGGAGATCCAGTCTGTTTAGCTGCATATGAACCCGATCCCATTGTATCCAAAATACCCCTTCTCTCTGCATTGGAGCGCGATTATTTTCTCAAACCATGATCCCATGGTCCGCACCTATAGTAATCATGCTTTCAGTTTTACGGCTCTTCTTTCAAATGGCCCGTTTGTTCTAACTGTGAATCAGACTGACCCTTTTGAAAAAACTCCACTTACTCTCTCAATATGGTCAGATAAAGCGGTACGTGCGCAAGATACCTGTGAAGCATCAGACCTCATCACCTGGTATTTTGCCTTAAATGATAATCTTATGGATTTTCTGGATGCCATATGTTCTGATCCGGTTATGAAAAGTCTTGCTCACCGGCTGGATGGCCTTCGTAGTCCGGCTACACCTACCGTATTTGAAGCACTCATAGATTCGGTTATAGAACAACAGATCTCCCTGTCTGTTGCACGCTCTCTTGAGTACCGGTTTATCAGACAATTTGGGAGAACCTGCTTTGTGAATGGAGATCTGCATTATTGTTATCCTCTTCCAGAAGATCTTGCCGGACTAGAACCATCAGACTTTCGAAGATGTGGATTTACGTCGCGTAAAGGTGAATATATCCGGGATATCTCAAGGAGTATCGAGAAAGGAAACCTTGATCTGGAATCATTCAAAAAAGTCAGAGACAATGCTGATATCGTTGAGGCTCTTTGTCAGATTCGAGGGATTGGCAGATGGACTGCTGAACTGACGATGCTTCGGGGACTTCACCGGATGGATGCATTTCCTGCAGATGACATCGCTCTTCGCCGGATGATATCCCGTTGGTATCATAATGGTAAAAAAATATCTGCATCTGAAGCTGTAAAAACTGCTGAACAGTGGGGCGAATATAAAGGACTCGCGTCATTTTACCTGGAAGTTGCCGAGTATTGCGGTATTATTCCTGGTGTCCGGTCTATCTGAGAACACTCTTTCAATATCCGAAGAGACGAAATGATATCATGGATGTGAAAACTTCAAACATCATCACCATGGTAGCCGGTGTCATATTCGTTCTCCTCGGAATAAATAACATCATGCAGGGAACAGCCTGGTGGCGTTATATCACTTTTGTTATCGGTATTATTATCCTTGCTCTCGGAGCCTATGGATATAAAACAGGAAAGAGGTTTTAACTTCCCTCTTCCTTTGAAAAATGCCAGGACTCTCCGTTTTTACAGATGTCTTTCTTCCAGATAGGGACGAATGCTTTAATCTGCTCTAATATCCATGAACAGGCTGCAAATCCTTCCTGCCGGTGAGATACACCAACGACGATGACCAATATCGTCTCGGTCAGTTCCATCCGTCCGACCCGGTGCACGATATCAACGGTATTCAGGTGATAATCGGCGGTTGCCTGCTTTGCTATCGTATTCAGGTCAGATAATGCAACCTCTTCACACACATCAAGGTCAAGTGCTTCTATGCCATCATCCCTGACCGTTCCGATAAAGGTAACAATCCCTCCGGTCTCGGGTTTCTTTGCTGATTCAATGAATTTGTACGGATCAATCGGGTCACGGGTAATCGCAATCATCGTTATCCTCCTGAAACCGGCGGGAAGAGAATGATCAGATCACCATCTGCGAGTGGAACTGATTCTGCCTCCATCGGTGAAATACGGGTATCATGATGCATGATCATAACATAACTTCTGATATTGTGTGCAGTATCAACGAGCAGCTCAGCATCCGGACCATCTCCTGCAAGAGCTCTGACCGCATCATGAATCGTTGATCCTTCCGGAAGGTCAAGGGTTTGTTCTTCTCCAAATGCATCCCTGAATCGTGCATAACACCGAATCGTAACCTTCATTCATTATCTCCTTTATAAGAACATACCGGACAGTTCTTCCGCTTACCAATCGTTAAAAATTCACTTCTACCCGCCTGTCCGTCCCAGAGGAATAACCTTCCTGATATCATAGACCCGGTTCCGGTCAGGTATTTTATTGCCTCCATTGCCTGTATGGATCCAATAACTCCTGCAACGGCGCCAATAACCGGAACTTTCCCGCCAGGAGGTGCAGCGGGGATAAGGCAGGAAAGGCAGGGGGACTGACCGGGGAGGATGCTCGTCATCTGGCCTGAAAATCCTTCTATCGCTCCATGAATAAATGGAATATCTGCGTTCCAGGCTGATTCATGCAGAATGAACCGTGTTTCATAGTTATCCAGGGCATCAATGACCACATCTGCGTCTGCAACAAGCCGATCTGCTGATCCCTCATCAATCCGCCCAGGATATGCAACAACCGATGTATCCGGTGCGAGGCTGCCAAGAGTTGCCTCAGCTGAATATACCTTCTGGAGACCGACAGATGCAGCGGCGTGCAGAAACTGCCGGTTCAGGTTTGACTCCTGAATACGATCATCATCGACAATAATCAGTTCTCCAATACCTGCCAGGGCAAGATAGGTTGCTGCAGGTGATCCAAGTCCTCCTGCCCCGGCAATGAGGATTGTGGAATTTTCCAGTTTCTTCTGTCCCTCATGGCCGATAAGAGGCAATTGCCTCTCAAATCGGCTGGATAGATATGATGGCGGTATTTTTTTCATGAACAAAACCTGTCTCTGATGTACGCAAGGGTTTCTTTTGCGTCTTCCTGCTTTTGATCAATCCGATGTTCTCTGATCCATTTCATCATCTCGTCTGTCCGGTCTGGATCAAAGGTGCATTCTTTCAGGATGCGTGGCCATGACCGATCCGGATACCAGAGTGACTGTCCGGTTCTCAGGATCTGTTCTGCTTCATCTTCCGTGAAAAATCCAGTTCTGACCCCATGCCGGAGGGTGATCCGGATATTTACCAGCGCCTCAGAAAAGGCCATGTTTGTTGTGGGGTCACATATCAGGGCCACTTCATCATCTGATTCGATCTCCCCGTCCCGGTACATTCTGAAGATCTCACCAATTCCAATCATGCCAAATGGTTCAAGTTCTGCGGCACGGAGCGCGCCCATGCTTGAGGCACCGATGACGGTAATTCCATGTTTCATCACTTCAAGGACTTCCCGGTGACCAACGGCGGCATCCTCAAAGAACACTCCATCAATGATTCCAACCACTCTGGGTCTTATATGTATGATCTCAAGGAGATCAACCCGTCTTACCGGTGGACGGTATTCGGCTGCAAGGATCCTCAGAGCTTCAGGAATCGACAGGCTTGGTCCCAGGAATATAATTACGTCGTGCACGTCTACACCGTTCTCCGATACGTTCGGGATCCATTGCATAGTGTTCAAGTCCAGGCACAATTACTCTGACAACCGGCACCCCAATCTCCGGTCTGGTCAGGTCATGTACGATCACCCGGTCAAGTCCTGCTGCTTTCAAGCGGTCAAGAACGATGTGAATGTCATCCAGAAAGTCATCGGTATGGTATGATGGCATATCTTTGTATGCGATTTCCGCTTCGGTGGTAAACCATTTTTTATTCAATCGCTTGGCGCGGTCGTATCCGACTTTTGAGAGGAAATGAGTTGTTTTTGTATCTTCCCGTGCTCCATGGATCTGTGTGGCCCTGCTCTGGGCTACTTCTGTAAGGGCTCTGAGAATTGCAATCTCACTGCAGAGATGTGATCCCATTCCGATGCACAGGAGCGTCGGATCGCGAAGCTGGAGATCATCTGATACTGCCGCGACGGTCGGGATTCCAAGGTCACTTGTGATATCGCGCAAAATTACATCTACCCCGGCCTCTTTAAACTTGTCAAGAAGTTCACGGGCAACCGGGTGGGTCACGTCTGTTATCGCCGGACCTGCATTCTGTGATGCTTCTACCAATGACCAGGCGTCCCGCTCTATAAGTTCACACAGGCTGTGAAAGACTGCTTCTTCATAGGTATTGCCTGATGCGATTCCGTTTGTACTGGTCCTGAATAACTTCCCCATGATCCGGGGTACCGGATGAAAGACTGCATGTGCAGGAACCCAAACCTCTTCGTTGCGGAGGATATCATATCCCTGCCACCAGGGAATAGGCCATTCCGGTTCTGCATATTCGGGAAGAATGAGAGTATCTGGTCGTATTGCATTCTTCTCCATACGAATCTGGTCATAGGTCATGGTCTGCGGGCTGCGGTCATGGACCTCTGCTGAATATCGTTCAAGACCTTCCATAATTGCCGATACTCTTGCAGCGATGGGGGTTGCTCCTTTCCCATTATATACCGTTATGGCGCCTTCGGCAGCAACCGGACGAATACAGGAAAAAACAGGGATGCCTATTCTGTCAAGACCGGTGATATCAGCAACCCTGGTAATTCCGGCCGGCCCGGTGAGGTCATGGACTGCTTCATAAGTCTCTTCTGGAGATCTGGTCCGATGAGTCTCCTTTTGGTAGAGTTTTTTGCAGGACGAGAGTATCATGTGCTCATATACGTTTATATTGGGATCGTAAAGAGTAACATGGTTGCATGCTCAGAGGTCTGGTTCTTCTCCAGATAAAAATGAACAGATTTATACGAATGAAATCATAACACTCCAACGAGGGATCTCGATGGACGTTTTCAACACCTTTGTCCGGGATTTAAAGAAACTCCCGGCAGAAGAACGGGACAAGATCATTGAGGAAAAAAAGACAAAATGCATCTGTCCGACCTGTCCGAGTTATAATAAATGCGCAATTGTGGAGCGCGAAAAACTCTTCTGTATGATCGGTCAGAGTTTTCTCTGCATATCATTTGAAGAGGGATGTAAGTGTGAGGATTGCCCGATTGCTAAAGAATATGGGCTTGAATACAAGTATTTCTGTACACGCGGGGACGAAAAAGGTCAGCGATACCTTAATTCAGTCTGGGGTTCTACCCTGGAATAACCCTCTCTCCTTGTATTCTTATTATTGTTCCAGCTGGTGATTCTCCAGAATTGGGAATTCTGATGATCTGAAGAGTTCTACCAGATTTTCTCCTGATCCATTACATGCTTCGGTAATCACATTCCTGACCTCATTCCACATATCCTTAGCAACATCTCCTGGAACCGGAGTCAGACCGTGGGCAAGAATCGAATCATTCCTGATCATGATGTATTGCTGGAGATCAGAGTACCACCGATCAGCTCCTTTCATACCAAGGTCTTCTAAAAGGAGGAATTTATACCGAAGTCCTATCCTGATGATACCATTCCGGTCAGACTTTCTGGCATATGTTGAAATATCCTGTTTTCGAAGCATTTTTTTGAGATCAGCAAACCGGATCTTCTCTTCATTGTCATCAATCCCGTAACTGAGCAGTAACACCTGGGAGATGAGTTCAACAACCCGGTACAGCCGTGCAAGTGCGTCATCGTACCGCTCACCATCGATCCGTCTCTTCGCGTTGTGGAGAAGGTCAATCAGCATGTAAATATATTTCTGTTGTCTGACTCGAAGTCGTTCTTTCCTATTTAATATCGTATCATCCATCCGGTCAAGTTCCAGAAGTTTTTTCAGAAATTTCCGGTTCTGAGGGATCAGGATATCAAGATCTGGCACATGTTCAAGGTATTTATAAGCCTTTTCATAGTCCATCTTGTCCCAGTGCCAGTATCCATTAAAAAGTGTGTAATAGATATCCCGTTCAGGCAGACTGGTAATCCCTTCCAAAAGTCTGAGAGAGCTGCCAAAATGATTTTGATTAAACGCATAAATTGCCCGGTGCAGCTGGAGCCGGTCATATGCAGCAAAGAGCACCATCTCCCTGATCCTCTCTGTTCCGGGGATGATCATTCCTCCTGACTTCTCGCCGGTCACATGAGAAACAGGGTTTCTGGTCAGGAATGAGACAATTTCAGCAGCCATGATCATCTCTCTGGTTCCGGATGAAGCTTCTATCACGACTTCTTCTTCATGATACAGAGAGGCAACACCATAGATCAGTTCAAAACATCCGGTAAAATCGTTCGGATCAGAGATCATGCAGATTGAGAATGGAGGAGGTGAAATCCCAAATTGATCGGTGAGTGCCTGGTGTACTGGTTCAATGGTTCCTTCACTTTTTTCTGAACAAAAATATATGACCCGTGCTGGACGGTATGAATGTATTGCAAAACTGCAGGATCTGACAAGCCGGGACAGGGCATCCTCATCGGATGTACCAATACCGGTCCCGAGTGTCATGAGAAGAAGCATAGGATTTATTTCAGCACATTTATGATATCTTTCTTCTGATCGGTTACACAGAAATTTATCTTGATACAGGTCCTATGAGTTGATATGTCAACACGTGCAGGATTCTTACTTGGTCTTATGATGGTCTGCCTTGTCTGTATATCATCTGCAGCAGCAGCTCCGGCAGCTGACGGGGTCATCAGTAAAGGGGAGTATGAACATGCGGAGACATTTGATAATGGGAATTACCAGCTCTTCTGGACGATTTTTGATGACCGTATCTATGTCGGTCTTCAGGGGAAGACAACCGGATGGGTAGGTATCGGGCTGAAACCAACTCAAATGATGAAGGATGCAGATATTATTCTTGCAGGTATTGCAGATGAGGAGGTGTACTGGGTTGATTCATTCTCTACCGGAAATTTCGGACCACACCCGGCAGATACTGAACTTGGCGGTACTGATGATATTGTAAATCTCTCAGTGACCGAAGAAGAAGGTGTGACCATTGTTGAGTTTGAACGAGCACTTGATACCGGTGATGCATATGATGCAGTCCTTTCTCCAGGGGACGAGGTATCCTTCATCTGGGCAATGGCAACTGACGATGACCCGGCATTTAAACACGATACCCCCAAGGGAAAGGGTACTGTTACTTTGTAACCTCAGGTATCTCCATTTTTTATATAATCCACAAATGCTGCAATAAATGAGAACAAGAGCAGCGTCATCCCCATAAGGCTGATAATCTGCCATGTTCCGGTCATCTGTGGTCCGTGGGTGAGAAGATTCATTC
Source organism: Methanospirillum hungatei JF-1 (assembly GCF_000013445.1). NCBI lineage: Archaea > Methanobacteriati > Methanobacteriota > Methanomicrobia > Methanomicrobiales > Methanospirillaceae > Methanospirillum > Methanospirillum hungatei. The sequence goes on from NC_007796.1 coordinate 607,719, forward strand.
CATAACTGATGATCCAGAATACAAGGCTGATATCCAGAAGGAGTAAATACCGAAGTCGTGGCTTACCGGTTATGATATATAAGATAATACTGGCATTGAGCATGATAACGCCGAGTACCAGTAACGCAGCTTCAGCTCCCATCTGTTCCGGCATCAGTGTCTCCTGATATACAGGTAAATAGTGCTGTAATGACTTGAATTAAACGGTCAGAAAAAAAGGATTAGAGTCCTGAGTCTGCATATGCTTCATAGCAGGTAAGAACCAGCATTCCAAATCCGAGGAATACAGATACAACCCAGAAGATGAATCCGATATAGGGGATAAAGAACAATGCATTCAGTACAATAAATCCGACAACGAATCCCCAGATTAAACTGACCTCTTTTTTGGCAAGCTGTTGTATCCATTCACCAACCAGGGCTCCGGTGAGAATATTCGCCAGCATAAGTCCCAGGAGTATCAGAAGGAAGAGAAAGAATGCAAGGGGTATGCCGATAATGGTTATCAGAAGAATAACACAGAGTATACATCCGATTAAAAGCCCTGCAATCCCGGCAACTAATGAGATGATGGTCTTTTCTTTCCCGGTTTTAACAAGGGAGGTATAAAAGGCGGGGCAGAGTTTTACAAAGATGATGCCCAGGATTAAAAACCCAAAGAAGCAGAGGATCATCGCAAAGGTAATGAATGCTTGAATTATATTTCCAATTTCTTTCATGCTAAATCCGCAATCCCCGTTCTGCTCGTCCTCTACAGTCAGATTTCCAAGAATCCTTGCCTGGGTAGTGTACCCTGAAGCACTGATGATAGCATCTTTTGAGATGACTGAGTTTTTCCCAAGAACAACCGTTCCTCCGGTGGCAGCGATATTTTCAGCATTTCCTGACATGGTTATCGATCCACCAAAGGCCATGACCTTCCCGCCGACGTCCCCATTGATGTCAATGTTTCCACCAAAAACAATAAGATCAGTCCCGATGGGTGCATTCACCTGAATGGTGGCACCGGCTGCAATGAGATTCTTCTCAACCGGTTCGTTGACAATCAGTGTTCCCCCGGCCCAGGTAATACTTTTCACAGGAGCATTGACGATCATTGACCCGCCTGACGCAACCAGGTCGTCATCAATCGGTTCATTAATGACAATATTATCTCCGGATCTTGTGTCAAAGGCAGTAACCGGAGAAATGATGAGCCCTGCAGTAATGATGAGGGCTATGAGGATCATAATCTTATGTGCCATCAGGTTTGTCATGTGTATAACCTCTTCTCGTTTTTATTTTCAGCAGAATTAAAAAAAAGTATCTGTCTGATTATTCCTGTGCTGGGACCGCGGCTTTCATATACATGCCAAAGTATTCTGTAAACCAGTCTGCCTTATCAAGTGCTGCAATTTCAGGTAGTCCTGCCCAGCGGTACTCAACATGCTCCTTACTGATGGAAAGGCCGCCGGAGAGGATACTTCCAACCATAACAAGGTTGACCACCCGGTATTCATTAGTCTCTTGCATGGCAGTCCCTGCAGCGGTGTGGATCGCCACGGTAAATCCGGTCTCTTTCAGAATTTCTCGCTTTAATGCTTCATCAAATACTTCACCCGTATCAATTTTTCCCCCGGGGAGTTCCCATTTCCCTGGATTTGTCTTTGACTGGGGAGATCGTCTCAGGACCAGGATATGACCGTGCTGATCAAATAATATCAGCCTGACACAGAGTGCGAATGGTTTTACTGTCATATAAAAATGTCTACCTGTATCCTGAAAAGGATTAGGAACCCTCACGAAATTTAATCAAAGACCGGAAAATGATTAACTATACCGGTGCGAGAATGTATGTGAATATCTTTCTCATTCTGGCATATCCAAACCCTCATAGTTTCAATCACGCCATAGCAGACGTTGCAAACCGTGCTCTCTTAAATGCGGGTCATACGGTCTTGTTTCATGATCTGTATCAGGAAGGTTTTGATCCTGTCCTTACATCAGATGAGATCCCGCGTGACGGTTCTCTTTCTCATGAAGTTTTTATTCATTGTGATGAGATTGCAATGGCGGATGGTATCATTGTGGTCCATCCGAACTGGTGGGGAATGCCCCCTGCTATAATGAAAGGGTGGATTGATCGGGTTATCAGGCCGGGTGTTGCATACCGGTTCCTCGAAGGAGATAATGGAGAGGGCGTTCCGGTTGGTCTTCTGCAAGCACGAGCGGCAATTGTATTCAATACAGCGAATACTCCGGAACACCGGGAAAATGAAGTATTTGGTGATCCGCTGGAACAAATATGGAAGGACTGTGTGTTTGGTCTGTGTGGTGTTACCAATTTTTGGCGGGATATCTTCCGGGTCGTGGTTACCAGCGATGATATTCAGCGAAAAAAGTGGCTGGACCAGGTTCATGACCGGGTTATGCAGGTTTTTCCGGGGGTGTAAATTATTTCTTCTTCAGCCAGGATCCAAGCATTCCCCTGACAATCTCTTTTCCTATCTGTGTTCCGATATGAGTGGCAGTCCTGACGGCAATGGTGCTTACAACATCCCCGACATCTTTTGTATTTTTTCTTCGAGTGGGAGACGGTGTAGTGGTTTTCGGTTTTGCCTGGGTTCGTACCGGTGGCAGAGGTTTTTGAGCCTCACTCTCTATCTGCCGTTTTGTTAACTCTTCCGCTGCAGAATGTCGGTTTATCATCATTTCATACTTGCCAAACAATGGCGATGACCGAATCTCTGCCTGAATATCTGCTACCGGAAGAGGAGAAAGACTGCTATGGGGTGGATAGACAAAGGCCCGGTCAACAGGGGTCGGGACTCCTGCCCTGTCAAGAACAGATATCAGGGCCTCCCCTATTCCCAATTCACCAATTACTTTTTCAGTGTCAATCTTCGGGTTCTGTCTGAACGATTTTGCAGCGGTTTTCACTGCCCGCATCTCTCCGGGTGTCGTCGCCCGAAGTGCATGCTGAACACGGTTTCCCAGCTGACCAAGAACATCTTCCGGTATGTCGCCAGGATTCTGAGTAATAAAGTATACTCCCACGCCCTTTGACCTGATAAGTCGGACAATCTGGACGATCTTCTCTTCAAGTGCTTTTGGCGTATCAGAAAAGAGCAGGTGTGCTTCATCAAAGAAGAGAAGGAATTTAGGTTTTTCCATATCGCCCACTTCAGGCAGGGAATCATAGAGTTCGGAGAGCAGCCAGAGTAAAAAGGTTGAATAGATCTTTGGTGCCTTCATCAGAGCTGCAGCAGAGAGAATGTTTATAGTCCCCTTTCCGTCCCTGACTTCCATAATGTCCTCAAGCATGAGGGACGGTTCACCAAAGAAGAGATCTCCCCCCTGCTCTTCGAGGGTAAGAATTGCCCGTTGGATGGCCCCGAGCGATGCAGGAGTCATGTTTCCGTATTTTCCTTTTATTTCAGCGGTATTTTCGAGGGCGAAGGTGATGAGCGAGATAAGATCGGCAATGTCAATGAGGAGTAATTGTTGATCATCGGCGTACCGAAAGAGCATTGATAAAATACCTGCCTGGGTGTCGTTCAGGCCCAGAATCCGGGATAGGAGCAGAGGGCCCATCTCTGATATTGTAGTCCGGACCGGATGCCCCTCCTTTCCATACAGGTCCCAGAATCTGACCGGATATCCTTCATATGAGAAGTCTTTCAGACCCAATAATGCAGTACGTTCCTCAATCTTTTTGTTCCCACCACCCGGTCTGCACATTCCGGAGAGGTCACCTTTGATATCTGGTAATAAAACCGGGATCCCCATGGAGCTAAATTGTTCTACCAGCACCCTGAGAGTAACGGTCTTGCCGGTTCCGGTCGATCCGGCGATAAGACCATGACGGTTTGCCATGGAGGGTTCGATGAAGATATCTGTCTCACCTTTTGCTACTGGTGAGGAAATGGGAACTGCCATACGTGAATATTTGGTAGTCATGTCTTTTGAGGTTGTTGCATGAATCAATTTTAGCGATACAATCAGGGAAAAATATCGCTATGAATTATAGACATAAGAGTGTGAACTGGTCTCATTCTACTCATAATAATCATTTGTGTAACAGCCTCATGTGCTGTAATGCATGTCTTATCACGTAAAAAAATAAGGATAAGATATATTTCGTTATATTATCAGCATTCGGATTTTTGTGATGATTTCAGGAATTTCTTAAAGATCTCCCCGGTGAAGAATAACACAACTCCAGGAATAAGACACAGTAGCCATTGATCTGCAGTCAGTCCGACGGTATGGAATATTGTCTGAAAGAGCCTGGTTTCCGTTATCAGTATGGTCCCGATGATTACCCAAAGGTATGCATATAAAAGCCTGACATTAGAGAAGGTGGATATATGAAATGCCGTATCATGGGGGAAACGAAGGTTGAGAGCAACAAAAATATTCATGAGTGAGAGCGATACGAGCCCCATGGTCTGACCAATGCCCGGAGATTCATACACTATCTGACCAATCTGGTACATGATGAGCGTTGCAGCAGCCATACCTGCTCCGATAACAAATAACCTGACATACATCCTGAGTGAAATGATCGGTTCATCAGACCGTCTCGGTTTCCGGGCCATAATACCGGGTGATGCAATATCCATTCCCAGTGCAGCCCCAATCGGAGCTACCGTGAGTATATGAATCCAGAGGACCTGTCCAGGGGTAAAAAGAGCAGTTCCGGCTATTGCAAATACTGACGATCCAAGGAAGGCAAGGATAAACATGAACAGGTTCGCGATCTGGATCCGTAAAAATTTCTGCAGGTTATCGTAAATTTTCCTCCCTTCTTCAATAGCAGCCACAATGGTTGCAAAGTTATCATCGGTCAGGATCATCCGGGCAGCCCCTTTTGCTACATCAGTCCCGGTAACCCCCATGGCAATGCCGATATCCGCTGCTTTTAAAGCCGGGGCATCATTGACTCCGTCCCCAGTCATCGCAACGATATTCCCTGCTCTTTTCAGAACCTGTACAAGTCTGACTTTGTGCTCCGGAGCAACTCTTGCAATAACACCGATATCATCGATCTGCTCGAGAGCCTCCTCATCACTCATCGCAGCAAATTCAGCACCGGTGATGGCACGTCCTTCAATGCCGAGTTCACGTCCGATTGCGGCAGCAGTCACGGCATGGTCACCGGTGATCATCCGAACCCGGATACCAGCAGCGGTTGCCTTTGCAATAGCCTCTTTCGCTTCAGCCCTGGGAGGATCCACTTCTCCGACAAATGAACTGATCGTCAAATCCTGCATCAGGGGCATGAGATCTGCTTTTGAATCAAAGGTTGCAGGATCAAAGTCTTTTCTGGCAAAAGCGAGAACACGAAGACCTTCCTGTGCGATTCGTTCATTCTCACCCAGAATTTTAGTCCGATCTTCTTCGGTGAGTTTTTTCGAAGATCCATCAGCCAAAAGACCGAAGGAGGATCGGGAGAGGATAACATCCGGAGCACCTTTGACATAGGCCCGTATGATTGCCCGGCCATCTGCATCTTTCATCTCATGGAATGTTGCCATGAATTTATAGTCTGAATCAAAAGGGATACTTGCAATTCTGGGATAATTCTTCCGAAACTCCTGGACCTGTATTCCTCCTTTTTCTGCAAGAGCATACAATGCCCCTTCGGTTGGATCTCCTATGACCTGCCCGTCCCTGATATCCGTGTCAATGCATAGAGCACAGGGAAAGAGCACATGATCCAGATTCTCGTCTGCATCCCCTTCCGTTCGTTTAATTATTCCTTCAAAACTGTATCCTTCACCTGAGACCTGGTACCGGTGCTGAACGGTTGAGATAACCCTGACCGTCATCTGGTTCATGGTCAGCGTCCCGGTTTTATCGGAATTGATAGCCGATGTGGATCCAAGGGTCTCTACAGCAGGAAGACTCTTGATGATTGCATTTTTATTTGCCATTGCAACGGTGCCCATGGCGAGGATACTGATGACAACAGCAGGTAACGCATCAGGAATGGAGCCAATTGCAAGCGAAACGCCGATATTAAAGAGTTTATCAAATGATTCACCCTGCGTTAGACCAAGAATGACAATACTGAGAAATGCAAGTACTGCCATTCCGATGATAAAGAGGGTAACCCGATCTATCTGAACGGTAAGAGGTGTCTTCTCTGCTTTTTGTTCCTGAAGCATCGTTGCAATATGACCTACTTCAGAGTTCATCCCGGTATCAGTGACCAGGATCTCACCATGACCTCTTGTCACATTGGTGTTCATATAGGCCATGTTGAAACGGTCTCCCAGAGGCAGGTCGGGTTTTTCTATAGTATCAGAGGTTTTCTCGACAGGCGTGCTCTCACCGGTCAGGGCTGATTCTTCAATCTGCAGGTTTGCTGCCAGAATTATCCGTCCGTCAGCAGGAACCCGGTCCCCGGCATCGACAATGACAATATCTCCCGGGACAATCTCCTCTGCTTCAACCTGCGTGATCTCTCCATCCCGTCTCACTTTTGCAACGGTCTTCATCATCTTATTTAATGCAGCAACACTTGCGGCAGCTTTTGCTTCCTGACGATAACCCAAAGAGGCATTGAAAACAGTGAGGATGAGCAGAAGGAGAAATGTGTGGTACTCCTGAATGTACAGACTTACAAACGCTGCAATGACCAGCACTATCTGCATATAGGATTTGTACTGCTCTAAAAACCTGATAACTGTAGATTTTTCCTTCTCTTCCTGAAGAATATTTTTACCGTATTTTTTCAACCGGTCGGTTACTTCAGATGATTTCAGCCCTGATTCCTGTGAAGTGCCCAAAAAATCCACCGTTTCGTTGGTGCTGACTGCATACCATAATTTCTTCAATTCGGGCTTTTCATCCTCTTTTAGAATAATTTCTACCATTATACTCCCCTTTTATCTTCAACCATCCAATGATATGCGGACATCGGTCAAGGATGGAATTGATATGCTGGATGATAAAACCCAATAGAAGACCCATCTATATATTCATTTTGAAATGATCAGCAGTGGGATATATCAGAGTTGGTGAAATCTGTATGCATGGCATTGTTGAACGGCAGACCCGCTCTTCAGTTTTGATTGGCTAATTTTTAACATTTTTCCTATTCTATGTAGGATCACCCCTGTATTGCATTATTTTTATCCTATAACTCTGCAATTGAGTGCGATCCCTATAATGCAGAAGTATTGTATAATCGTGAAGCGACCATGAAAAAGAACGGAGCGATTGAAGAAGGGTTTGTGATATCCGGAAGGGTATTTCACTTGCAATGGGTGAGATATAACAATTTTTATAATTTTGAAATCATCCAATTTTTAAAAAGAGATATTCTTTATTCTCTTCAGATTCTTCTACCCGGACGCAGATGGTGATGCCCCTTTCTTCGAAGAACGGGACGAATAGGGATAATTTTACACTTTGTCTCCCCAAGCTGCGTATACATGGTGGTATCCCGATGCGCATCAGGAGAAATTCCTGAAGCTGAGCGATTCAGGAATATTTTGAGTGATTCAAGTGTCCGTTTCACTTCTGCCTTGATATCCTGATCTCGTTCAATCCTGGCCCGCTCCTCAAGTTCGGGGATTGCCTCCTTCCACTTCAGCTTCTTTATTGTTTTTAATGAAAAAATCCGGTATTTCCGAAGAGGGTGATGGAGATATCGTATCATCAGTTCAGCATACTGCTTCTCTGTTAAGAACTTCTCGGCAATCCCACATGACGGACAGTTTTTCTGGTAAACCGGGCTTACATATCCGCATGCCACGCAGTAATAGGCATTAACCTCTTCTTTTTCCATGTATGTGTTCTTTTCTGTATGGGAGATTATTCAGGATAATGTATCGGCTAATGTATTAGGCACTATTCCCGAATCATAGTCAGCATCATTTTAAATCTGGTCACTGCCCGGACTGCATGAGGGGCATGTGCCGGGAATATTATCGTCTCACCTTCTTTCAACCGGAAATTTTCATCGCTTAGAGTTACTTCACATTCACCATCAAGAACGGTGAGAACCGCGTCATATGGAGCGGTATGCTCCGAGATTTCTTCACCAGCATCAAAAGAGAAGAGGGTTATCGATCCTGCTTTTGATACGACCACCATGCGGCTCGCAATCGTCCGGTCCTGATATGCAATGATATCTTTTAATTTGATGACTTTTCCAAGCAGTTCTTCACGGTTTTTATCGGTCATGATGAGAAATCTCCTATTCTGACAATAGGTAATGATCAGGTATGCTTGTTTCGAATGGGTTTAGAGGTATAAGAAAACCTGGGTTTTTGATGGATAATGTATCTGATGATGAATTGAGGAATATAAGATTATAAAAATAAAGCAATTATAAATCATACTCTAACGTGTTGCCATATACATTATCCGGGGACCTGATCCTTTCTTCTCGATAAGTCCGAGATTTTCAAGTTTATCAATTCTTTTGAGTATTGTATTTTTTGAAACATTGAGTCTTACAGCAATTTCCCCGCTTTTGGTAGGAACCTGTACCAGTTTAAGGATTTGATTGTCCATTTCGTCAAGTAAAGATGTGATATCTTTTCTGAATATGACGGTAAATGAAGAGGGCGAAGCCTTAAATTCAACAGAGCAGAATGGATGACTTGAGACTTCCTCTTCTATCATTTTTATTCCAAATCCATATCTCTCAATGTACCCTGAATCAAATAACAAATTTGATAATGATGGATTTCGGGGGATATGTTCAGGATCAGATATTTCAACTCCTGGCATAAGGGAACCGGGATTTTTTATCTCCAACCGATCAGGATATACAAGTATCTTCACATCCGCACTAATGGTATAATTTCTATGAGCCACGGCGTTAATCAATGCTTCTCGAATAGCACGTGGAGGGTATTCCTCAACTTTTACCCTTCTTGTTCCGGAAACGATATCCAGTCTTTTTAATTCTCGAATGAGACCTTTATATGCTTCTTCAATCACTTTCCATACAGGTCCCTCGTATTCTTCACTCCATATCGGACCTCCTTCATTCATACCAACTTTCCTAATTCTGGCTGATGAAATATGTTCAGTAGCGTCAGTAAAAAAAAGTATTCCTGCATTTGTTAATTTATCGTCGTTTTGAGCACCGGCACTACGTAAATATCTGTCACGGTTTCCTTTAGCGATAGTTTTCCCTCTTGTTTCCTCAATTCTTTTAAAGAACCAGTCGATATATTCAGGTCTGGCCTCCTTTTTTGTGAGCATCGGAATCTCATCCCAGTGGATAGCTCCCATCTCTGAGGAAAGCATAATGATCTCCTGAAGAGAAAGGGGTCTGACTCCTGTCCCTGCTCTGAAATATACGACTCCTCCAATTGAGCAGAGTGTGGAACTTTTATCAACATCGACCACAAGGATATCCTTCCCATCTATGGAAATTTTCTGCGTTTTTATTTTTGGTGGTGGGATTATCGATTGGATGGAACTGGTTATCTTTTCAATTGCTTCTTTTGCCTGTGTGCCGATTATCTTTCCTGAGTCTGATATTCCTATCAATATCTTTCCTCCATCAGAATTCGCAAAAGCAGCAATTTCATGATGAACATTTTTCCCTATTGTCTCTTTAAATTCTAATAATTCAGACTCTCCGGATTTTATCAAATAAATAAGTTCTTCAATATCCATATGTATCGTTCAAATCTAATACGAGAAAAAGGTGACGATAAAGGGGTTACTGTTCAATTTTTATAATGAACGATCTGAACAGTAGAACAAAAAATTTTCATGTGCAAATAATCGCTAAATTTTAATGATCGCTCATATTTGTTACAATAATTTTTTTGGGTACTCTTTATCGTTCAATAATTTCATCTGAATTCTGAACGATACGCTATCTACTGTTCAGTTTTTTCCGTGAACAGTATGAACAGTAATGAAAGGAACGATACACGGTATCTTATATCAATTATTACACGTATAGAAAAAGTCAGGAAATAGGGACATAAGGCATAGGAAGAATTTGTCGCCTGGCACTAACAAATATGGATCACAAGTGGCTTTTGCCGTACTTCACCTATTAAACGCCCTCAGCCAGGCGGTGCCATAAAATGTACCGTTTCCGGGTTGTCCCGTGGATCACCCTATGAGACCTCATCGTATCACCCGGGGACCTATGGAAACGAGGAGAGGCACTACAAATATATTGGCATTTAGAGGCTATAACCTCTTCCTTGAATCCAGAGTCTGATGCCCGAGTAATCTTCAGACAAATCAGGCTTGAAAAACTCTCCGGAATCAAATACCACAGTTCCACCAAGGATTGTCTTTTCTGGAAATACTGCCGTCATTCCTTCATACGGTGACCATCCCGCAGCACTATGAAGATTGTCCGCTGATATGCGGGTCAGGGTATCTGGATATATTGCAAAGTCCGCCCGATCTCCGGGTGAGAAACCCGCTTTTGTGATCCCAAGAATTTCCGATGGCCTGAAGGATGTCTTGGCGATGACATCTGCAATGCTTACCTTCTTCTCAAGAACCCGGCCCATGAGCAGAGGAATCATCGTCTCAACTCCGGGAATACCTGAAGGAGCATGCTCAAACTCCTTTCCTTTCTCTGCTCTCGTGTGAGGTGCATGATCAGATCCGATGATGTCAATCTGATCCCAGCAGGAGAATAACTCCCGCCGGACTTTTTCAGAACGGAGCGGAGGATTTACCTTTCCCTGTGCATCTTCCGGGTCAAATAACTCATAACTGAGAAAGAGATGATGGGGGGTAACCTCACGGGACGCTCCCCCGCCAGGAATGGCCCGGATGGCATCAGCCGAAGAGAGGTGACAGAAATGCAGGTTACAACCATGGGTATTCATAGTCAGCACATCCTGAATTGCCCGAACTTCACCGCTGACTGAACGGAGATGATCATGATCGGCTAGTGTCCTGTCCGGCCCTTCTGTCACCTGTTCGGCATGGATAGTCATGAGCCCATCCCATCCGGCAACCTGCTCCATGGTATACCGGAGAACAGAGGAAGATACAGCCTCACCATAACTTGAAGGGCCGGCAAATGTCTCACCAAAGGCAAAAATCCCCGCCCTCCACATTCCAATAAGATCTGCATCACTGGTAACCCCGCCGTTTATCGCAAATCGTGTATATGCCTGTGACTCGGCTAACATCACCCGGTCACGTATCAGGTCAGACGTTGTAAGAGGCGGGATGGTATTTGGCTGATCCACAACAACCGTAACCCCGCCGGCTATTGCACTTTTTGTCCCGCTTTCCCAGGTTTCCTTCGCTTTTTGCGGCCCGTCCCTCATATGGACATGCAGGTCGGTCCCTGCCGGAAGAACGAATTTTTCCCGGCAGGAAATCTCCAGATCACCCTTTCCTGCTGCACCAGTATGCATAACCTGCCCATTTGAGATGGTAATATCCGCTACCCGCCCGCCTGGAATGAGTACATCCCTGAGTACCACGATCTCTTGTCCCTTCTCCAACATCGCTCCTCACATATTACCTGTATGAAATGATTACTCTGACCGGTTCTTCCATCGCTGGTAGACCCAGTACCCTACACCACCAAGAATGATAAGGGGCAGCAGTGTCAGGATGGCTATAAAGAGCCAGACTACAGTATCGACAAACCCGGCAATCCCGTCACTGATAACTACCGGAAGTGAATACCCTCCCGGTGCCTCAACCTGTGCAGGTTCTGATAAGCTGACGGTTATGGTAGAGAAGGATGTTATGCTGTCCAAGTACTTCATTCTCCCCACAATCCGGTCAAGTTGCACCTGAACACGTTCGATCTCCTTTTGAACATCGAGAATCTCAGATACATTCTGTCCTTTTTCCAGCAACCGGTTGTATTGGGCTAACTGATGAGTCAGCGAATCGCGTTGCGCTGCAAGATCAACATACTCTTCAGTTACATCATCAGCTTGCACTGAACTTGACAGAACTCTTCCTATGGAAGATATTTCTGCAAGGGCATGGTCAAAACGCTCAGCAGGGACCCGTATTGTAACCATTCCTGAATACCTGTTCTGATTACCGGCATAGATGGATGATGACTGTATTATGCCATCGTACCGCTTTGCCACCTCTTTTACCCGCTCTGCCGATTCGGTAACATTAATCACCTCTACCTTGATATCAGCAGTCCTGATAATCTTCTGTTCAGAGAGTGAGACGCCTGTTTTGTCCGATGAAATTTCGTCATATCCACCAGCTGCCCGTGTAGCCTGAGGGGCAGGGGCCGGAGCGTAGACATAATTTTCACTTTCGTATGCAGCTTTTGAGCGGTAGAGCGTGTCATCGGTGACACTCGCCTGTTGTGTACCCTCAAATGCAGTGCACCCGGCGGTAACCATAGCTCCTATAAGCAGGAGCAACATGAGTACAGAAAGTTTCTTCATGCATTATACTATACGAACGGAGATAAAAGAGCGATGGTAACTTCAGATCAATCCGAAGTTAAAAAACTTACCTGACAACAACGGTGGTAACTTTTGCATGGGTCAGAATATATGTACTGACACTCCCAAGCAGAATTCTGGCACCCAGTCCTTTTCCGGTTGATCCGACAGCGATCAGATCTGCCCCGACTTCTTCCGCGGTTTGTAATATCTCACTTCTCGGATCACCGGTCCGTACAATGATTTCAATATCAACATTCCGGTCATGTGCCAGCTCTTTGATCCGGTTTATGACCTGCTCCTTCTCATCATGCACCAGTTTTTCCCGAATTTCATGGAGAGTTGAAATGCCCTCATACCCGGCAGCTCCATCGATGGCCGCATACTTGGCTGGAGAAATAACATACAGTGCACAGGCCCTTCCTTCCTCTTTTATGTGCTCTAAAACCCAGATAAGAGCATTATATCCTTCAGGAGATCCGTCTACTGCAACAAGCATTGTCCCAGACATAATTGCAAGAGTATTGTTCCGGTTACGTATCAGTATACCGGATTATCTGTTGAGGTCCATGTACCAGTATTGATGGCGATTTTATCTTTTTTCAGTGTCCATTTTATATCCTGTTCGTTCTTTTTTTTAACGATGAGTGAAATATATGTCCATTTACAGATGGTATAACACCATTCAGTTATCATTTCCAGTAACTATAATATGACAGGGACCTGAGTATTCAATTGATCCTTATGGATGTCGGGTTTCTCTCATCTGATCTCTTTACATTTGGATTGATCCCGGTACTCATATTTCTGGCCCGTATATGCGATGTCTCCATCGGTACCATCCGGTATATCATGATTTCACGGGGTTTTAAGTTTATAGCTCCGGTATTTGGATTTTTTGAAGTAACTATCTGGCTGCTTGCCATCGGACAGGTTATGGCTAATATTACCAATCCCATCTGTTATATTGCATATGGTGCGGGATTTGCAGCCGGAACCTACATAGGGATGGAACTCGAAGAACGAATGAAACTGGGCATGGCGATCATTCGTCTGATAACTCCGCTCCCGACCGAAGATTTTATCGCCCGATTACGGCAGTACGGCTATGGAGTGACAAATATTACTGCACAGGGAGCCAATGGTGAGGTTACTATCATCTTCATGGTGGTAAAACGGGCTAAAATTCCTCATCTGGCGATCCTGATTCGTGACTTTAACCCCCATGCATTTTATACTATTGAAGATGTCAGATCAGCAAGTGAAGGAATCTACCCGATAGAGGACAAAAACAATCCATTTTCAATCTTTAAACGACCCTTCTTATTTATTGGTAAGAGAAAATAATCCAGGCTATCTGGCCATCCACATTTTCTGGTTCATCAGTGGCTTATTCTCTAATCCTGGGTTCTGTTCGATAAGTTCCATAATCTCATCGGGGGTAAAATGATACGGGCACGGTAATGTAGGATCTTCACGCTCCCATCGCTGCAGTCTTTCCCCATACAATGCTTCATCATGCAAGGTACAGAATTCTTCCAGGGTATTGAAAAATATGCATTCTTCGCATGAACGAATCTGTCTGACAAGAATCGGCGGTATCATAGAACTGAATACCCTTTTCTGATAATCATCGTATTAAAATTGAATCGGTTCATATATGGGCACTGTTTTTTAAATTTTATGAATGATCACCGGACATCTATTCAAACTCAGGGAAGCCTTTAATAATTTAGAATTTGTTAGGTATAATAGGGGGAGTTCTTCATGTCCGGATCCGATGATTTCTATCAGGTACTCTGTGTTGATGATGAGGAATTCCTGCTTGAACTCTGTAAACTGTTTCTTGAACGGAGCGGCAGCCTTAAGGTCGATACGGCTTTATCTGCTTCTGATGGCCTGGAAAGATTAAAAGAGAAAGAGTACGATGCTATCATCTCTGATTATGAGATGCCAGGGATGAATGGTGTTGAATTCCTCAAAGAGGTCCGGTCTTTTAATGAGAATATTCCTTTTATTGTTTTTACCGGCCGGGGCAGAGAAGAGGTCGTTATCGAAGCACTCAATAACGGAGCAGATTTTTATCTCCAGAAAGGAGGAGATCCAAAAGCTCAGTTTGCTGAGTTGAAATCCAAGGTGGATCATGCGATTAAGCAGAAGCATGCGGAAAAAATCCTTGAGCAGGAACGCCAGCAACTACTCTCCATTTTTGACAGTCTTGATCAGGTTGTGTATGTCAGCGATCCAAAAACCTATGAAATTCTGTATGTGAATAAAAATTTTCAGAATTTTCTCGGTCATGATGTTATTGGCAGGATCTGTTATGAAGAGTTCCAAAACAGGAAAACACCCTGTGAATTTTGCACAAATTCAATCATATTCTCTCAAAAACCTCTTCCTTACTCCTGGGAACATTATAACTCAGTATTTAACCGGTATTATTCAATCGTGGACCGGGTAATCAGATGGCCTGATGGCAGGGATGTCAGGCTTGAGGTGGCTACCGATGTTACTGAGGCCAAACGCGCTCTGGAAGAGTTAAATGCAGCATATGAGGAGATTGCCTCATCAGAGGATGAATTAAAACATCAGTTTCAGGAACTTAATGAGAGTAGGGAACATTTAAAAGAGAGTGAAGAACGGTACCGTTCGGTTATAGAAAATACCCAGGACGTTTTTTACCGGAGTGATGCCCAGGGAAATCTTGTCATGGTAAGCCCGAGTGCTCTTCAGATATTCGGGTATGACTCTCTTGATGAAATCATCGGAAAAAATATTGCCGACATCTTTTATCAGAATTCCGATGAGCGGCAAAAACTGATGGGGATTTTACAAAAAAAAGGTTCAGTATATGATTATGAAATCCCTCTGGTAAAAAAAGATAAAACGCCCATATGGATCTCGACCAATACTCATATATATCATGACAAAAATGGTGCTTTTGCTGGAGTAGAAGGAACTATACGGGATATTACTGATATCAAAAAGACGTCAATTTCTCTCCGGGAGAGCGAGGAGTTATACCGGTTTTTGGTGGAACATATAGAAGACGGAGTTTTTATCGTCCAAGATGACCTGATTGTCTTTTGTAATACGACATTTGCCAATATTATCGGATATTCCCGGGATGAAATACTGGGAACCCTCATGTATGAATACATCTCCCCTGAGGACCGTGATGAACTGATATGGAAATGTCATAATTCAAAGGAATATGATGTAATTCTTGAATCATCTGAATTCCGGTTTTTGCATAAAGATAAAAAAACCAGAATATCTGTAATCATCTCATTACAGATTGGGGAATACAAAGGTCGTCATGCCTGTATCGGTACAATTCATCATGCTGACCGACTTTGTGAACAGGTGGAAAATTCCCTTCGGGAGAGCAGGGCAATGCTCAATGCCATCTTACAGGAGTCACCGATTCCGCAATTTGTGATTGATAAAAATCACAAGGTGGTCTATTGGAATCAGGCTCTCTCAGTCTACAGTGGCATTCCCTCTAATGAGGTTATTGGAACAGATGAGCATTGGCGGGCATTTTATCCTGAGCCACGGCCCTGTATTGCGGATCTGATACTTGACGGCAGAATTGATGAACTCGATGTATGGTACAAAGGCAATGCAAAACAATCAACTCTTGTGAAAGATGCCTGGTCATCAATCGGATTTTTTTCTCATCTTGGTGAGCATGGGATCTGGCTATATTTTACCGGAGCATTACTTCGTGATTCAAACGGTGATATCTGGGGTGCACTTGAAACCCTTGAAGATGTAACCGAACAGAAGATGAACGAAGAAGGGCTTCGCGAAGCGAACAAAAAACTGAACCTTCTTTCCGAGACAACCCGTCATGATATTCTCAATATGCTTACCGTTCTGACCGGGGCAATTGATCTTATCAGGGATGAGATCAGCGATCAGGCTGTTTCATTCTACCTTCAGCCGGTCGATAAAGCATTGGATACCATATACCGCCAGATTCTCTTCACCAGGGATTATCAGAACCTGGGAATCACCTCCCCGGTCTGGCAATCCCTGTCGGCTATCATTGAAGAGACTATTATACGAGTTCTTCCAAAGGAAATTAGATTTATTCAGAATAACACCAATTACGATATCTATGCCGATGCAATGCTCGGAAGGGTGTTCGCAAACCTGGTTGATAACACACTGAGACATGGCGGGACGGTTACTGAAGTCAGGGTTTCCGCCAGGGAAGAGCAAAATCTGCTGTATATCTTCTATGCTGATGATGGAAAAGGGATAGAGGATTCAATTAAGGAACAGATTTTTAACCGGGGGTTTGGGTCTCATACCGGATATGGTCTCTTTCTTGTCAGGGAGATACTCTCAATCACCCATTGTACTATTCAGGAGGTTGGAACCGCAGGAAAGGGAGTCGTTTTCGAGATACATGTCCCTTTCACCAATTTTAGGATACATCAATCCTGAACTCTTTTTTTCAGTATCAGGATGAGTCAAAAAAGATCTCCTGAAGTGATTTCAGATCTTTTATGGAAAGGAGAACCGGGATATTTACTCCAATTGAGTATGAGGGATAGAGGCCGAGCATCTGTCTCCGGTTATATGCGTACAGTCTGCTCTCCAGAAGAAGACTTCCTGCTTTGATTTCTTCCTCTTCTCTCCTCTCTCCGCTGTCTATTCCCTTAAATTTTGTTAATTTGTCAATAAATTCAGAGATCATTGTCAGGGCTACTTTTCTGCTCAGATAACTTTGCAGATACTGCATTATGACAAACTGCGAGAAAAGAAGAATGAGTACACTGAAATCTCTTCCGGAATACGAAAAGGCGATCATATTCACGTATTTTGTCAGGGTAAATGCAGGCATGACCATCGCCACGATCATGAGTATGACGAGGATTGTTGTAATGGTAATAAGGACTGATCCAAGAATGGTAAAGACGATGATCCTTCGATGGCTGCTCATACGGTTTTTCAAACGGAGGTGAGTCCGGTGCAGCATTCTTCCCCTGAAAATGAATATCTCTGCATAGAATATGATTATCCCAAGACACTGCACTAAAAGAAGAATGAGGGTATCTGTTGAAAAATTACTCGTATACGCGATAATGATGGTAAAGATGACGGACAGTCCGTATATGCAAAAAACGCCATACGTGATAGGAATCATACTGAGCAGAAAAAACCGCAGGAAGAGCTGATATCCCACCCGTTTATTAGAAAAAATTCTGAGTTCTTTTGCCCATTGTAAGAATGATGTATCTTTTTTCTTAATTAGGGGCTGTCCTGATAATTTCTGATGCACCATTCTGACGGGGAAAAGAGCAAGTGGCAACATCGGATAAAACAGATAAAAATACAGACTTGCGGCAACCCAGAGAAAGAGGTATGTGGACCGATAATGCCATATGAGTAGGATATTTACGAGTATGACACCAATGAGCACTGCAAACGATTCTCTGCAGATGGTTTCATGGGTTATTATTTGACGCAGGTTTTCAAGCCGGTTTATCTCTTCTGATAGGTTCTGGTCAAGTGAACCTGGATAGAGATCCCCATTCTTGGTGCTGTCTTTTATATCGATCACAACTTCTTGAATAATCAATGTAAAAAGAAATAAATGAATCGAAACAGCCCTTCTCTTTGTAGCTGAAAGTCAATTCACGGACCGGTGATTTTTCATTCCATGACTCACAGATATATGATATATAGGCTCGATCAGGTAATACATGGGTGTGCAGTATGTCAGATATTTATGAATACTTGTCAGCCCTCCATCAGGGCATTTGGGAAGTGGTAATCCCCAAAGAGTTGCTCACAGTCCCGTTGGGTCCTGAATGGAAATTCTCTCCGATAAATGTTCCCTCTCAGGATACCATTGCAAGTTACCGGAATGGTCAGTATCATCTTCATGAGACAAAAACCGAATACCGGGTTCACCTTGACCGGTATGATCCGGAAAAAAATCCTATTCTTCACCTTATCGATGATGCTCCCCTGGTCCTGATGATCCTGGAGACATTAGAGACAATATATATGACCGCCAGGGATGCCAAAAAGAATCCCGGACCCGATTTTATAAAAGATCAACGATTGACATGGAAGTTTCGGATGGTGCTCGGGATTATTCTGCTCTCTATCAGCGGTATTCTTGTCATGATTGCACTCAATCAGGATGAGCGGCTTTTTTCCATGATTCTCCCCTCGATTGTCTTTTTCACTGGTGCCCTGATTCTTGCCCATGGATTATATATGGGTAAGCGAAAAGAGCATTCAAAAAAGGATGTTGTGAATGGATTTTTAATCATGATCGGGGGTATTTTTATGGCACTGCTCTGGGAATTATATCTCTTCATCATTCTGTTCATCCTGGCCATTTGGTTCTTTGGGAGTGCCTATGTATCGTTGAGACGGGTAATAAAAGAAAAAAAGGAGATTCCCCAGGGATTATGGCTTTCTATGGGGATGGGGATTGGTTCCCTGGCATTTGGAGTTCTCACGATCTTTGTCCCTGATATACTTCTGGAGATCCTGGTCGGCATACTGGCTGTGATTGTGGGAATCATTGGTTTTGGATTTCTTCTTGATGGCTATGGCCTTCGAAATGTTGAGCACATCATGAAGGAGCAGACTGAAAAACCAGCAATTACATAAAAAAGTCAGAGTGGTGGCCTCATTGTTGCCATTATTCTGCATGGGGTACAGGTTCCATAGGAAACGGCCCCATACATGGGATTGTCTTCCTTGTCATATATCCTGCTGCTGATATCTTCGCAGCAGATAGTTCCCCAGGTATTACCAGTGGCCATTATATCCACTGTATTCCTGTTTTCAATATCATACTGTGAATTATCCTGGAAGATATTTCCTCCGGTACTTCTTCCTCCTCCACCAATATCAGGCCGTGTGGCACCTCCGGTTGCGATGTAAATACCAACCGGATTTTGTTTAATGGTGTTCCCCTGTATGGCCGGTGTTGAATCCATCCTGACAATGATACCATAATCACCATTTCCATTGAGGGTGTTACCGGTAATCGTTGGGTTTGCAGATCCCTTTGTACTGATTCCGGCACTTCCACAGGAGATCTTGTTATTCTCTATGGAAGGATGAGAGGATGCAGTACAGTCAATACCATTCAGGGTTGAGAAGGTATTCTTTGAGATAGTGGGGTAACTCTCACCATATGCAGTAATACCCCAGTTCAGGTTTCCGGCAAAATTGTTGTCAGAAATTCTCGGGTGAGCGGTTCCCAGTGTCGTTATCCCGGCATGTGCCGTTCCGGAAAATGAGCATTTCTCGATGGTGGGTGATGTACCATCACAAAGGACAGCTGTCCCATCATTCGTCCCGCCCGGACTATTCACAATGGAAAAGCTCAATGAAGAAATAACAGTATTATCTGCCCCGATAATAGATGGATACCTGCCTCCCGGAGAGTCGGGGATATCATATCGTGCTCCTCCTGATATTACCGGATTTGGTGATACCAGAACCATCGATCCGGAAGATGTCACTTTTTTTCTGGTGAGTGTCATTCCGCTTTTTAATCTGATGGGAAAGATTTCACCATTTGCTGCATCATATGTGTTGGCAGATTCAACCATGACAGTATCACCGGATCGTGCCCGGTTTACCGCTGCAGTAATAGTTTTGAAGGGTTTGGTCTCGGCTCCCGTTCCAGTACTATCATTTCCGGTCTTTGAGTTTACATAGTATATCATCCCGGCGGGGTTCTTACTTATACCTTCCGCGAATAGTGTAGGTGTTTTATCCTGATTTAACGGTGCTGCTGTCAGATGCCAGATGAGAAGACACCAGACAATGACCAGAATAACCCATGAACCAAAGGTTTTCATCATGCATAACTCCTGAAGGGGAGTAGACTCATGAAAAGAAAAAAGTTTGGTATGTGATATAAAAAAGGATATTTTATTAAGAAAACCGATAAGAACCCTGGGGGACCAGTATTTCAAATCTTGCCCCCTCCCCATACTTCCCCGTCTCCCGTATTGACAGACCGGTTATCGAGAGAATCTCCTTGATCAGAAAAAGCCCGAAACCGGTATTTTTTCCATAACCTCGTTCAAAAATATTTTCCTTTTCAGAATCCGGAATACCTATTCCGTCATCCTCATAGAGAATTATCAGATCCTGTCCCTCCTGTCTTTTAGACAAAAGTATCTGGCTGACTTTTTCTCCATGCATCAGACTGTTCTGAATCAGATTTTCAAAGACCATACCCAGCATCTGATCTGCAAAAACTTCAAGACCTTTTAATTCATTGACTACCTTCATTCCATCAGCATTTAAAGCATCAACCAGATGGGAAATATTCTGCCATTGCGGGCTTTCGGCTCCAATATTCTGATAGGTACTGGTGAACAGAATTTTTCGTTCAATATCTCCGGTTATAGAGCCAATCCGGCCGATTAACTCTTTTTCACTCTCGGTGTCAATTTCTTCTGCCAGGAGGTAAAGAAATCCTTTCAGGGCAGTCAAACTGTTTTTCACATCATGACGGGTGATGCTGGTAAGCAGGGAGAGTTTTTTATTAACCATGGTAAGAGCCTGGGATATTCGTCTCTGTTCTCCGATGTCAAGGAAAGAAACTACCGATCCATATCCTTTCAGCCTGAGTAAGGATGCCGTTGCCATTATCCATGCTATCTCTCCGTTTGGGTTTTGTATACCGATTTCAATTCCTGCAATATTTTCTCCTTGTTTGAGAAGTTCTAGTAAAGGGTAGGTTTGTGATGAGCTGACTATGGTGCCGTCATTTTTAAATATTGTCCATTCTGGTCTAGAGATGCCTTTATCAATGAGTTCTTCACGGCTGACATGCAGAATCCGTGCTGCATGCTGGTTCACTTCAATGATTGCACCATTCTCATCCGTCACGATAATGCCGGTTGGAACACTGGAGAACAGCGTCTCATACTTCTGCATTGCTTCACAGACGATCTCTTCACTGGTTTTACGTTCGGTAATATCAGTAACAATCCCCTGCAACGCAGTAATGGTGCCTGATTTATCTGTTATCGGGGAATTTCTCTGGGATACCCATTTCAGTTCTCCTGATTTGGTGATAATCTGAAATTCATACGTCTCCGGAATAATCCCATTGAGCAGGTCTTTATATGCCTTCTCAAAGTATTCAAGGCTGTGCGGGGCTATACATCTTCGAAGTAAATCTGGGTTTCTATAAAATTCCTCCTGGGTATACCCCGTAATCTCCAGAACTGAGGGACTAATATATTCATATTTCCATTCAGGGAGGCGGAGCATGAAGATAAGATCTCTTGATTTCTCTGCAAGAAGTCGGTATTTCTCTTCACTATCAAGAAGAGCCGATTCCATCCGTTTTCTGTCGGTAATATCGATATGAGATCCGACCATCCGGCAGGGATTGCCTTCATTATCCCATGCAACAACCTTTCCTCTTCCATGGATGTACCGGTAGTCACCATTTTTTGTCCTGATGCGAAACTCGATATCAAACCCTTTGTCCTTTCTGGTAAGGCTCTCCTGTATCTCCTTTTCAGCACGAATCACATCATCAGGATGAAGAAGTGACCGCCAGTTCTCATAATTACCCTCAAATTCTCCAGGCTCATATCCGATCATCCGGTAGTACCAGTCACTAAAAAAAGCCTCGTTGGTCTTGAGATTCCAATCCCAGATTCCATCACTGGTCGCTTCCATGACCAATCTGTACCGTTCCTCACTCTCCCGTATTTGTTCAGACTGCAGGGCAAGTTGTTCAATCGTCCTTCGAAGCTCCTCTTCAGACGCAGCAAGCTCTTCATTTAATGATGTTAGTTCCTCATTTTTCTTTTCAAGTTCAAATGCTGCATGTGCGTGCTGAACAGCCCGGTTCACCATATTGATTAGTTCAATAAAAAGAGCAGCAGGATTCCCGTCTTTTTGCAGATAGAATGACGCCCCGGAATTCAGCGCTTCGATTGCGACATCCTCCCTCCCCCTTCCGGTGAATATTATAAAAGGAATGATTGCGTTCTTCTCACGAATCTTTTTTAAAAATTCAATTCCGTTCATTCCTGGCATTTCATAATCAGAAATGATCACATCAAATATTTGCTCCTGCATGGTCTCCAATGCAGCTTTCGCAGATATCGCCGTAGTAATCTGAATCATGCCGGAATGTTCAAGAAACATCTTTCCAATTTCAAGAAAGGATGGATCATCATCGACATAGAGCGCTGAGATCATAACGTATCCTGGATATATGGGAATTATACCCTTGAGCATTTAAGACTGACCTTTAATCCAGATCATATCTGGATATTCAGATATAGGCCTGACACTAACATTTTAACTGCATGCCAGGTCAGATCGTTCTTATTCATGCAGTTCCCGGCACCGGTCTAAGTGAGACGGTCAATACTTATATATCCCATATCAAAGAGGATCCCTTTGGCTCGTGGTTGATTCTTCCGACACACAGACTAATCAGGATGGTTCGGGACCAGCTGATCAAGTCCGGAATCACCTTTCTTCCTGACCACATCTGCACTCCTGATGACCTGTGCAGATATCTTATCGACCGGTATGGAGATGGAACGGTTCTCATAAAGCCGGAGACATCACGTCTTCTTCTTGTAGATCTGTTAAAAAAACACCAGGATGAACTCACCCTCTTTTTTGCCCAGAAAAATCCATCGCCCCGTGCAGTCCAGGACCTTCAGATCCTCATGCAGGTCATCATCCGGAGAGAGATAGACTATCCTGCCTGCCTGGGGCCTCTGCAATCTGAAAAAAGTCATCAGATATCTCTTCTAATATCCGCATATCAACACATACTCAGTGAAAACAATCTCGTAGATCAGGATACCCTGCTCTCATGGACGATAGATTTTCTTAAGAAAAGAGATCCTACGGATATCAGGTCAATCATCCGTCATGTCCATATATTCGGACTTTTTGAACCTATGCCCCTTGAAAAAAGATTGATATGCACATTGGGAGAAGTAGGCGAAACCCTGCATTATACGCTTCCCGATGGGAAAGATCCGGATATTTTTTCAGACACGGGTGACTGGCTCTCCTATGGGAGTGAGGAGGTCATACCATCAACCGGGATGGAGCAGCAAATGACGACCATCTTCTGTCATGATCCATCCGGAAATGATGACTACCTGAACTTTCCCCATATATCTGGAATGGGGTTTTCAGATCCGGCGACGGAGATGAGAGAGGTGATACGGGAAATCGTGCGGTTGCATGAAATTGGAGTTTCTTATGAGGATATCGCAATTGCCACTCCTGATTTCAGGTCTACCCGTGTCTATGCGTTGGAAGCATGTACTGATTCTGGTATACCTGTCCGACCATCACAAGGCTCTCTTCTGCAATCCTCTCCACTTATCGCATATTATCTCTCCATTTTTGATCTCATAGAAAAAGGGATGCGATATGATGAGTTGGTACGAGTCATACAAAGTCCGTATTGCAGGTTCCGATGGGAGCCAGAAGAAGACGCGGATCAAAAATCAGGCGACCAGAAGAAGAGCGGAAAGAGAGATTCCCGATATAAATATCTTTCTTATAAAAATTTTGATCTCCTCTGTCGGACATATGGGTTGGATGGGGGTCATATCGACTGGGAAAAACGGCTCCCTGATGTTCTTTTATTCTCTGATGATGAGGGTGATGAACAGCCATTACCAGATGGGCAAGGCTTTGTTCAGAGTAAAAAACCAGTCTCACGGACATACCACCCCCGGCGCCCACTTGAAAAACAGGAGATTGCAGATACAATAGAGGGTATTATCAGGCTGGTAGGAATTATCAAGAGACTTCGTGACAAACGAACTATTCGTGAGCATATCTGGCACTTTAAAACAATATTAAAAGAGATCGGCTCACCGGTTCCCGGCCTGGCACATGCCAATTCCCTGAATGCCTGGCTGACGGATGAGGAATACCTGGACCTGTCCTCTTTTCACACACTGCTCAGTGAGTTACAGGATCTCTCAGGGACCGGTGTTATCTCTTACCTGAATCCGGCTGTACCGGTGACATTTATTGATTTCATTGGTGCCGTTCGTCATGTTCTGCAGGAAAAGTCAGGCAATGTATCTCCCGATGCTTCAGGAGTCATTCTTACAGGAATTCGTGAAATCGCTCATCAGCACTATCCTTATGTTTTTTTGGTCTCACTCAATGAAGGCCATATTCCCCGGCTTACAACACGACTCCCATTCACAAACTCCAGTGAGAACAGCCGGATGGATACAAGAACCCTCTCTGATATTCTCAGACAGGAAAAATACCAGTTTATTACTGCACTCGCAGCCGGAACGACCCATCTCTACCTGAGCTGGTATGAACACAAGGATGAACGGACCGTCTTGTCATCGGTCTTCATCGATTATCTCAAATCATCTACGCTTCTCCCTGAATGGGGACGTGGTTCAGATGAGGGTGGTTATTCCGGGTTTCCTGGAGATATGGAGGCATCCTACTCTGCAGGAGTCTGTATCCATAACTCTGAATGGGAGAGATCACGCTCATATATTCCGGAAGATGTTCTGTTGTCCTCATTGGTACAGAGGATATCAATTGAACGAACATACCGGTTCAGATTAAACCGTTCAGAGTATGATGGAATCATTGGAGATGATCAGATTATCAGGTCGGCTCTCCACTTTCAATTCAGTCCGGCATACTCATGGTCTGCGTCGATGCTTGAGACCTATGCGAAATGTCCGTTCAGGTTTTATCTTGAACGGGTTCTTCATATCCGGCCTCTTCCTGATATTGGAAGTGACATCCCCCCTGAGACAAAGGGGAATCTTATTCATGTCATTATGAGCCGTTTCAAACGGACTATGCATGAAAACCGCCTTCTCCCGATCAAAGAGGCCGGGTTTGATACTGCACTCTCCCTCATCAGGGATATTGCAGAGGAAGAGTGTGATAAAGTTCCTTATACGACTCCGCTCTGGATAGCAAAGAAAAGGCAGATTATGGGGGGAGAAGATATCGGTGGCGGCATTCTGGAGCGGTTCATAATGACTGAAATTGACCGCCTGAGTCCTGATGAAGATGGGAGGGTTCCTCATCAGTTCACCCCCCGGTTTTTTGAATACTCATTCGGAGCAGTGAGAGGTCCTGATGATGATCCTGATTCCAGGACTGAACCGGTTGATCTTCTGGCAATTCAGAGGGAGTTGAAAAAATCTCAAAACCCCGGTCAGAATGATAGGGATACGAGCGAGTCTGAAAATTCCATTCGGTTTATTGGAAAGATTGATCGGATTGATCTGACTCCTGACGGGCTTTTTGGTATCATAGACTATAAAACCGGGAAGAACATTCCTGGATCATCAGACCTTACCCGTATGACTGCATTACAGCTTCCCCTCTATCTTCTGGCATATCAGCACATATCTTCCAATAAACCGGTTTTTGGCTCCTATATACAACTTCAACGCAAAATCCTTCATTCAATACCTCTCTATGATCCCACGTTAAAACAGACCCTTCCCAAAGGAAAATTGCCCAGATCAGAACCGCAGTGGCAGGAAATTCTTGAAAATGCACTGCATAGTTCCATCTCTCATGTTCATGATATAAGGAATGGATTGTTCCCGATTCAGGCCACAACCGAATGCAATGCAGACTGGTACTGTCCGTATAAAACCATATGCAGGTTCCAGCCAGACAGGGGTTCACAGCTGGGAGAATGGTACCGGTATCCCTCTGTATCTGATGTATGTTTAGAGGAGGCTGAGGCATAATGGCAGCAACCCCCCGTCAACTTGAGGCAATCTCACGGCATGATGTCAGCATGGTGGTTACTGCCGGAGCAGGAACCGGTAAGACCTTTGTCCTGGTAGAAAAGTATCTGAACCTGGTTCAGGACCAGGGATATCGCATCAGGGATGTTCTTGCTCTTACCTTCACCGATAAGGCTGCGGCAGAGATGAAGGAGCGGGTCAGAAAGACCATTGCAGAACGACTCAAAGATGATCCTGACAATCAGGTCTGGAAGGATGCACACGAAGAGCTTGTCATTGCACCGGTTATGACATTTCATTCCTTCTGTGCTCAGATTCTCCGGGAATTTGCCATTGAAGCAGGGCTTGACCCGGGTTTTGTGATCCTTGATGAGGGGCAGGCACTGGCTGTAGAACGGGAAGCATTTGAAACCCTCATTAGAAAACCTCCGGAAGAGATACAGGAATCACTTATCCGGCTTCTCGCACAGATTGAAAAATTCCAGGTCAATCAGATCATGACAACGCTCGCTAAAAATACCGACGCATTTTTACAGTTTGCAGAGGACCTGGCAGGAGATCCGGATGGAATCATCAATGCATGGGAGATTTTTTTAGAACAGGTCAGAACCCCGGTTATAAATCAGTTTTTCGCTGACACGGATATTAGAGATGCAATTTCAGATTTCATCAGATTTGAAGAGGTATATAGAAACAAGGATGATCGTGCAGTCCGGTATTTACAGCAGGTCTGTCCTTATCTGTATGATCTCACTCCTGATGCCCCACCTGAAACGTTGCATAAAGCAGCGGAAGAATTTCTAAAAATTCGTCCGACCGGTAAACTGGGGTCACAAAAAATATGGGACAATGATGACTTAATCCGGTTTCGTGAAGCGAAAACCTGCCTTATCGAAAACCTTGAAAAAGCAGTTCCATTTTTCTCCCTGTATATCGATAAAGATTCACGATTTACTGCATCAACCATCACGTTCTTTAGGGATCTGGCTCTCGTGGCAGGATATTACTTCGACCTTTTACACATGCTGAAAAGGCAGGCAAACGGAGTTGATTTCAATGATCTCATCCAGTTGACCCGGGAATTTCTGCAATCCCATCAGGATATCGTTGCACGGCATATCAGACCACGGTATCAGTATATTCTGGTTGATGAATTCCAGGACACCGACCCTGCTCAATTTGAAATAATTACTGCTATTATTGGTGAATTACAACCAGGAACGCGAAGCCTCTTCATCGTCGGTGATCCCAAGCAGTCGATTTACCTGTTCCGGAATGCGGATGTGACACGGTTTAAAGAAGCTCAGACCCGTATTCTTTCCGATTGCAAGGGAAATCTCATCAATCTGGATACGAGTTTTCGAAGTTGCCGGGAGGTTATCGGATGTGTCAATTATCTCTTCTCCCGAATCTTTGCATCAACCGAAAAGCCCTGGGAGTTTGGATATGAACCAATTCAGGTCTGCGATGACCGAAAAGCATCACCGGGTTCGATTACCGTTCTGCTTCCTGGAAAGGCACCAAAAGGGAGTGAACGATCAGAAACAAAGGAGATAGAAGCAGGAATGGTGGCAGATCTTGTTCATCAGATCGTCTCATGCGGTTCATTTCAAATTACCGACCGGGACGGGGTAATGCGACCGGCCGGATATGGAGATATCGCAATTCTTATTGAGCGACGGACTCATCTTACCCGGTATACGACCGCTCTTTCCAGAAAAGAGACACCTTTTTATGTCCATGGGGGGATTGGATTCTACTCCCGGCAGGAGATCTATGATATCTATAATATTCTCTCGTTCCTCTTACGGCCCTATGATAGTGCTGCACTTTTCGGTGTCCTTCGGTCCCCTTATTTCAGCTTCTCTGATCCGCTGATCTATCATATCCTTAACGTTCCTGGAGCGAAACGAAGATGGAGCCTGTATGAGAAGTTAAGAGCCTGTGCTGAACGATTCTGTACCCGCCCCTCTGAAATAGAACCATCAGCGGAGATCCTTTCCTGCTCACCTGCTGACCAGGAGCTCATTCTCCGTGCAGCCCGGTTGCTTGAATCATGGAGAAACCTGGCCGGGAGAGAGCCGGTGGTGCCTTTGGTAAACCGCATTATACGAGAATCCGGCATTCTTACTATCTATGGTGCATTAGAGCAGGGTGAACAACAGGCTGCAAATCTGACAAAACTTCTTGGAATCATCCGGGGGAGAACAGAGGGAGGATACTATAGTTTATTTGATCTGGTACAGGACATGATGATCTCTATCGCCGATGAGGAACGGGAAGGGGAGGCTGCACTTGATACCCTCTCGAAGACATCGGTGAATATTATGACCGTGCATGCCGCGAAGGGTCTTGAATTCCCTGTCGTCATACTTCCTGACATGGGTTCATCACGAGAAGGAAAACTGGGCCCCATACTTTCCGGTGATCATCCTCATCTCTATGGGGTCAGGATTCCGGATCCTGATCAGGATTTTGATATCAAAGAAACTCCGGTCTATACTGCATTGTCGCTTATTCAGAAAGAAAAGGAATCGGCTGAGCGAAAACGACTCTTCTATGTCGGAGCCACGAGAGCCAGGGATCATCTTGTTCTCTGTGGGAAACAACCTGATAAATTCTATGAATCGGTTGATAAGAGTAATAACAGGATTGACTGGGTGTGCACGCTCTTTGGGATAACAAAGGACATTGCAGAAGAAGGGGGCGTTATTAGCATTGATCCGGAAGATGGCGGAAAACCTATAGATATTACCATCCTGACCGATCCTGATCAACTGACCCGGATGTGGGCACAGGAAGCACTTCCTCCTCTTACCCTTCCAGATGAGTATGCCAAGTTGTCCGGAACCAGAAAACGTGGTCTTTACTCGGATATGCCTGATGAAAAAGCCACGATCAGACCTGTTCCGGTGACCGATATAGGACTATTGGGAAAAGCGACCGGGCATGAAGAGACTATTCATCAGGTCACGATTCCTGGTGGCTCTCATCTCCTGCCTGATGAGATTGGAACCCTGCTTCATCATATCTTTTCAGGAAAGGATACAAAATCAGTACTTGTCTCGTATGGTATCACAAGTCCTGAAGCAGAGTCCTTTTGTAATACCTTATATCAGCGGTTTTGCAGCACTCCCCTCATTCGCGATGCAGTTCGTTCATTCCAGGAAGTCTCCTTTATAACCTATTCAGGGAATTTTCCGGTTACCGGACGTATTGACCGGCTGATTCAGGACAGCAGAAATGAATGGGCTGTTATTGATTATAAATCTGGAGACAAGACCGGTGCAGAACTGCAACTGAATGTATACCGGATCGCAGCAGAGGTACTCACCGGCCAGCCGGTCAGAATGTTCCTTTATTCTATGAAAACCGGAGAGTTTACAGAGCCCCGCTTTCTTTCTGATGAAGAGATACATGTAGCTCTCAAAAGATATCTGGGAAAATAACCCCTTTCTCCAGATTGAGGTTCATCTTCCGTAAATTTTTACCAGTTCTGAGAGCCGCCTGGAGAGTTCTTCTGATATCATCCTCTCCTGTAACCGCCATCTCCAGTTCCCGTGTTCAGTACCTGGTTTATTCATTCTTGCAGATGAATCAAGTCCCAGAATATCCTGTATAGGTATGATTGCAGTATTGGCACTGCTCATCATCGCTAGACGGATGAATATATCAGATATCTCATGAATTTCGGGCTCCCTTCCGAGGTATGCAATAAGCCTTTGTTTTTCTTCATGAGTTGCATCCAGTTCATACCATCCCCTGACCGGTGTATTATCATGGGTCCCGGTATACACAACCGAATCTTTGGGGATATTATGAAGAATGTACGGGTTATCCCCGGTTGGGGAACTGAAGGCAAAGACCAGGACTTTCATTCCCGGAATCATAAACTCTCTCATAATCTCTCTGACATCAGATGTGATAATGCCCAGATCCTCCGCAATAATCGGGAGGCAGGGAAATTCTTTCACCAGGGTCCTGATGAAATCCCAGGCAGGAGCCTCTATCCACCTTCCTTCGATTGCGGTATCTGATCCTGCTCTGATCTCCCAGAATCCAACAAGCCCCCTGAAATGATCGATCCGTACATAATCAACCATGGAGAGTTCTCTCTTCAGTCGTAAAAGCCACCAGGAAAACCCGGAATTCTTTATGGCATCCCAGTCATAGAGTGGATTATTCCATACCTGCCCGGTTGCACTGAAATAATCCGGAGGGACACCTGCAACGAATGTTGGCCTCCTTTCTTTATCCAACCGGAAGAGATCCGAATAGGTCCAGACATCACTGCTATCGTAATCGATATAGATGGGAATATCACCGATAAGTCGAATACCGGCATTATGGCATTTTTTCCTGAGTGCCTCCCATTGGCCGGAGAAGATATACTGAATGAACTTCTCACGTTCAATTACTGAATTATTCTTCTCCTGAAACTCATGAAGTGCCTGGGGATCCCTCTCTTTCAATGGATGAGGCCAGTCTGACCAGACAGCCGGGGCATAATATTTTCTGATTGCGGTAAAAAGAGCGTAATCATCAAGCCACCATGCCTGTTCACTACAAAAGTCGATAAACCGGGGGTCTGATCCGAAATACGCAAACCGGTTATACGCCATATCAAAGAGCCGTTCCTTATATGCAATGACGGCTTTATAATCTACTTCATCACGAGGTCCCTCCAAACCCTCCTGCAGATCTGAAGGATCAAGATAGCCGTCATTGACCATCTCCTCAGGACTGATGAGGAGAGGATTACCTGCAAAAGCAGAGATAGAATGGTACGGGGAGTTATCATACCTGATATCGGTTGGATGGACCGGAAGGATCTGCCAGTACCGCTGTCCTGATGCCTGTAAAAAATCAACAAACCGATCTGCCTGAGGCCCCAGATCGCCAATCCCGAACTGACCGGGAAGTGAAGTGATGTGAAGAAGAATGCCACTCCCGCGGGTCTTCATTCTACGTCTCCATACGTCTTCATATACATTATTCCGCGATTCATGTCAATCTGATTATGGATAATTATTCTGCACCCATCCCTCAATGGCATCTGACACCTAAGTACTCACCAAGCAATGAATATTCCCGTATCCAGGTCTGCGCATGGTCATCGCCGGTCTCCATGGTCTGTTTCATCGTATGACACATATGCTGACCTATTCGGAAATATGTGTTCTGGCATGCCCATAGATCCATTGAGAGAGACATTGGGGAGAGAAGGCTGAATAACTTGTTTACTAATATTATGTCTTCAATCTGGTCTGGCTCTTTTTCAATACCACTCAGAAGTCTTGCAATGGTATGAGCAGCATGGACTGAGAGAAGTTTTGTATCAGGAAGGAAATTTCCCCTGTTCATATCATCAAGTATCCTCTGAATTCTCTCAATATGAATAATATCCTCATCAAGACAGGCAATAAGTTCCCTATTTAAGGTGTATTGGATAGGAAAATCAAGTGCTATAGGCGAAGGTATATTCAGTTCCTTCATTGCAGTAACAAACGGAAAATGTCTGTGGCAGAGTTGATGGTATGCATACTGAGCACTTTCCAGGGCTTCATTGAGAATACTATACATTACTTTTCTTTTCCCATCCGGAAACAGGTGCCAGAGTGAGTACGAATGAACATCAAAATGTCGATCTAGTGACAAAATCATACCTGGAAGATCACTTTTTGTAAATGCATTCCATATATCCTCTTTAATCTCTTCAAAATCATTTTCAGATGAATAGGTCCGCACTCCTCCGACGAAATTATGATCCCCCATATGAAGAGCGATAAACATCAACGTTGACTCTTTTAATGTACTCTTCGATCTAAAGAGGGCATGCCCCATGGCCAGCTTTAAACTCCCGGTCTCTGCCTGTTCATATGATTTACAGCAGATCTCATAGAGACTCACCGGTGATTCATCAGGTCTTCCTTCAATCAGGGACATGATAGCAAACTGAAAAGCCAGTCGGTTGATATCAAAAATGGCAGTTTTTACATATTTCGTGTAGATATCCCCGCCATTTCCAAGATGTGCCAGATTGGAAAAACCTTTTTCAAGATACCTGATAAATTCAGGTTCAAAGTTCATACCGGTCACATCACGTGCCAGCTGCATCGCCCGGCAGGCATACATCATAATCTGGACGGTTTCAATGCCGGCAAGATCATCAAAAAACCACCCGCAACTGGTCTGCATAAAGAGGGCATTCTTCTGCATCTCAAGAAGTTTGAGGCATCGTGTTATCTCTTCAGGATTGGGTGTCCGTTTCGCATATGATGTAAAGAAACGTGATATCTCTTCATAAGTGCGGTGAATGATGATGTCACCGTAGGCATCCCTGATCTGCCAGGGATCATGAAAGAATACTTCCATCTCCCGTTCAAAAAGGACCGCCAGTTCATTGATGAGCCATGATATCGCATCCCTGAGAGGCCTCCGCCATTTCTGGTTCCATGGTTTAAGATTATACGGGGATGACCCGGATGTGAATGATGCTGGATAACAGACCGATGTATCCGAAATCAGGCAGGCGTATAACGCCCGGCAACCACAATCATCCTCCCAGCGTTTCACACCATGACTACAGCTCCATGAGGTGTTTTCTGCTATGGCCACTTCATATACGGGCGGAAATCTCTCCAGGTATTCGCCGTATATAGTAATCTTTGCCAGATTCTTTGATTCAATCTCATGGAGGGCATATGCCAATGCCATATCAGCAAACCGGTGATGATGTCCATATGTCTCTCCGTCGGTTGCAATGGAGACCAGATGTGGCCTATGAGAATCGCGTGGGAATGCCTCAATTAGTCGTCTCGTGAACTGGTCGCCATTTTCGAGCAGGTTTCCAAAAGCCACCTCCCCTGCTATTCCCGGCTCGTAAAAAAATATGGCAATGGTTCTTCCTGAGGGAAGGATGCACAGATATGGTCTGCCGATATCCAGTGTTTCTTTGGTAACATCGCTCCAGGTCTCTTCTCCTATCTTTCGAATCCGCCTGGCCTGGTGAGGTGCAAGGATGGTAAACCGTATCCCATGGAGGGCAAGAAGATCGAGGGTTTCATTATCGACAGCAGTCTCAGATAACCACATCCCTTCCGGCATCCTGCCAAACCGGTAGATAAAATCTTTCACCCCCCAGAGTATCTCGGTTTTTTTATCCCGGCTGTTTGCCAGAGGCATAATAAGGTGGTTATATATCTGGGCGATTGCGGATCCATGACCCGAAAAGATCTGCTGACTATCTTTATCCGCCTGAAGGATGGCCTGATAGACCTCCTGGTTATGGTTTTTTAGCCATGAGAGAAGGGTCGGCCCGAAGTTGAAACTGATTCTGGAGTAATTATTTACAATATCGATGATCCGGCGTTCAGATCCGAGTATTCGTGACGCTGCGTTTGGGGCATAACATTCATTGGTGACCCGTTCATTCCAGTCGTGAAAAGGAAATGCAGATTCTTCAATCTCAATCTCTTCCAGCCATGGATTTTCCCGTGGAGGCTGGTAAAAATGTCCATGAATGCAAATATACCGATTGATAGAGTTCACCCAGCCTGGATCCTGAATCATGTATGTATCTCTTATGAAACTTTTCATGGTTTGATAGTTTTGTTCCTCTCCCCGAATGGGGGACCTGTCCGTGAGATTATCCGGGTAGTGACAGGTATATCAAAATTTTGAGATCTCTATCCTGTTTTATCCGGAAACTGCCAAAAAACATATATATCTATGCCAGTACTGTTTTTATTGGATTTATGAACCCAGATAACCGCAATAGTCAGGTTCAGACAATAATGGCTACGATCTCCTCTTTGATGGCAAGCAGGCGGATTGAAGATAAACTTCGTGCAGCATCCTTACTTGGACAATATAAGAATGTCCTTCCATCCCATTTTCTGGATCGCATCCTGGAAGAACTGAAAAAAGATACGCATACCGAGATTCAGGAGGCATTACGGCCATTATTAACGTCTGAAGAGGAAGAGACAAACCCTGTTCCTGTATCTAATAAAGAGATTATTGCCGGGTACTCCGGTTCACTTGAAAGTGCCCTGAAAAAAGCGCTTGATATCGCAAATATCTTTGATCTTTCTCATGTAACTGCCAAAGCATTACGGCAGCAGCTCCTGGAAGGACGAAATGGATCAGAACATGATCTCTATTCAGATTTTGTCCAGCAAAAATCCAGAATGACACCTGAACTTGCACTTTTCCCGCAGATATCCTTGAAGGTCTCTCCCATCGGAGCATTGTCTGAAGTGATCCGGATTATCCCCGAATTATCCAAAAAAGGGGAGAAAGGAAAGATACAGTCAGAACGAAAGAATATCGAGACAAAACTTGACGAAATTCTTGAAACTGATCAGGAGATATCATTTAATATTGCCGGATATGAACTCCTCTATACCCTTGAGCGAATGATGAGGGACCTCATCCATCAGCGAATTGTAAAGCCCAATATGGATAATCTCCAGACAAAGATCCCTGCCGATGTTCTGGAGGGTATGAAAAAGCGAAAAGAGGTTGAAGAGAATAATCCAATATCCATCGGTTCATATGAGCTGATTGAGTACTGTGATTTTACTGACCTTAAAAAGATTCTTGAAAAGGGTCGAAATCATGAATCTTTCTCTGATATTTTCTCATTTGAAGAGATAAAAACGGTCTATAGCAAACTTGGTGAACTTGATCCCATTCGTAAAAAAATTGCCCATTCCCGTCCTCTGACAAGAAAAGAGTTTGAACGGCTCAGGCTTTATGCGACAGATATTCTAGACCGAATCAGAAAATAAGAGAGCTGATTCTCTGACTTTTTTTCATTATCTATATCTCACCGTTCGCTGATCTTAAATTCAGATTCCTGAATTGATCCCAATTGAGTATAAACACTAATATCAACATTCATCAGATTTAAAATCTCTCGATGCTTTTGATTTATCCCAGTAATTGTGTAAAAAACCTGTTCACCATAAAATGAAACTAACAAATAAATCTCTTTGAAAAACTCAATAATTCTTTCAGTTTTAGGATTATTTACTATTTTCGTTGGATTATATTCGAAAAGACCACTCAAACCCTGACCTCTACTTTTCAGCGAATCCCTGACTTTTTTCTCAATAATAACAAGTGGTCTCATTACAATAGTCAAAAACTTCACTAAACCATCAATTCTGTCATCTCGTTGAATAAACATTGGGGCAAGTGAAAGTGCCTTTCCCTTCAGCCGATGAAATTGATGCTCTATGATATACTGATCACGGTAAGTCAGAACAACATCTTGCATCGATAATTCATTTTCTGGTTTATTTGTTACATATACCCTCCATCCTGATAATTCCTGCGCTTGTTGAAGGGCTTGCAAGTTAATAGTTGGTTTAACCTCAATTCTCGTCGATTGTTCAATTCTGGCGGGATTGTTTCCGTATTTTCGTTTTGGAGTATTACTAATATGCTCGATATACTCAACTTCGAATACCGCTGTTAATCCCTTATCTCCAAGAATAGCATGTACTTTTTCTTTTGCTTCCTCGATTGTTCGGTAAATTTTCTTTCCCTTTCCTCTTTTATTCATTGAATTTATCTCAAAGAAAGCTTTTTTTACTTGCTCTTCAAGTGATAATCTGAATTTATTTGCATGAGCAAATGATTTTGCGTAGATTAGCCGTTCCTCCCAGGTTATGATTTTCCCCTCATATTCCATTGAATGAGATATTTTTTTCTCAAATCCTTCGGCTATAATCGCATCGCTTCCATCATAGTACGATCGTGAAACTTGTGTGAAGGAAAGATTAGACTCCTGATGTGCTATGATTGCAGAATAAATTTCCTGAGTAGGATGAGAGACTTCTGATAACGGGCATAAATAAAAGTCATTATTGATAGTCGTATACAAACGAGTTGCTATGGCACCCATTTTGCAATCTCCCACAAAAAGTAATCCAGATTGTCCCGTAGATTTTTTCACCTTTTCCATTGCAGGGATATAGAGAGGATCATCAGCACAATTTCCAGGGACTACACTAACGGTGAGGGGCAAACCCAGCACATCAAGCACTGAAAGTACGATTTTTATTTGAGGGAGGGAGGCGTCATCTTTTGAGTTGCCAAATTGTATTAATCCGTTTTTATCGATAATTCCATTGCTGTTTACTGTTGTCATATCAAGACGGACGATGTTTTCATCCGTTAAACCATATATACGCAGTGTAGAACGATTTAATTCAGATTCAAATCGGTTCCAAAGTTCATTATTGTGCAATAGAGATAATATACGAGCCAAATGGTCATCAGTAAAGCATTTTGGACTAAATTGAAAACCAATCAATTTTTCCAGTAAATTTTTTTTGGTAGTAACCCACTTCTCCAAGGGACACATACGATGATCATTTTCGGTCAGGCAGTAGCAGATCCAAATGGCAATCGTTTCACCAATCGGCAAACCCACCCAGTTTCTGTGAGGCGAATATACCTCATTCAAAATTCGTATGATTTGAAGTTCT
The DNA here is from genome assembly GCF_000013445.1 of Methanospirillum hungatei JF-1. Lineage (NCBI taxonomy): Archaea > Methanobacteriati > Methanobacteriota > Methanomicrobia > Methanomicrobiales > Methanospirillaceae > Methanospirillum > Methanospirillum hungatei. Next base: position 644,346 of record NC_007796.1, read on the forward strand.
TTTAATGTTTCAAAGATATATGGGATTCCGCCGATGTGTTCAATTTGATGTGTCGGAGCGATCATCCCATATATATGTACACTTCTCAGATATAAAGTTAAGCTTTATAATTTAACATTTACCTTATAAGATCAGCGAAAGGTAAGTATATA